>NZ_JBJZON010000004.1:0-319918 GCF_047200735.1 Pseudonocardia oceanicola
AGGAGCCGGTCGACGACGTCCTGCATCGTGACGATGCCCAGCAACGTCCCCTTCTCCGTGACCAGCGCCAGCTGGCCCCGCTCCTCCCGCATGGTCGCCAGCGCCTGGTGGACAGGGGTGTCGGCCGGGAAGGTGAGGACGTCCCGGACGAGGTCGCGGGCGCGCACCGTCCCCGGCCTGCCCAAGGTGTCCCGGACGTGCACGAAGCCGATCACGTCGGTGCCGTCCCGGACCACGAGCCGCAGGTGCCCGCTCTCCCGGGAGACCTCGCGGATCCGCGTGACGGTGTCGTCGCAGCGCACGCCCGCGGGGTCGGGGTGGACCAGCGAACGCACCTGAGCCCGGTCCAGCTCCAGGGTGGTGACGAGCTGGTCGCGCCGCTCCTCGTCGAGCGCGCCGGCCCGGGCGGAGTGGTCGACGAGCTGGCGGAGGTCGTCGGCGTTGCGGCCCGCGGCCATCTCGTCGACGGGCTCGACACCGACCCGGTGCAGGCACCAGTTCGCCATCCCGTTGAGCGCCACCAGCAGCGGCCGGGTGACGACCATGAACGCCCGCATCGGCAGCGCCAGCAGCGTGGCCGAGCGCTCGGGGTGCGAGATCGCCCAGGACTTGGGCGCCATCTCGCCGACGACGAGGTGCACGAAGGTCACCACGACCAGCGACAGCACGAACGACACGATCCCCGCCGCGCCCGTGGGCAGCCCCCACCCGAGGAACACCGGCTCGAGCGCGTGGTCGACGGCAGGCTTGGCCACCGCGCCCAGGCCCAGCGTGCAGAGGGTGATGCCGAGCTGGGAGCCCGCGAGGAGGAGCGAGATGTCCTTGGCGCTCCGGAGCGCGGCCCGGGCCGAGGCGCTGTGCCCCGCCTGCTCCTCCAGCCGGTACCGCCGGGCCGCGACCAGGGCGAACTCGACGGCCACGAAGAAGGCCGACAGCACCACCAGCGCGATCGACACGACGATCGACACCGCGCTCACCGCTCCACCTCCGCCGGGGCGGAGTCCACGAGCCGCACCCGCACCTGCTCGGGCACCCGGCGGGCGACCTCGCGGACCTCGATCCGCAGGTCCCGCTCGGGCTGGTCGGAGTCGGCACCGCGCGGCAGCCGCACGCGGACGGCGTCACCGGGCTCGGGCAACCGCTGCAGCTCGGCGATCACCAGGCCGCCGACGGTCTGGTAGTCGCCCTCGGGGAGGTCGGCGTCGATCAGCCGGCCGACCTCGTCGACGTGCATCGTGCCCGGGACGACCCAGCCGTCCGGCGCGTCGAGGGGGCGGTCGGCCAGGGCCGGGTCGTGCTCGTCGGTGATCTCGCCGACGAGTTCCTCGGCGATGTCCTCCAGGGTGATCACGCCGGCGAGACCGCCGTACTCGTCGACGACGCAGGCGAACTCGTCGGAGGCCTGCCGTAACGCGGCCACCACGGCGGGCAGGGGCAACGACGCCGGCACCACGACCGCGGGCCGCATGACCTCCGCGACGCGCAGCGCCGAGGTGTCGCGCCCCTCCAGGGCGAGCAGGTCCCGCAGGCAGACGACGCCGACGACCTCCTCGCCCGTCTCGTCGAGCACCGGGTAGCGGGAGTGCCCCGCCGCCATGGCCTCGGCCAGCTCGGGCACCAGCAGGTCGGCCTCCACCGACGTGACGCGAGGCCGGGGGATCATCGCCGCCCGCGCGGGCCGGTCGGTGAAGTCGAGGACGCGGTCGAGCATCGTCGACAGGTCGGGGCGCAGGTCGCCGCTGTCGCGGGACTCGTCGATGATCGCCTCGAGGTCACGCGGCGTGGCCGCGTGCTCGACGTCGTGCACCGGCTCGATCCGCAGGGCCCTGAGCAGCACGTTCGACGCGGCGTCGAAAACCCGGACGATCCAGCCGAAGGCGGCCAGGTACAGCGTGGTCGGCAGGGCCAGCCGGCGGGCGACGGGCTCGGGGCGTGCGATCGCGAGGTTCTTCGGGAAGAGCTCGCCGAAGACCATCTGCACCACGGTCGAGAGCAGCAGGGCGAGGACCGTGCCGAGCGCGACGGCCCAGCCGGCGCCGCCCAGCAGCTCGCCGACGCCCGCACCGATCAACGGCTCGGCCACGTACCCGACCAGCAGGCCGGTCACGGTGATGCCCAGCTGCGCGCCGGAGAGCATGAAGGAGGTGCGCCGGGTGACGGTGAGGGCGCGCTCCGCGCCCGCGTCGCCGACGGCCGCCCGGGCCTTGAGCCGCGACCGGTCGACGGCCATGTACGCGAACTCCTGGGCGACGAAGAAGCCGGTCAGGGCGGTGATCGCGACGACCACCAGCACGCCGAGGAGGATGCCGAGCACGGTCATGCGAGCGCTCCGGCGGGGCGGGGGAGGGTCCGTCCGTACGGGACGGTGCCGGTACTACAGGAGGGGTCCATGGCTCCGTGACGAGTCGGTGGGCGGTCAGGCCTGTTTCCGGACAACGAGGATGATCCCGCGCCGGTTCCCGCGACGCGTCCCGCACCCCCGAACGGGGCGAGGCCCACCCTCGTCGGGCGGGGGCGGTGGCTACCCTGGCGCTCGTGAACGCCCCGCCGGTCCGGTCCGCCGCCCAGCCCGCCGATCCCCGCCGCGAGCTGGGCGCCGCGCTGCGCCGCTGGGCCGCGGACGGCACCGGCTCGATCGGCGTCGTCCGGGTGCTGGACCGGCACGGCTTCGGGGCCGTCGAGTCCGGACAGCTCCTGGCCGGCACCACGGCCGGCGAGTCCGCCGGCCTGCTCTACCACGGGGCCCTCGACGACTCGGCCGTCCCACTGGCCGGTGCGGCGGCGGGTCTCCCGCAGACCCGCACCACGCACGTCGCCGAGAGCGCGGCGCTGCAGGCCGGGCTGGCGTGCGCCGGCGGCGCCACCCTGCTCGGCCACCCGCTGCCCGCGGCCCTGGCCGACGCCCTCGGCGCGGCGCTGGAGGAGGCCCGCCCGGCCGCGCTGGTCTCGACGATCGACGGCGAGGCCGCACTCGTGCTCACCGGCCCGGACCTCGAGGAGGTGCACGGCAGCCTCGAGGAGGGCATCCCCGGGCTCGACGAGGAGGCCGCGCTCGCGGCCCGCGAGCTGCTGCGCCGCGGCGCCACCGCCACCGAGCGGCGGACCGTGGGGGACACCGAGATCCTGCTCGACCTCTGGGTGCCCGTCCCGTCCGTCCTCGTCGTCGGCGCGGGGGCGATCGGTGAGGCGCTGCTCGCGCAGGCCGCGCTCCTGGGGTGGGCCGCGCGCACCGTCACCGAGCTGGCGGAGGCCCGGGCCGCGGTGTCCGCCTTCACCGAGGCCGACGTCCTCGTGCTGCTCGACCACGCCCCGCGCTTCGACGCGATGCTGATCGACGGCCTCCGCCGCGGCCGCGGCTTCCTGGGTGCCCTCGGCTCGCGTCGCACCCAGGCCGCCCGGCGCGAGCGGCTGCTGCGCGCGGGCGTCACCGAGGAGGAGCTGGCCGCCGTCCACGGTCCGGTCGGGCTGGACCTGGGTGCCCGCACCCCCGCCGAGACCGCCGTGTCCGTCGTCGCGGAGGTCATCGCGGCGCGCTCCGGGCGCGCCGCCGGCGCGTTGGGCGCGTCGGAGGGGAAGATCGGGGGGTGAGCGCACCGAGCGGGCACCCGCGCCGGACGGTCCGGCGGGTCGGTGAGCCGGAGACGGTCCGGCTGCGGCACGTGGATCCCGGTCCCCGCAGGCGGGCCGACGAGGCCCCGACCACCCCCACGCCCCGCACGCGGGCCGGGCTGACGTGGGCGGCCCGGCTGGTGGTCGGTGCACTGTTGACCGCTGTGATCATCGTGGGCGGCACCATGTTCCGGGTCTGGCAGACCGCGCGGGTGGACGGGGACCGGCCGGTCGACGCCGTCGTCGTCCTCGGCGCGGCGCAGTACGACGGTGAGCCGAGCCCGATCCTCGCCGCCCGGCTGCGGCACGCGGCCGCGCTCTACGAGCAGGGTCTCGCCCCGCGCATCGTCACCGTGGGCGGCAGCCGCGCAGGCGACGAGTACACCGAGGCCGAGGCCGGTACGCGCTACCTGCAGGGGCGGGGCGTCCCGGCGAACGCGATCATCACGGTCGCCGAGGGCGCCGACACCCTGGGCAGCCTCAAGGCCGTCGCCGCCCGGGCCGAGCAGGACGGCTGGGACACCGCGTTGATCGTGAGCGACCCGTGGCACTCGCTGCGGGCCCGCACCATGGCCCGCGACTCCGGGCTGGAGGCCTGGACCTCGCCGACCCGCAGCGGGCCCGTGGTGCAGACCCGGGAGACCCAGGCGCGCTACATCCTCCGCGAGACCGCCGCCCTGCTGTACTACCGGCTCACCCACGCCTCGGCCGAGACCGAGAACACCGGGCTGCGCTGAGAGCGCCGGTCATGACCGCGACGGTCCCGGCGCCGGCCCGGGAGGGGTACGACGACCACGACCGCGCCCGGCTGCTGCCCGAGCCGCCCAAGGGTTCCGGGCTCGGCGAGCACCACCGCCCCGAGAAGCGCTCGCCCTTCTCCCGCGACCGCGCCCGGGTGCTGCACTCCGCGGCGCTGCGCCGGCTCGCCGGGAAGACGCAGGTGGTGGGGCCGGGCGAGGCCGCCGAGATCACCGGCATCCCGCGCACGCGGCTGACCCACTCGCTGGAGGTCGCGCAGATCGGCCGCGGGATCGCCGAGGAGCTGGGCTGCGACCCGGACGTCGTCGACACCGCCGGGCTCGCGCACGACATCGGGCACCCGCCCTTCGGGCACAACGGCGAGCGCGCGCTCGACGAGATCGGCGCGGCCTGCGGCGGCTTCGAGGGCAACGCCCAGACGCTGCGGATCCTCACCCGGCTCGAACCCAAGGTCGCCGTCGTCGACGCGGCCGGTGAACACCCCGGCGGCCTCAACCTCACCCGCGCCACGCTCGACGCCAGCTGCAAGTACCCCTGGCTGCGGCGCGGCGAGGAACGGAAGTTCGGGGCCTACGCCGAGGACCGCGCCGTGTTCGACTGGGTGCGGGAGGGCGCGCCGGTGCCGGCGGCCGGCTCCGCACGCTCCGTCTCCGGTTCCTCGGTCGACTCCGCACGTTCCGTCTCGGGTTCGTCGGTCGGCTCCGCACGCTCCGTCTCGGGTTCGTCGGTCGACTCCGCACGCTCCGTCTCCGGTTCGTCGGTCGACTCCGCACGCTCCGTCTCCGGGCCTCCACGGTGCGTCGAGGCCCAGGTCATGGACTGGTCCGACGACGTCGCCTACTCGGTCCACGACGTCGAGGACGGGATCCTGTCCGGCCGGATCGACCTCGCGGCGCTGTCCGCGTCGGAGGAGCGGGCCGTGCTCGCGCTGCTGGCGAGCACCCACTTCGGGGCCGACCCGGCCGCCTGCGAGGTCGCGGCCGAGGAGCTGGCCCGGCTGCCCGTCGTCGACGCGGTGAAGGGCTTCGACACGGCCACCGCACCCGCGGCCGCGCACGCCGCGCTCAAGCGGCTGACCAGTGAGCTCGTCGGGAGGTTCGTGCGCGCCGCCACGGACGCCACGCTCGACGCCCACGGCGAGGGCCCCGTCCGCCGCTACACCGCGGACCTGGTCGTCCCCGCCGAGGCGGCCGCGGAGGTGGCACTGCTGAAGGCGGTGGCGCTGCGGTATGTGATGAGCGATCCCGATCGGCTGCGGATGCAGGCGCGGCAGCGGGAGCTGCTCGCGGAGCTGGTCGGGGCGCTGCTCGCGGGCGCACCCGGCACGCTGGACCCGGTACGGGCGGGGGACTGGGCCGCGGCGGGCGACGACGCCGCCCGCCTGCGGGTCGTGATCGACCAGGTGGCCCTGCTGACGGATGCCGGCGCGATCGCCTGGCACCGGCGGCTGTGCCGCGACGAGTGACAGCGCTCACGGCTCCTCACGTCCGCGCCTCCCACGTCGTCTCCCCGGTATCCCGACCCGAGGAGGACGACATGGCCCGCATCCCCACCGTTCCCGAGGCCGAGGCCGGTGTGCTCGGCCGGCTGGTCTACCGCCTGGTGCGCCGGAGGTACGGGGCGGTGCCGGAGCCGTTCGCGGTGATCCGGCACCACCGCGGGCTGTTCTGGTCGGCGCTGGTCGCGGAGCTCGCCCTCCAGCGCGCCGCGCGGGTGCTGCCCGCCCGGGTGCGGGAGCTCGCGGTCTACCGGACGGCGACCGTCGTCGGCTGCTCGTGGTGCGTGGACTTCGGCACGATGCTGCAGCGGCTCGGCGGGCTGGACGTCGAGCGGCTGGCCCGGATCGACGCCTACGCCACCGACCCGCTCTACACCCGTGCCGAGCGTCTCGCCGTCGCCTACGCCGACGCGATGACGGCGACCCCGCCGACCGTCACCGACGCGCAGGTCGCGCAGCTGGAACGGGAGTTCGGCCGGGCAGGCCTGCTGGAGCTGACCCAGTCGATCGCCGTCGAGAACCAGCGGGCGCGGGCGAACCACGCCCTGGGGATCGTCGACCAGGGCTTCGACGCGGCGTGCCGCGTGCGGTCGGGGGAGCGGGAGCCGGCTCAGGCGCCCGGGCAGTAGCTCGACCGGGCGGCGTCGACCAGCACCTGCGCGTCCCGGGTGCCGAACCCCGCCGACACGGCCGCCGAGACCATCTCGCCGCGCGTCGCACCATCGGTGAGGGCGGAGCAGATCCCGTGACCGAGGTCGATCAGGGTGTCCGACGGGACGTCGGCCAGTGCGGGCCGCGCCGTCACCGCGGCCAGGAAGGCGCGGTCGCCGGTACCGACCGCGATGGTCGTGGTCGAACCGGTGCTCGCGGCGAGGGCGGCGGCCGAGATCCCGCCGAGGGCGGCCCCGGACGCGACGATCACCGCGACGAGCGCGGCGGGCAGCGCCCACCGCGGCAGTCGGGAGGCCGGTGCGGGCGGGAGCGGCGGGGCGTAGGGCTGCGGCCCGTACCCCGGCACCCCGTACCCGGGCGGCGGGGCGGACGCGGCGAACCGGTGCCCGTTCGAGGGGTTGCGCGGGGCGGGGGGTCCGACCGAGGGGTCACGTGGGGCGGGCACCGGCGGGGCGGCGTGGCGCGGACGGCCACCCGCCCCGGGCCGACCCGGGAGGGTCGCGGGCGCGGCGGCCCCGGGCGGTGGTGGGTCGCCCGTCCCCGCCGGCCCGCGCTGCTGCGGCACCGTGTGCCCGTCCTTCGTGTGCTGCCCGGCCATCGTGCCCCCCGAGTGCGGTCGAACCGTCTCCCGGTTCATCGTGCCCCGCACGGCGGGGCTTACGCCCCGGAGGGGTGAACCGCGCCGGGCACGGTGTCGTCCGACGGCAGCGGCTCACCGGGGCAGCCGGCCAGGATGCCGGCGACGGCGTCGTGCTCGGCCTGCGTGACCCACAGGCCGTACTTGGCCTTGACCGCCACCTGCCGGGCGACGTAGTCGCAGCGGTAGGCGCGGTTCGGGGGGAGCCAGGTGGCGGCGTCGCCGTCGCCCTTGCGGGCGTTGGTGGGGCCGTCGACGGCGAGCAGGTTGAGCGGGTCGTTCCCGAGCCGCTTCCGGGCGTCGACATCGAGCTGCTGGGCGCCCTTCTGCCAGGCGTCCGACAGGGCGACGACGTGGTCGATCTGCACGTCGTTGCTGGTGTCCTGGCCGCGGGTGAAGGCGATGGTGCGCCCGGTGTACGGGTCGGCGAGGGTGCCGGTGAGCACCACGCAGTCGTGCGTACCGGGCTTGAAGGTCTCGCCGGTCATGTCCCGGGCGAGGACGTCGTTGCGCTGGTCGCAGCCGTTGCGGTCGATGTCGGACCAGCTCGGGCCGAACTCGTCGCGGTCGTAGCCGGTCTTCGGCGCCCGCCCCTTGACCGGCAGCGTGGCGAGCGTGTCGGCCGCGGTGCCGGTCGGGGCAGGGGCGACCGACGACGTGTAGCGGTCGGCAATGGCGGCACATCCGGATGCCGTCAGGAGGACGAGAAGGACTGCGGTGAGGATCCGGGCGCCGTGCATCGGGCGATCCTCCCCTCCCACACCCGGGCTCTGGTGGTGACACGCCGTGACGACTCGGTCACCACCACACGTGTCACCACCACACCCGCAGCTTCGCCGGGTTCATGACCTGTCGGGCCGCGGTGATCCGGGGCTCGCCGGCCTCGTCGCGGACGACGGTGATCGCGGTCGCCGAGGCCGCGACCCGCGGCGAGGCCGGGGTGACGAAGCCGGGCTCGCCGTTGACCCGCACGGGGATCCAGGCGGCGGGGTCGACGTCGGCACCGTACTGACGCAGGAGACCGGCCAGCAGCCGGATCAGCCGGTCCGCGCCCGCGACCGGCCGCAGCGCCGTCCGCACCGCGCCGCCGCCGTCGCTGGTGAGGACGACGTCCGGGTGCAGCACGCCGAGCAGCGCCGTGCGGTCCGCGCGGGCCAGGGCGTCCGCGAAGGCGGTGAGCACCTTCTCCTCGGCGGCGGCCGGCACCCGCGACGGCAGTGGGCCGCCCGCGGCGACGATCCGCCGGGCCCGCGCCGCGTGCTGCCGGGCGGCCTCCTCGCTGCAGCCCAGCACGGCGGCGATCTCCGCATGGGCCGCGCCGAGCGCGTCGTGCAGCACGAGCGCGACCCGCTGGGCCGGTGTCAGGCGTTCGAGCAGGAGCAGGGCGGCCAGCCGCACGTCCTCCCGGCGCACGACGGCGGCGAGCGGGCCCTCGTCATCGGGCGTGGTCACCAGCGGCTCGGGCAGCCAGGGTCCGACGTACGTCTCCCGCCGGGCGGCGGCCGAGGTCAGCCGGTCCAGACAGATCCGACCGACGACGGTCGTCAGCCAGGCCCGCGGGTTCCGCACCCCGGCCGCGTGGTCCGACCACCGCAGCCAGGCCTCCTGCACGGCGTCCTCGGCGTCGGCCAGGCTCCCGGTGATGCGGTACCCGACGCCCAGCAGGTGCGGCCTCAGCTCCTCGAAGTCCACCCGCTCATCGGACCGCGTCGAGCACCGCCGTGACCAGTACCCGGGCGGTGTCGAAATCCGTGCTCAGCACGTTCTTCGTCACCGCGAGGGCGACGCCGCGGTCCGGGTCCGCGCCCGCCCCGGCCATGCCGAACACCCGCGACGAACCCTCCTGGTCCCACGGCAGGCCCAGCCCGAAGCCGAGGCCCCACCGGCACGGGTTGCCGTAGACCCGGTCGGTCCCCGACGACGACTCGGTCCAGGCGGCCGGAGCCCGGTCCCGGGAGACCACGGTGCCGTCGAGCCAGCCTGCGTACATGCGGGCGAGCGCGCGGGCCGACACCTTCGCCCCGGCCGGGATGTCGGCCGCGAGGATCCGCGGGTCGGAGCCGAGTGCGGCGGTCGGGAACAGCGCCGTCGGGACGGCCCGGAGCATCTCCTCCGGCAGGTCGAGATCGTCATCCTCCGGCCCCGGCGCGTCCTCGGGCACGGCCAGCCCGGAGGGATCGGCCATCCCGTAGGCGATCTCCCCCGGGAAGCCGATCGCCGCGGTGAGGTCCGCCAGCAGGTCGCTGAGCTCGCGACCGCTCGCTCGGCGGGCGATCTCGCCGTTGAGGAAGCCGAAGGTGTAGGCGTGGTAGCCGACGGCCGTCCCCGGTTCCCACCACGGTTTCGCCTGTTCCAGCGCGGCGACCATGGTCGGCCAGTCGCAGACGTCGTCGACCGTCACGCCGGGGGGCAGGCCGGGAACGCCGGCGGTGTGGTCGAGGGCCTGCCGCACCGTGATCGCGTCCTTGCCGTGCGCGGCGAACCCCGGCCAGATCTCGGCGACCCGGGTGTCGGCGGTCAGGGCACCGGCGTCGACCAGGCGGTGCACCAGGGTCGCGGTGGCACCCTTGCCGACCGACCAGTTGGAGAAGAGCGTCCCGGGTTCGACCGGCCGGCGGGTGACGGGGTCCGCGAGGCCCACGGCGACGTCGACCACCTGCCGACCGTCGACGTACGCCGCCACCTGCAGCCCCCGCTCCCGACCGGACCGCACCAGCTCGGCCGCCCGCTCCGTCACGACCTCCTGCACGTCTGTCATGACTCTCCCCTCGCTCACCCAGGATGGACCGTTCCCGCCCCGCGCGGTCATCGGTCGGCGAGGTCGGCGACGCCGGTCCCGCCGCCCGTGCCCGGGCGGCCGGCCCCCGCGGTGCGGGTCCGGGCCGCCCCTCGTGCCGGGCACCCCGGGAGCGGATCACTGTCGAGCAGTGCTGCGGAATGGGGCCCGTGGGCAGGTGAGCGACCCATGTCCTCGTGTGGGCCGCGGGGTGCTGCTCCCACCGCTCGGCCGGCCGATGCGGGATGCGCACGCTCCTGGCCGAGCACCGGCTGGTCTCGGGGCGGCCCCGGGCAGCCGTGGCGCGTCGAGCCCGTACCGTCCACCGGGGCACCGACGGCACCTGCGCCGTCGTCCTCGACCGCTGGGTTGGGGGACCTCGCGATCGACGGCTCGGGTGCCGCCTCGGGTAGTCCTGCTCGTCCGAATGACGGTGCGGTATTCGCCAGTTCCTACGTCCGTCCGATGTAACGCTCAGGTCCGCGGCGGAGATTCGTAGGCATGAGCTTCTCCGCCGGACCCCTCGCCGACACGCTGACTGCGCTCGGCGTCTCCGCCGCGATCGCCGTGCTGGTCCTGGTCGCCGGCGCGCCGCTGCTGGTCGACCTGGTCGGGCCGCGGAAGCGCCGCCTACAGGTGGGCGCGGCGGGCACATTGCCCGTGACCGCCCCGGTGTCAGCTCCCGCCGACACCGCACCGGCCGAGCCGGTCGCGCCCGCCGCGGAGAGCGGGGGCGCACCGGCGCGGGTCGAGGACCTGGCGCGGATCGAGGACCTGGCGCGGGTCGAGGACCCGGCGCAGAGCGGCCGTGCCGACGCCCGGTCGCAGCAGGGGGCGTCGCAGCAGGGGGTGTCGCGGCAGGGGGTGTCGCGGCAGGGGGCGTCGGCGAAGTCGTCGCAACAGGGGCTGTCGCAGCAGGGGTTGACGGCGCGGGTGTCCGCGGAGCGGAAGTCTTCGGGGTCGGGATCGGGGTCGGGGTCGGCGCGGTCCAGGTCGTCGTGGCCCGGCGGGATGCCCGAGCAGACCCGGCCCCCGCTCGCGGTCCGGGGCGCCGCGCGGGAGATCAGCCTCCCGCTCCAGCGCACCACGCTCGCGCCGGTGATCCCGCTGCAGCGCCCGGGCTCCCCCTTCAGCTGACGCGGTCGCGCCTCCGGGGACCGCCGGCCGACGCGTGACCGCCGATCGCCGTTGCCGTGCGACGACGGCTGCCGCCTCCGTCCGCACCGCACCCGTGTGCCGATCACATCGTTGATCGACGTTCGTGTGCACTCCAGGCCGCCCGGCCCTCACTCTGCGCACCGCAACGCCGATCACGAGCGCCGGCCCGGGCCGAGCGGGTGCTCGATCGTCGGTGCTGTGCGGTCACGGTCGCCCGGCCTGCCCCGCCGGGCCTCCCGCGTCCGTCCGGCGCGGCACCGCGCGACGCCGCTGCGCGTGCGGGACATGCTGATGGCGCTCGCGATGCTGCTGGTGGTCGTCGCGGTGGGCGGCGGCGTGCGCTCCTCGAGGTCACCGAGGCGATCGAGGACGACATCGACGAGCTCGAGGCCGGCCCAGGCCGTGTGTCGGGGCCCGGACCACGCCTTCAGCGCCGATCCCGTTCCCGGCCGCGTCGTCGACCCGGCGACGGACGTCCAGGACACCTGCCAGGCCTGCGCCTTGCCGGTGACGGCGTGATGCGCAGGGACCGGGCCGGCCTGCTGATCCGCTGCCGCCCGGCTGCGCGGTGGACCCACGCCGCTCGCGGCCCTGCGCGCCTTGACGACCGGACCCCGCTCTGGCGCAGCCCGCGGCCGGCGACCGGATCACGTACCGGCGACGGGGTCGATCACGTGCCGGCGGCAGGGTCGATCACCGAATCCCCGGCCCGGGTCCACAGGACACGGCCTAGACTCGGGGCCGTGGCAGGCCGCATCCGGGACAGCGACATCGCGGAGGTCCGCGACCGCACCCGGATCGAGGAGGTCGTCGGCGAGTACGTCGCACTCCGCCGGGCCGGGGCGGGTTCGCTGAAGGGGCTGTGCCCCTTTCACGACGAGAAGACGCCGTCGTTCAACGTCCGGCCCACGCACGGCACGTTCCACTGCTTCGGCTGCGGCGAGGGCGGCAGCGCGATCGACTTCGTGATGAAGATCGAGCACATCGGCTTCGTCGAGGCCGTCGAGCGGCTGGCGGAGAAGGTGGGGGTGCGGCTCACCTACGAGGGCGGCAGCTCGAGCGTGCAGCGCGACCGTGGCACGCGCACCCGGCTGCTCGAGGCGAACAAGCGCGCCGCCGAGTTCTACGCCGCGCTGCTGCGCACCCCCGAGGGCGCCCCGGCCATGCAGTTCCTCACCTCGCGCGGCTTCACCGCGAGCGCCGCCGAGCAGTTCGGCTGCGGATACGCGCCCGCGGGCTGGGACCACCTCACCAAGCACCTGCTGGGTAAGGGCTTCTCGCTCGACGAGCTGATGAAGGCGGGCCTGTCGAAGGAGGGCCGGCGCGGGCCGATCGACCGGTTCCACCGCCGGCTGCTGTGGCCGATCCGGGACCTGGGTGGGGACGTCGTCGGTTTCGGCGCCCGCCGGCTGTTCGACGACGACGGCATCGAGGCCAAGTACCTCAACACCTCCGACACCCCGGTCTACCGCAAGACCCACGTGTTGTTCGGGCTCGACCTCGCCAAGCGGGAGATCGCCAAGCGGCGGCAGGTGGTGGTCGTCGAGGGCTACACGGACGTGATGGCGATGCACCTCGCCGGGGTCCCGACCGCCGTCGCCTCCTGTGGCACCGCCTTCGGCACCGAGCACATCACGGTGCTGCGCCGCCTGATGGGCGACGACTCCTTCGACCGCGGCGAGGTCATCTACACCTTCGACGGCGACGCGGCGGGCCAGGCGGCCGCGCTCAAGGCCTTCGACGGCGACCAGTCCTTCGCCGCGCAGACCTTCGTCTGCATCGCCCCGGACGGGCAGGACCCGTGCGAGCTGCGGCAGGCCCACGGCGACGCCGCGGTCCGCGACCTGGTCGCCCGCCGTGAGCCGCTGTTCGAGTTCGCGATCCGCTCGATCCTCGCCGAGCACGACCTCGACACCGCGGAGGGCCGGGTCGCGGCGCTGCAGCGGTGCGTCCCGCTCGTCGCGCGGATCAAGCGCGAGGACCTGCGGGACGAGTACGCGCGCAGGCTCGCGGGCTGGACCAGCTGGGACGACATCGCGATGGTCGTGCGGCGCGTGCGCGAGGAGGCCGGGGTCGCTCCCGAGCGCCCGCGCGGCCGTCGCCCGGATCCGGTCGCCGCGCCGCGCCGGGACGACCCCCGCCTGCACCTGCAGCGCGAGGCGCTCAAGTCGGCCCTGCAGATCCCCGCCGTCGCCGGGCCGGCCTACGACGAGCTGCCCGAGCAGGTCTTCACCCACCCCGCCTTCGCCGCGGTGCACGTCGCGATCCAGAAGGCCGGCGGGGTGTGCGCGGGTATCGAGGGCCCGGCGTGGATCGAGGCGGTCACCGCGGAGTGCGGCCCCGAGGAGCGCAAGCTGCTCAGCGAGCTGGCCGTGGAGCCGCTGGAGCTGCCGCGCAAGGTCGCCGACGAGGCGCGCTACGTCGGCAGCGTGCTCGCCGGTGTCAAGCTCGCCCTGGTGGAGGCGCAGATCGCCGAGGTGAAGTCCCGCCTGCAGCGCACCAACCCCGCCGAGGACCCGGAACTCTACAACGAGCTGTTCGGCGACCTCGTGCCGCTCGAGCAGTACAAGATCGCGCTGCGTGAGCAGGCCTCCGGAGCGCACCGATGACGCACTCCGGAACCATGACGCGTTCTCGCGGGCTGATTCTCCGCGTCGTGGAACCATGATGCGATTCAGCAGGTCCGTCCTCGGCGTTGTGGAACCATGATGCGTTTTCTTGCGCGGTTGCTCGGGCGGGACGAGCTGCCGGAGGGGTTCGCCGGCGAGCTCGACCCCGAGGAGCACGTCGTCGCGGTGGCCGACGTCGTGCGGGGCGGGCACCTCGTCGTCACCAACCGCGGGGTGTGGTTCCCGGGCGAGCCTCGGCGGGTCGGCTGGCACCTGATCAGCAGGGCGAGCTGGGCCGAGGGCGCGATGACGTTCGTCGTGGCCACCGAGGAGGACCTCGGCAAGGCGTTCCTGCTGCACGACGGCCCGCCCCGGCGCTTCCCGCTCGGCGAGCCCGGCAAGGTCCCGCAGGCCGTGCACCACCGCGTCACCGGCTCGATCGTCTCCCGCGAGCGCGCGATGATGCCCGACGGTCGCGAGGCCTGGGTGCTCGAGCGGCGCATCCCCGGCCGCGACGGCACCGTCCGCCAAATCCGCCCCGACCCCTGACCCCACCCCGTGAGTGGCACTAGTCGCTCTGGCGACTAGTGCCACTCACAGGGGCTGAGCTGGGAGAATCCGTGACCACGACCTGGGATCCCGCGCTCTATCTCGACTTCGACGACCACCGCGCCCGCCCGTTCCACGACCTCCTGGCCCGGGTGCGCACCACGGACCCCCGCCGGGTGGTCGACCTCGGCTGCGGTCCCGGGCACCTCACCCCGGTGCTGGCCGCGCGCTGGCCCGGTGCGGTCGTGGAGGCCCTCGACGCCTCGCCCGCGATGGTGGAGGCGGCCCGGGCGGCAGGCGTCGCCGCCCGGCTGCAGGCCGCGGAGGACTGGACGCCCGCCCCGGACACGGACGTCGTGGTCACCAACGCGGTGCTGCAGTGGGTGCCCACGCACAGCGCGTTGATCGCCCGGTGGATGGCGACGCTGCCGGCGGGTGCGACGTTCGCCATGCAGGTCCCGGGCAACTTCGCCGCCCCCTCCCACGCACTGGTCCGCGAGCTGGCCGCGGAGTGGGAGCGGCCGATCGCGCTGCGCGGCGAGGCGGCGGTGGCCGAGCCCGGCGAGTACGCGGACCTGATCGTCGCGGCGGGCGCCACGGCCGACGTCTGGGAGACGACCTACCTGCAGCGGCTCACCGGCGAGGATCCGGTGCTGCGCTGGATCAGCGGCACCGCCCTGCGCCCCGTGCGCGACGCCGTGGGGGAGGAGGAGTTCGTCCGGTTCACCGCGCGGCTCGCCCCGCGCCTCCGCGCGGCCTACCCCGCCTCCGCCGACGGGACCACCTGGTTCCCCTTCCGGCGCATCTTCGCCCTCGCGCACAAGGCCTGAGCGACCCGGACCGCGCCAGCGCCGAGCTGATCGCCGACTGGACCCGGGGCCTACTGGGACGAGCTGCACCCGACCACGGCGGGCGGCGCCTACGTCAACTTCATGATGGACGAGGGGGCCGACCGGGTGCAGGCCGGCCCGCGCGATCTACCCGCGGCTCCAGGAGGTCAAGCGCCGCTACGATCCCGAGAACCTGTTCCGGGTCCAACCAGAACATCCCGCCCGCGTGACCGCCAGGATGTGATCTTCACCCGTTCGCGCCCCGTTCACCCGGGCGTGGCACCGGGGCCGCTCCCGTGTCGCGTCCGTCCGGGACGGTCTCGGCGCCCGCGACCGGGGCCGGCAGCGCGCCCAGGTCGCCCGAGCGGTGGAGGACGGGCGTGACGAGTCGACAGCGGGGGCCGGAGGGCCCGGCGGCGTGGGCCGCGTCGTACAGCGGGTCGGACGGCATCCGCCCCCTCTTCGCACCGATCGCCGACCTGTCCACCGGCGCGGTCGTGGCGGTCGAGGTGGTGCCGCGCCCGCGCGACGAGGCGATGGCCGGGGTCGTCGCGGCGGCCGCCCGCACGGATCGGCGCGCCGCCCTGGACGTGGGCGCGGCGGCCGCCGGGATCCGACGGGCGGGTGGTCACGGGGTCGGCGTCCCGCTGCACGTCACCCTGCTCGCGGACACCCTGGCCGACGACGGGGGCGCCCTCGCCGAACTGCACGCCGCCGTCCGGGACGCGGGGATCGCGCCGCGCGACCTCGTCGTCCGGATCGCCGCGCCGATCGGTGACCCGGCCGACGCGGCCGTCGAGGCCGGCGCCCGGGCCCTGCGGTCCCGCGGCTACGGCATCGGCGTGGCGGAGGTCGGGCCGGACGACCACCCGCTCGCCCTCGTGGCCCGGGTCGCGCCCGAGGTCGTCGCGCTCGATCCCGGGCTCGCCGGTGTCCTCGACGCGGACCCGGGTGCCCAGGTCGTGCTGGACGCCGTGGCGCGGCTGTGTCGGCGGATCGGTGCGGACCTGGTCGCCTCCGGCATCGCGACGGCCGCCGATCTCGAGGCCTTCCGTCGACACGGCGTCCGCCGGGGCTGCGGACCCCTGCTGGGCGCGCCCGGTCGCCGGCCCGTCGACCGGCTCGCGGCCCCGCTGCCCGCGTCGGCCCCGCACCTGCGCCCGCCGGCGACGGGGCCGACCCGGACCGTGCTCGGTGATCTCGCCCGGCCGGCCGTGATGCTGCGCGACAGCGCCACCGGCAGCGAGGCCCGCACCGTCTTCCAGAACTCGCCCGACCTCGGCGGCGTCGTGCTCACCACCGCCTCGGAGCGGCCGGTCGCCATGCTGGAGCGCAACCGTTTCCTGCTGGCGGTCTCCGCCCGCTTCGGCTACGCGCTGCACGCCGACCGGCCGGTTCGCGACCTCGCCGAGCCCGCCCGTGTCTTGCCGCTCGACGCGGACCCGCGAGCGGCGCTGGAGCTCGGCGACTCCCGCCGGGCGTACGACGACATCGCCGTCGTGGACGACTACGGGCGGTGCCGCGGCGTCGTTCGGGTCGGTGACCTCCTCCGGGCCGTCGCGGCCGTCGAGTACGACCGTGCGCTCGCGCTGCACCCGGTCACCGGCCTGCCCGGGGTGCCGGCGTTGACGGAGGCCCTCGAGCAGCGTCTGCTCACCGGCCGCGGAGCGAGCATCGGCTTGGTCACGGCTGACCTCGACGCGCTGACCCGGAACGGGGGTTTCGACGCCGTCGTCGACGGGTTGCGGCGGATCGCCCGGGCCCTCACCGACGTCCTTCCCCGCTTCGCCGGCAGCCTCGCCGCACACGGGACCGGCGACGACCTCGTCGTCGTCACTGATCCGGGCGCACCGCCCGCACTCGACGCGGCCCTGCACACTGCACTCGCCGCGCACCGGGCCCCGCGGGTGGCGACGGCCTGGTTGCGGCGGCCGCCCGGGACGACGGTCGGGGCCACCGATGTCGCGCGGGAGCTCGCCCGGCTCCGGGAGCAGGCCCGCCGCCGAGGCCCTGACCCCGCGGTGACCGATTCGGCGGTGATCGACGCCGCGGAGGGGCCGCCGCGCCCGCTCGCCGGTTAGCCGGCTCGAACGGCTCGGGGCGGCGCCGACGGCGTACCGGCGGACCTTCCGTACGCGGGCGGCTCACGCGAGCAGGTGACGCAGGATCCGTCCGGGGTCGGCGAGGAAGTCCGCGGGTGGCGCGGACCGGCAGGGCGTCGTCGTAGGCGACGGTGCGCAGACCACCGTCGTCGCCGATCTCGAGGATCCGGGCGCCGGGCAGCGCGAGCAGGATCGGCGAGTGGGTGGCGACGAGGAACTGCGAGCCCTGCGTGGTGAGCTCCTGGATGCGGGCGAGCGCCGCCAGCTGGCCGTTCGTGGAGAGCGCGGCCTCGGGCTCGTCGAGCAGGTAGAGGCCGCGCGGACCGAAGCGGTGCGTGAGCAGGTCGACTTGCCGGACCCGTTCTCGCCCACCAGGAACGTGACGCCGGGGCCGAACTCCAGTCGCCGCCCGCGCAGGGCGGCGACCACCGGCAGCGCGAACGGGTAGCGGTCCCGGTGCGCCTCGGGTTCGTCGCTCTCGACGCGCCGCAGGTTCAAGCCCGCGCCGCACGGGGGACGGGCTCGGCTCAGCGGGCCGAGCCGTTGCCGCTCGAGGACGACTCGCGCGTGCCGCCCTTCACGACCTCCTCGACGCGGGCCCGGACGACGCCCGCCGCGCCCTGCACCGCGGGGTGGTCCGCGACGCGCTGGTAGGTGCGGTGCAGTTGCTCATAGCGTTCGTGGCCGGCCTTGGCGCCCAGCACGTAACCGATCGCGGCACCCAGCAGGATCTTCAGCATGTCGCCTCCACGGCAGGACGGTCGGGATCGGGCCCCATCCTGCCCGGCGGTCCGCCTCTGTGCGCGCGGAGGGCGAGGGAGGGGGGTGCGGAAGTGCTCGAGCCCCGGTGTTGTAGTGTTCCACCCGTCAGCGAGCGGGGCCCCGCTCGCGGGCAGGCGATCCTCCGTAGCTCAATTGGCAGAGCATGCGACTGTTAATCGCAGGGTTACTGGTTCGAGTCCAGTCGGAGGAGCTTCCCCAGCAGGCCAGGGCCTCGTAGCCCGGCCGCGGTCAAGATCCACATCACGCTTACTCAACGGAAACCCTCCTGGCGCCGCTCGTCGGAGGCATCTCGGTGGGCCCGGTCGAGCGCGTCTGCGGCGGCCTGGTCCAGCGCCCTACGGCCCAGATATCGATCCTGTGTCATCGACACCTTCGAGTGCCCGAGCTGGTCCGCGAGCTGCGTGGAGTGCAGGTGAGTGGGTGATCGACGGCGGGGCTGGGGTCGTGTCGCTGCGCTGAGGCGGCCCCCGGAGTTGATGGTGAAGGTTCCTACGCCAGCACCGTCAACCGTCGCACCGTGACCGCCGCCGTGGCGAAGGACGGCGAGTGGTACGTCGCCCGGTGCTTGGAGATCGCGGTCGTCAGCCAGGGTGAGACAGTCGACGAGGCGCTGGCCAGCCTCCGCGAGGCCCTGGAGCTGTACTTCGAGGACGACGAGGTGCCCGCCACCTTCGAGCACCCCCTCGTGACCCCGATCGAGATTCGCATCCCGGCGTGAGCCCGGCCCTTCCCCAGGTCTCGGGCAAGCAGGTCGTTCACGCGCTGGAGTCGGCGGGCGTCGAGCATCGCTCGACGAAAGGGCAGCCACGCGAAGCTTCGCCATCCGGACGGCCGGGTCGTGATCGTCCCGCTGCACCGCACGATCGTCCGCGGCACCCTCGGGTCAATCCTGCGGAAGGCCGGGCTGAGCGCCGCGGAGGTCCTGGGCCTTCTGCCGCTCGGCCTCGCCGCCGACACGGTGGTTCAGCTCCTCGACACATGACCACGCTCCGCCACCCGGCGCGATCGAGGCCCCTGCGCGACGTCGCCGACCAGCCGCCGACCGAGCCGTAGCCTCTGCGGCACCACCTCGGGCAGGGGTGGTCAGGTGGGGTCGGTGGCGCGGCGGCGCTCGAGGAAGACGGTGTCGCGCCAGACGCCGTGGTGGCGGCCGATGCGGTCGCGCAGGCCGAGGGTACGGTAGCCGGCGGACTGGTGCAGGGCGATCGAGGCGCGGTTCTCGGGAAAGACCGCGGTCTGCAGGGTCCACAGCCCGTCGGCGTCGGCGGCGGTGACCTGCTTGTGGATCAGCGCCTTTCCGACGCCGCGCCCGCGCAGGCCCTCGGCGACATAGATCGAGGACTCGGCCACGCCGGCGTAGACCTGGCGTGCGGAGACCGGGGCGAGGGCGGTCCAGCCGACGACCTGGCCGTCGAGTTCGGCGACCCAGCGGTGCTCGGGCAGCCACCTGCGGTCGAGCTCGCGCCGCTCGGGGACCTCGGTCTCGAAGGTGGCGTCGCCGGTGGCGATTCCCTCGGCGTAGATCCGCCGCACCGCGGACCAGTCCCCGGGCTGCATCGGGCGGACGGTGACGTCGACGGGCAGATCCGTGGGGCAGCACGGGCGCGGCCCGAGCATCCCCATCACCGCGTCCGCGGCGTGCGGCAAGCCCGTGCAGCAGGCCGGGTTGACCGAGACCAGGGTGGCGGTCTTCTCCTTGCGCATGGCCACGAACCCGACGTCGGCGAGCTTGCGCAGGTGATGGGAGCAGGTGGACTGGGAGATCCCGAGCTGCTCGGTCAGCTCCCCGACCGTGACCTCCCGCCCGGCCACGGCGATCGCGTGCAGCAGCCGAACCCGGGTGGGCTCGGCCAGGCAGGCGAACCAGTCGGCGTAGGTCGCCGCGTCGTGCGGGGACAGCTGCGTCGCGGCCGGGTTCGACACGTCCGACAGCGGCAGCACCCTGCCGGGGGTCGCCGCGGTCATGGCGGACACACTCGCGCTCATGGCGGCAGAGTATCGACCCACATCGATGGTTGCGTCAATCGAATCTCGTCGATAGAGTCCGCCGCCAAGAATCGAAGGACGTCGATGAAGGGGAGCTCATGAGCGAGACGAGGTCGTCCGGGCTGCCGGTGGTCGTGGTGGGCGCGGGGCCGGTGGGGCTGGCCGCCGCGGCGCACCTGCTCGAGCGGGGGCTGACCCCGCTGGTCCTGGAGGCCGGGGAGCGGGCCGGGGCGAGTGTGCGGCAGTGGCACCATGTGCGGCTGTTCTCCCGATGGGCGGAGCTGGTCGACCCGGCGGGGGAGAAGCTGCTCGCCCCGACCGGCTGGCAGGCCCCGGACCCGGACGCCTACCCGACGGGCCGGGAGTGGGCGCAGCGCTACCTGCAGCCCCTCGCCGACGTCCTCGGCGACGCGGTGCGCTACCGCGCCCGGGTGGTCGGGGTGGCCCGGCGCGGGCGGGACCTGGTCGTCGACGCCGGTCGGGAGGGCGAGCCGCTGACCGTGCACGTCGAGACCCGGGACGGCGAGCAGCGGA
This sequence comes from Pseudonocardia oceanicola, assembly GCF_047200735.1. Taxonomy (NCBI): domain Bacteria; kingdom Bacillati; phylum Actinomycetota; class Actinomycetes; order Pseudonocardiales; family Pseudonocardiaceae; genus Pseudonocardia; species Pseudonocardia oceanicola. The sequence continues at coordinate 20,503 of NZ_JBJZON010000004.1, forward strand.
TCACCGCCCGCGCGGTGATCGACGCCTCCGGGACCTGGCAGAGCCCGAACCCGCTCGGTGCCGACGGGCTGCGGGCGGCCGGGGAACGGGCGGCCGCCGAGCGGATGGTCCACCAGGTCCCCGACCTGACCGACCCGAGGGTGCGATCGCGCTATGCGGGCAAGCGGGTCGCGGTCGCCGGCAGCGGGCATTCGGCGCTGACGGCGCTGGTGGCCTTCGCCGAGCTGGCCGCGGCCGAGCCCGGTACGCACGTGACGTGGCTGCTGCGGCGCGGGCAGATCGGCACCACCTTCGGCGGTGGGGACACCGACCAGCTGCCGGCCCGCGGAGCGCTCGGCATGCGGGCCGCCGCCGCGGCCGAGGCCGGGCACATCAGCACCGTGACCGGGTTCCGCACCACCGCCGTCGAGCAGACGGTCGACGGGCTGGTGCTGGTCGCCGACGACGGCCGCCGCCTCGACCCGGTCGCCGAGGTGGTCGTGCTGACCGGTTTCCGGCCCGACCTGTCCTGGCTGTCGGAGGTCCGGCTCGACCTCGACCCGGCCCTGCAGGCCCCGCGGGCGCTGGCGCCGCTGATCGACCCGAACGTGCACTCCTGTGGCAGCGTCCACCCGCACGGTGCCCGCGAACTCGCCCAGCCCGAACCGGGGGTGTTCCTGGTGGGCATGAAGAGCTACGGGCGTGCCCCCACCTTCCTCGCACTGACCGGCTACGAGCAGGTCCGCTCCGTCGTCGCCGCGATCGCCGGGGACCAGGAGGCCGCCGAGCGCGTGGAGCTGACGCTCCCCGAGACGGGGGTGTGCGGCGGGGCGGGAGTGTTCGACGATCCCCGTGCCGGCACGAGCGGTGACGGCGGCTGCTGTGGCGCACCGACCGGGCCGGTCGAGGTCGCCCTCGGGGCGCGCTGACCGGCGACCCGGCCACCGAGGTGACGGTGCCCGGCCGGCCGGGCGGACGACGGCCGTGGTGCTCGGCAGGGGTGCTCGGCAGGGGTGCTCGGCAGGGGTGCTCGGCAGGGGTGCTCGGCAGGGGTGAGGAGGGCAACGTGCCGAACTCGGACACGCACGCGGGTAGGCCGGCCGAGAACCTGAGCACCGGGGGCCTGCGCAGGGTGCTGGTCGTGCTGTGCGTGACCCAGATCGTCAGCTGGGGCGTGCTCTACTACGCCTTCCCCGTCCTGGCTCCGTCCATCGCCGCCGACACCGGCTGGTCGGTCTCCACGATCACCGCGGGGTTCTCCGCGGGCCTGGTCGTCTCGGCACTGGTCGGGATCCCGGCCGGGCGCCGGCTGGACCGGATCGGCCCCCGGCCGGTCATGACCACCGGCTCCGTCCTGGGCGTCCCCGCCGTGGTGGGGATCGCGCTCGCGCCGAACCTGCCGCTGTTCTTCGCCGCCTGGGTGCTGGCCGGGGCCGCGATGGCCGGCACGCTCTACCCGCCGGCGTTCGCCGCCCTGACCCGCTGGTGGGGACCGCGCCGGGTGCGGGCGCTGACCGCGTTGACCCTGCTGGCCGGGCTCTCCAGCACGATCTTCGCCCCCACCACCGCGGCCCTGCTCGACGGCCTGGGCTGGCGGCACACCTACCTCGTCCTCGCGGTCGTCCTCGCCGCCGTCACGATCCCCGCACACCTGTTCGGGCTCCGCGGACCCTGGCCCGATCCCGGGCGCGCCGAGCGCCACCCCGCCGACCACGCCCCGCGCGAGGTCGTACGCAGCCGGGCGTTCCTGCTGCTGGTGGCGGCGATCGCCCTCGGCACGTTCGCCGCGTTCGCGGTCGTGGTCAACCAGGTCCCGCTGCTGATCGAGCGTGGCCTGTCGACCTCCGACGCGGCCTGGGCCCTCGGGCTCGGCGGGCTCGGTCAGGTCCTCGGGCGGCTCGGCTACGGCGCGCTCACCCGCGCGCTGTCGGTGCGCGCCCGGGCCGTGGTGATCCTCGCGCTGTCGGCTGCGGCGACCCTGCTGCTCGGGCTGCTGCCCGGCCCCGAGGTCCTGCTCATCGCCGCGGCGATGCTCGCCGGGGCCGCCCGCGGTGTGTTCACGCTGCTGCAGGCCACCGCGATCAGTGACCGATGGGGCGCGGCCCACTACGGGCGCCTCAACGGGCTGCTCTCGGCACCGTCGATGATCGCCACCGCCCTCGCCCCCTGGGCGGGTGCCGCGATCGCCGTCGCCCTCGGCGGCTATCCCGTCGTGTTCGTCCTGCTGGCCGCGATCGCCGGCCTGGCCGCGCTCCTCGCCACCGGCACCGTTCCCCGCCGCGACCGGCCGGGCCCCGCCGCGCCCCGCCACCCCGACGTCTCGTCCACGAGGCCACCCGCGGCCGGTCCGGACGAGGTGGACCGACGCTGATCCCGACCAGGAGGTGCAGCCATGCCCCCGAACACGACCGGCACACCGGACCACGAAGCCGACGTGGCGGTCCGTGACCGCGTCCGAGAGCACTACGCCGCCGCCGCACGCCGCTCCACCGCGGGTGAGGTCGACCGGACCCGGACGGACGAGGCGGCGAGCTGCGGTACCGGCACCTGCGGCACGGGAGAGGGCGCGGTGTTCGGCGGCGGGCTCTACGGCGACGAGGCGGCCGGGGCTCCTGCGGAGGCGGTCTCCGCCTCGCTGGGGTGCGGGGTGCCGACCGTGGTCGCCGAGCTGCGCCCGGGGGAGACCGTGCTCGACCTCGGCTCGGGCGCTGGCACCGACGTCCTGATCGCCGCGCGCCGCGTCGGCCCCGAGGGGCGGGTGATCGGGCTGGACATGACCGCGGAGATGCTCGAGCTGGCTCGGCGCAACGCCGTGCAGGCCGGCGCCGACAACGTCGAGTTCCGCCAGGGTCACCTCGAGCAGATCCCGCTGCCGGACGACTCGGTCGACGTCGTCCTCTCCAACTGCGTGATCAACCTGGCGGCCGACAAGACCGTCGTCCTGGCCGAGGCCGCCCGAGTGCTCCGCCCGGGAGGGCGCTTCGCCGTCTCCGACGTCGTCGCCGATCCCGACATCGATCAAGCCACCCGCGAGGACCCCCAGCAGTGGACCGGCTGCGTCGCCGGCGCTCTGACCCGCGACGACTTCACTCGTGCCCTGTACGGGGCGGGGTTCGTCGACGTCGAGGTCGTCGAGACCCACCGCGTTCACCCGCACGCCGTGTCCGCCATCGTCCGCGGCCGGGTTCCGAGCGAACCGACGTGATTGCCCCCGTGCCGGAACGGACACCCAGCGGCACCGGACGAGCCGTCCTGACACGGCCGGCCCGCGCTGCGACTGGCTGCGCCTGCTTCGGTGACTGAGATCGACGCGGCGTGAGCCGGCCTCGGGCAGCGACTTCGACGGGCGTCGAAGTTCACCCGCTGTTCGCTTGTCCCGCGGATTCGACGCTCGTAAAGATAGACGGGTGTCGAAATTGCTCCCCCTGTCGGCGTCGGCCACGGCTACCGCCCAGGCGCTCGACACCGACGAGGTCGACGAGCTCGCGGCCGCGTTCAAGGCCCTCGGTGACCCGGTCCGGCTGCGGTTGCTCTCGTTGATCGCCGCCCACGAGGGCGGGGAAGCCTGCGTGTGCGACATCAGCGGCGCCTTCGAGCTGACCGGGCCGACGATCAGCCACCACCTCAAGGTGCTGCGCACCGCCGGTCTCGTGACCTGCGAACGGCGCGGCACCTGGGTCTACTACCGCGCCCGGCCCGAGGTCATCGGGCAGCTCGCCACGGTCCTGGTCCCCCTCGGCGCGCCCCTGGCCAGCACCTGCGCCCCCGACGAAAGTGATCTGCCCACATGAGCGCCACCCCCGACAGCGCCCGCGACACCACCGCGACCGAGCCGGCCGGGACTCCGGTCGCCACGCGGCTGTCGACGCTGGACCGGTTCCTCCCGGTCTGGATCCTCGCCGCGATGGCACTCGGCCTGCTCGCCGGCCGCACCATCCCCGGAATCGGCCCGGCGCTGAACGCCGTCGCCGTCGACGGCATCTCCCTGCCGATCGCCCTCGGTCTGCTGATCATGATGTACCCGGTGCTGGCCAAGGTCCGCTACGACCGCCTCGGCACCGTCACCGGCGACCGCCGCCTGCTCATCAGCTCGCTCGTGCTGAACTGGGTCCTCGGGCCGGCGCTGATGTTCGCCCTGGCCTGGCTGCTGCTGCCCGACCTGCCCGAGTACCGCACCGGGCTGATCATCGTCGGGCTCGCCCGTTGCATCGCCATGGTCATCATCTGGAACGACCTCGCCTGCGGTGACCGCGAGGCCGCCGCCGTCCTCGTCGCGGTCAACTCGATCTTCCAGGTCGTCGCCTTCGGCGGCCTCGGCTGGTTCTACCTCTCCGTCCTTCCCGGCTGGCTCGGTCTGCCGCAGACCGATCTCGACGTCTCCGCCTGGCAGATCGCCCAGTCGGTGCTGATCTTCCTCGGGATCCCATTGGTCGCCGGCTACCTCACGCGCCGGTTCGGGGAGAAGGCCAAGGGTCGCACCTGGTACGAGGAGAAGCTCATCCCGCGCATCGGGCCGTTCGCGCTCTACGGGCTGCTGTTCACCATCGTCGTCCTGTTCGCCCTGCAGGGCGACGCGATCACCTCGCAGCCCCTCGACGTCGCCCGGATCGCGCTGCCGCTGCTGGCCTACTTCGCGATCATGTGGTTCGGCTCCCTCGCGCTGGCCAAGGCGGTCGGCCTGGGCTACGAGCGCTCCGCCACCCTCGCGTTCACCGCGGCCGGCAACAACTTCGAGCTCGCCATCGCGGTGGCCATCGCCACCTTCGGCGTCACCTCCGGCCAAGCGCTCGCCGGCGTGGTCGGCCCGCTGATCGAAGTTCCCGTCCTCGTCGCCCTGGTCTACGTCTCCCTCGCCGCCCGCCGGCGGTGGACGAGCCGGACCGGCTCCACCTCCTGATCCCTGCACGCCCGGACGATGCCGCGTCCGACGGCGAGATGCCGTCGGACGCGGCATCGACGTGTCGGGCGGTGTCGTTCCGGCGGGAGGACTTGACCCGGACAAGTTACCTCAGTCATCATTGACTCAATGAGGATTGAAGGATCTGTGGAGCTGGAGCGGCGGGCCGAGCTGCACGCCGCGCTCGCCGATGCCGGGCGTCTGGCGATCGTCGACCTGCTGGCGTGGGGCGAGGCCTCACCCGGCGAGCTCGGCCGAGAGCTGGACATGCCCTCGAACCTCGTCGCACACCACCTGCGGGTGCTCGAGAGCGTCGGGCTGCTCGCGCGGCACCGCTCCGAGGGCGACCGACGGCGGACCTACGTCGCGCTCGTCCAGGACCGGCTCGAGGACCTGCGGCCGGCCGGACCGCCGGTGTTCACCGACCGCGTGGTCTTCGTCTGCACCCACAACTCCGCCCGTTCTCAGCTCGCCGCAGCGATGTGGAGCGACGCCAGCCGCGTCCCGGCCACCTCCGCCGGCACCGACCCCGCCCCGACGGTCCACGAGGGGGCACTCGCCGTGGCACGTCGCCGCCACCTGTCGCTCGTCCCGCAACCACCCCGGCACGTCGAGCGCGTCGTCGAACCCGGCGACCTGATCGTCACGGTGTGCGACAGCGCCCACGAACACCTCACCACCGGTGCGGCCGGGCGGGTCGACCTCCACTGGTCGCTTCCCGATCCGGTTCGCGACGGCGCACCCGACGCGTTCGACCGGACCGTGGACGAGCTCTCTGCGCGCATCACCCGCCTCACTCCCGCTGTCCGGCCCCTACCCGCCGACGATCGGAGCACGTCGTGACCACCTTCCACCGCCGATCCGACCTGTCCATCGACCAGCAGCTGGCGCTCAGGACCGCCGCCACCAACCTGCAGCGCCGCTTCGACGGGATCTTCGGTACCGAGACCGTCGAGCGGTTCCTGCACTCCTCCTACGACGAGTTCGCCGGCCGTGCAGTGGTGCTCAATCACCTGCCGCTGCTCGCCGAGCGCTTCGCCCGCCAGCGGCTCGCCGCCCTGGCCAAGGTCGAGGGCAGACACGACGAGGGCGTGCCGGTCGTGCTGTTCCTGTGTACCCACAACGCCGGTCGGTCCCAGATGGCGCTCGGCTTCTTCACCCACCTCGCCGGCGACCGGGCCATCGCCTGGTCGGGCGGATCCGACCCCTCCGAGAGGATCAACCCCGCTGCCATCGAGGCCATGGCCGAACGCGGCATCGACATCTCCGGCGAATACCCCAAGCCCTGGACCGACGAGGTCGTCCGGGCCGCCGACGTGGTCGTCACCATGGGCTGCGGCGACGCCTGCCCGGTCTTCCCCGGCCGCCGCTACCTCGACTGGGCCGTCGACGATCCGCGCGGCCTCGACGTCGCGTCCGTACGACCCATCCGCGACGAGATCGAGCGTCGCGTCCGGAGCCTGCTCGACGACATCACCGTCCCTGCTCGTGCCTGACCGACGTCCGGTCGCAGGAACCGGACCGGGGCAGCACCCTCGCAAGCCCCGATCCGCCGTCACTCCGTCGAAAGGACCCATGGTGACCGCCGCCCCAAATGAGATCTCCGACCCCGTCGGCGACCCCGGTCGTACCCCGCGTGTGTTGTTCGTCTGCGTCCACAACGCGGGCCGTTCGCAGATGGCCGCCGCCCTGCTCGAGCGCCACGCCGGAGGCCGCGTCGACGTCCGCTCCGCCGGCTCCGCCCCCGCCGACACCATCAACCCCGCCGTCCGCGAGGTCATGGCGGAGATCGGCATCGACCTCGACAGCGCCGAGCCGAAGCTGCTCACCACCGACGCCGTCCGGGCCTCCGACGTCGTGATCACCATGGGTTGCGGCGACGCCTGTCCGATCTTCCCCGGCAAGCGCTACCTGGACTGGGACCTCACCGACCCGGCCGGCAAGACCGCCGAGCAGATCCGCCCCATCCGCGACGAGATCGACTCCCGCGTCAAGGCCCTGCTCATCGAACTGACCACCGACCCGGCCACGACCTGACAGGCCCGTCCGTGCTGTTCGTGGTCGGGCGGAACACGGGCCGGCCGAGTGCGGTGTCCCGAGGGCTGTGACGACCGTCGGCGTGCGGCTACCGTGGACGAGCACGGTTCTCCGGAGGCCGGAGGAGAGGAATTCCGTCATGGGCGGGACGGACGAACTGCGGGATCCGCGAGGGGCGGGGGAGCGGCGCGACGAGGAGGCGTCCGCTCGCGACGAGGCGGCTACGCAGCGCGACGAGGCGTCGTCCGCCCGGGACGGCGACGCCGACTACCGGGATCGGAACGCCCGGGATCGGGACGCTCGCACCTCCGAGCGGCTCCACGGCCTGGTCGAGCGCGTCCGGACCCTCCGCAAGGACATCCTCGACCGGCTCGACCGGCTCGACCGGCTCGACCTCGACCTCGATCGGCCGGGGCAGGTGCCGCTCCAGCCGGGATCGGGCCGGCCCACCAAGGACGTCCGCCCCGGTGCCGAGGACCGAGCCGCGCTCGAGGCGCTGCTGGACGAGGTCGTCGCCGTGCTCGACCGTGAGGCTGCGGTCCTGGGCGCGGCGGCCAACGACCGGTGGCGTTCGGCTCGTGATCGGCGTGCGGCGGCGGAGGACCGGCGGGACTCGGCGGCGGACCGGGACCGGTCGGCCGCGGACCGCGAGGAGGCGGCCATCGACCGTGAGCGGGTCGACTTCCGCATCGATCTCGGAGTGACCCTGCGGGAGCTGCGGACCAGTCAGGCCTCCGTCGCGACGGCGGTCGGGCGGGTCCTGGCGGAGTCCCGTGGACGCATCGCGGAGAGCAAGCGCCTTCTCGGCCGTCGGGACCAGCGGACGGAGTCGCCGGCGCCGCGCGACGAGTCCCGCTGACGGGGTGGTGCGCGCGGTGTCCGGCGACAGGGTCGGCGACTGCGGTCGTCGGTGCCACGAGTGACCTCCTGTCCCCGGCCCGCGGGTCCGTCCTCGCCCGGCGGTGCCGCGCGAGCCGGAGCAGCCTGCCGGGCGCCGCGTGACCGACCTCCCTGGTGCGGGGCCGGAACAACTCGGACGGACGTCGCGGAAAGGTCGGTCGGGGCATGACACTGCCACGCCTGGCCGGACCCTCCCGGGGTCGCGGCGGGCGCGAGTGCGGGGGGAAAGTCGTGGAGACGAGGGAGCGGTCGTGGCCGGGAGGGTTGCGGGCCACGGTCACCCGGCCGGACGGGACCGTGCTCGTGCTGCGGCTGGAGGGCGAGATCGACCTGGCGACCCGTCCCGTGCTCGACGAGCTGATGCAGCAGGTCGCCGCCGATCCCGCGATCGAGCACGTGATCGTGGACCTCACCGGCGTGCGGTTCCTGGCGGCGTGCGGTGTGCGCTGGCTGCACCGGCTCCGGATGCAGCCGGCCGCGCGCCGGATGCAGGTGGTGGTGTCGCCGGGCCCGGGGTCGCTGCGGCGGGTGCTGGCGCTCGTCGACGGGTTCGAGATCGTCGACTCCTCGACGGAGGTCCACGCCTGAGCACCGGCCGCGGCCCTCAGTGGCGGCGACGACCCGCCTCCTCGTGCGAGGCGCCGCCCTTGGCTGCCCGTGTGGCCCTTCGCCTCCACTCTCCCCGGCGTGGTCCTCGGGGGCGCGGCGTCCGGCGTACTTCCCCTACGCCGGCCGCCGCGCCCGGAGCAGGGTAGCAGGTTGTCGAACGTCAGTTCGATTTCGGGTGGTAGTGGTAGGCGCACAGCGGTTTTCGTCGTACCCGCGGCCTAGCCTGGCCCCGTGGACGTCGGCCCCCTCGACCCGTCACGGGCGCCCCCGTGCGGGACGGCCGAGCGCGCGGCGCTCGTGCACGCCTTCGCCGTGCTCCGGGGCAGGCCGATCGACGAGGCGGAGGTGCGGGCGGTGCTGGACAAGGCCGACGCGCTCACCCGCGAGGAGCTGAACGGTCTGTGGCGCCGGCACGAGCGCGCACCGCACACCGTGGACTACCGCTCGCAGCTCGCTCTGGTGCTCCGGTTCGTCGAGCTGGGGCGGGCGGAGCGCCCGGGCTGACGATCTCGGTCCCGACGCGCGCGGGCCGGTCGGGGCCGAGCGGGTGCCGCGGGAGCGATCCGGCTGGTGTCCCGCGACGACACGATCGGTGCCCCTGGCCCCCGCAGGTCGAGGGCCCGACCATCGGGCCTCGCCCGCGGTGCGCTGCCGTACCGGCGCGGCCCCGGGTCGCCCAGCGGGTTTGACCGCCCGCCCCGGGGGCACAGAGGCCCCGGGCGCTGGACAGCCGTGGTGGGCGCCCCGGTGCCGGGAGGTGGTGCTCCCGGGACACGAGGAGCCCTGCGGGCGGCCCGTCCGCAGGGCTCCTCCGCGTCAGGGCCCGCGTCCGGGGAACGCCCGCGGCGGGCGTACCCGCGGCGGGCGCACCGTGTCGCAGGAGGTTCGAGCCCTCCGCGGCGGGTACACGCCCGCCGTCAGCCCGAGACCGACGACCGGAGGTGGGCCCCATGGCGACCGGGGAGACCGGCTTCAGCGACGTGATGTACGACCTGGTGTCCGTGCAGTACCACGCGTTGAAGGCCGGACACGACTACGGCCAGTACGTCCGCGACGCCCGCAACGCCGGATACGACGACGTGGCGTCCTTCTTCGAGGAGGTCATGGCGGAGGACTCCCGCCGGGCCGCCCGCTGCCACGAACTGCTGCGCGAGCTCTCCGGCAAGGAGGACACGGGGAGCACCACCTGAGGTGGTGGGCCGAGCCGACCCGCCGCGACCGGCTCCTGGTCCCCAGGTCGTGCGCGCCGGTGGAGGGGCCGGTTCGGCCTGCGGGGCAGGGGTACTCCAGACCGGTGACGATCACGCGTGGACTTCTGAACGGGGTGGCGGCGGGGGCCGCCGGCACCACGGCGCTCAACGCCGCGAGCGGCGCCGACGCGGCGCTGCGGGCGCGGCCGGCCAGTCGGGCGCCCGAGCAGCTCGTGGCGGCGGTGACGGAGCGGGCCGGGTTCCGTGTGCCGGGCGGCCGGGGGGAGCGCCGCAACCGGCTGGCGGCCCTGGGCCCGTTGGCGGGCACCGCTACGGGCGTGGCCGTCGGGGCCCTCGCCGGCGGGCTGCGGGCGGGCGGGATGCGGCTGCCCGGGGTGGTCGGCGGCCCGCTGCTCGGCGCGGCCGCCATGCTCGCGACGGACGGGCCGCTCGCCCTCACCCGTGTCTCGGACCCGCAGACCTGGTCGACCACGGACCGGACGGCCGACGTGCTCCCGCACCTGGCCTACGGGGTCGCGACGCACGCCGCGCTCGTCCGGCTCGAACGCGGTTCGCCCGACGCCGTCCCCGCCGCACCGGTCGCGCGACCCGCGACGCTGCTCCGGGCCGCCGCCCTGGGGGCGGCGACGGGTTCCCGCAGTTCGGCGGGCACGACCGCGCTGGCCCTCACCTCGCGCCCCGGCGACGCCGGTCTCGCCGGGCGGATCGGCACCCGCACGGGTGCGACCGTCACCGGCCTGTTGTCCGCGGGCGAGGGGGTGCTCGACAAGCTCCCGGTGGTGCCGAGCCGGCTCGGGGCACCGGGCCTGGTCCCGCGGCTCGCACTGGGCTCCACGAGCGCCGCCGCCATGGCCCGCCGCAGCGGCGTCGACCCGGCCCTGCCGGCGCTCGTCGGCCTGGCGAGCGCGGCCGGTGCCGCGGTGCTGGGGGTGCGCGCCCGCGCGGCGGTCGCGCGCCGGTTCGGCTCGGACACACCCGGGGCGGTAGCCGGGGACGTCCTCGCCGCGGCGCTCGCCTGGTTCGGCGCCCGCCGCCGCTGACCAGGGCGCTGGTCGCAGGCGTGCGTGCAACGGGTCGGTGCATCGGCCCGGCGTGGCCCGCTCGCGATCGGCCGGGTGGATCGGGGCGGGCCTACCCGTCCCGGCGCGCTTCGGCCCCGGACTCGCCCTCCATGCCCTCGTCCTGGCCGCTCGTGCGGCCGACGAAGTCCTCGGTCGTGCCGGTGCCGGTCGTCGTGGCCGCGTCGCCCCGCTCGGTGGGTCGCCCGCCGGTCTCGCGGGTCCGGGCCGTGGCGGGGTCGGGACGCACGTCGTCCTCGGCCGTGGGCGGGCGGCCGAACAGGGACCGCAGCTTCTCGAACATTTCGCCCGGATACCCGGGGCCACGGATCACGAACCCGGGACGTCACTCCACGTGAGCGCAACTACGGAGAGTAGTAGTCCGGGGGGAGGAGTTTGCTCCGTTCCCCAGCGGTGATTCGTCCACCATGACTCCGGCTTGGACACCACCCGCCGCGGTCCTCTTCGACCGTGACGGCACGCTCGTCGTCGACGTGCCGTACTGCGACGATCCGGCCGCGGTGCGGCCGATGCCCGGTGCGCGGCGAGCCCTCGGGATGCTGCGTGCCGCGGGGATCCCGGTCGGCGTCGTGTCCAACCAGTCCGGTGTCGGACGCGGTCTGCTCCGCCGGGCGGACGTCGACGCCGTGAACCGCGAGGTCGAGCGGCAGCTCGGCCCCTTCGCCACCTGGCAGGTGTGCCCGCACGCCCCGGACGACGGCTGCGCCTGCCGCAAGCCCGCCCCGGGCATGGTGCTCGCCGCGGCGGCCGAGCTGGGCGTGCCGGCGAGCCGGGTCGCCGTCGTCGGCGACATCGGGGCCGACGTGGGTGCCGCGCACGCCGCGGAGGCGCTCGCCGTGCTGGTCCCGACGCCGGTCACGCGGGTCGAGGAGATCCGCGCCGCACCCGTCGTCGCCCCGGACCTGGTCCGGGCGGTCGACCACCTCCTGTACGGCCCGTTCGGGGCGGTCGCGTGAGGGACGTGCTGGTCGCCAGGCTCGACGGCGCGGGCGACGTGCTCCTCGCCGGGCCCGCGGTGCGGGCCGTCGCGCGCGCGGCGCGGGTGACGCTGCTCGTCGGGCCCGCGGGGGAGGAGGCCGCCCGCCTCCTGCCCGGTGTCGCCCAGGTCCGCGTCTGGGCCTGCCCGTGGGTGCTCGGCGACCCGCCGCCGGTGCGCCGCACCGAGATCGACGAGCTGGCGGACGCCCTGGCCGGCGTCGACGAGGCCGTCGTGCTGACCTCCTTCCACCAGTCGCCGCTGCCCCTGGCGCTGGTGTTGCGGATGGCCGGGGTGGACCGGATCGCCGGCGCCTCGGTGGACTATCCCGGCGCCCTGCTCGACGTCCGGCTGCGGCCCGGCGAGACGCTCGACGAGGACCAGCCCGAACCCGAGCGCATGCTCGCGATCGCCGACGCCGCCGGGTACCCGCTCCCGCCCGACGACGACGGCCGGCTGCACGTGCGGCTGCCGACACCGCTGCCCGAGCCCGTCGCCGACGTGGTCGTGCACCCCGGCGCCGCGGTGGACGCGCGTCGCTGGCCCGCCCGGCACGCCGCCGAGGCCGTCCGCCTGCTGGCCGCCGAGGGGTGGCGCGTGGCGGTGACCGGCGGTCCCGGCGAGCGGGAGCTGACCGCGGCGGTCGCCGGTGACCACGCCCTCGACCTGGGCGGTCGCACCTCGATGACCGAGCTGGCCGGGGTGGTCGCGGGAGCCTCGGCGGTCGTCGTCGGCAACACCGCGGCCGCGCACCTGGCCGCCGCCGTCGGCACACCCGTGGTCTCGCTGTTCGCGCCGGTCGTCCCCGCGGTGCGCTGGCGGCCCTACCGGGTGCCGCAGGTCCTGCTCGGCGACCAGGACGCCCCCTGCCGCGACACCCGGGCCCGAGAGTGCCCCGTCGCCGGTCACCCCTGCCTCGCGTCCGTGCGGCCCGACGAGGTCGTCGCGGCCGTCCGGCGTCTCACCCGACAGTCCGCTCCCCTCACCGGCCCCCTCACGGAGGAGATCCCCGCGTGAACATCCTGATCTGGCACGTGCACGGCTCCTGGACGACGGCGTTCGTGCAGGGGCCGCACCGCTACCTGCTGCCGACCCTGCCCGAGCGCGGCCCCTGGGGCGGCGGGCGGCCTGCGGCCTGGGACTGGCCCGCGTCCGCTGTGGAGTGCTCACCCGCCGAGCTCGCGGAGTCCGACGTGGACCTGGTCGTCCTGCAGCGGCCGGAGGAGCTCGACCTCGCGGCGGAATGGCTGGGCCGGGTGCCCGGCCGGGACGTGCCCGCGATCTACCTGGAGCACAACGCCCCCCGCGGCGCCGCCGCCACGAGCCGGCACCCCGTCGCCGACCGTGACGACCTGCTGCTCGTGCACGTCACGCACTTCAACGCACTCATGTGGGACGCGGGGAGCACGCCGACCACCGTGGTCGAACACGGGGTCCTCGATCCGGGGCATCGGTACACCGGGGAGCTGGCGGCGGCCGCGGCCTGCATCAACGAACCGGTGCGGCGCAACCGGATCACCGGTACGGACATCGTCGCCCGGTTGGCCGCCGACGTTCCCGTCGACGTATTCGGGATCGGTGCGGACGACCTCGATCTCCCCGGTGTCCGCAGCGGCGGCGACCTGCCCCAGCACCGGATGCACACCGAACTGGCCCGCCGCCGCGTCTATCTGCACACCGCCCGCTGGACCTCGCTCGGGCTCTCGCTGATCGAGGCGATGATGCTCGGGATGCCGGTCGTGGTGGTCGGGACGACCGAGGCGCCGGAGGCCGTGCCGGCGGCGGCCGGCGTGTGTTCGGCCGACCTGCGGCGACTCCGCCGCGGGCTCGCCGAACTCGTCGCCGACCCCGATGCGGCGGCCGCCGCGGGCCGAGCGGCCCGGGAGGCCGCGCTCGCCCGCTTCGGGGTGGAGCGCTTCCTGCACGACTGGGAGGACGTGCTCGCGCGCGTCACCGATGCCGCTCCCGCGGCCCCGAGCCCCGCTCTCATCGGAAGGAGCTGACCCATGCGGATCGCCATGGTGTCCGAACACGCCAGCCCCCTGGCCGAACCCGGCGGACCCGACTCGGGCGGCCAGAACGTGCACGTCCGGGAGCTGAGCCTGGCGCTCGGCCGGGCGGGGCACGACGTCACCGTGTACACCCGCCGGGACGATCCGGACCTGGCGGAGGTCGTCGCGTTCGGGGTGGGCGCGCGCGTCCGGCACGTGACCGCCGGGCCGGCGCGGCCGGTGCCCAAGGACGACCTCGTGCCGTTCGTCCCGCTGCTCGCCCAGCAGCTGGAGCGGGCGTGGCGGGCCGATCCGCCGGACGTCGTGCACGCACACTTCTGGATGTCCGGTCTCGCCGCCCGCGGCGCGGCCGGCCTGCTCGGCCTGCCACTGGTGCAGACCTTCCACGCGCTCGGCCACGTCAAGAAGCGCGAGCAGGGCTCGGACGACACCAGCCCCGTGGGCCGCATCCCGGCCGAGGAGACGCTGGTGCGCACCGCGGACCGGCTCACGGCGTCCTGTGAGGACGAGCTGTTCGAGCTGCTGCGGCTGGGCGCCAACCGCCGGCGGATCTCCGTCGTCCCCTGTGGAGTCGACCCCGAGGAGTTCGGCCCGGAGGGCCCGATGCCGCGGCGCGGCCGGCGCAAGCGGCTGCTCGCGCTCGGCCGGGTGGTGCGGCGCAAGGGCGTCGACGAGGTCGTCGAGGCGCTGCGGGAGGTCCCCGACACGGAGCTGGTCGTCGCCGGGGGCCCGCCCGCCGGGGTGGACCTCAAGGCCGACCCGGAGCTGAACCGGCTGCGCGAGCTGGCCCGCCGGATGCGGGTCGCCGGCCGGGTGCGCTTCCTCGGCGCGGTCCGCAGGCCCGATGTCCCCGCGCTGATCCGCTCGGCCGACGCCGTCGTCTGCGCGCCCTGGTACGAACCCTTCGGCATCGTGCCGCTCGAGGCGATGTCCTGCGGCCGGCCCGTGGTCGCCACGGCGGTCGGCGGCATGAAGGACACGGTGGTCGACGGCGAGACCGGGCTGCTCGTGCCGCCGCGCGACCCGGCGGCGCTGGCCGCGGCGCTGCGCGCACTGCTCGAGGATCCGCAGGCGGTCGCCGACTTCGGCGCCGCCGGGCGCCGGCGCGTGCTGTCCCGCTACACGTGGGGCAAGGTCGCCGCGTCCACCGCCGCGGCCTACCGCGAGGCCGTCGCCGGTCGGGAGAGCGGCGTTCCCGTCTCCCGCGAGGCGCGGACGGGGGTGCGGTGATGCCCGAGACCCCGACCGCCACCCGGCCGCCGGAGCCGACGCCGCACCAGGTGCTCGGCGGTCACGTCGACCGCCTCGAAGCGGCCCTGCCCGCCCTGCGGGCAGCGGCCCCGACCTTCGTCCGCTGGGGCGCCGCGCTGGCCCGACTGCTGCCGGCCGGCGGGCGGCTGCTCGCCGCGGGCAACGGCGGCAGTGCCGCGGAGGCCCAGCACCTCACCGCCGAGCTGGTCGGCCGGTTCGACGGCGAGCGGCAGGCCCTGTCGGCCATCGCCCTGCACGCCGACACGTCGTCGATGACCGCCATCGGCAACGACTACGGCTACGACGAGGTGTTCGCGCGGCAGGTCCGCGCGCACGGCCGGCCCGGCGACGTCCTGCTGCTGCTGTCCACCAGCGGCCGCAGCCCCAACCTGATCGCCGCGGCCGACGCGGCCCGCGGGCTCGACATGGACTGCTGGGCCCTCACCGGGCCCGGCCCGAACCCCGTGGCCGGGCGCGCCACCGACGCCGTCTGCCTGCCGGGTGACACCGCGACGGTGCAGGAGTCGCACCTCGCCGCGGTGCACATGCTCTGCCGGGCCCTCGAGGCGCAGCTGCCCGCTGCGACGAGCGCTCCGGCCGAGCTGGTGACCCGACAGCACCGGCCCCACCTCCGGGCACCCGCCCTCGACCCGACGATCGCCCCGACGACCGTGAGGAGACCCGCATGACCCTGACCGACACCCGCACCGACGCCACCGCCGCGGGCGACCCCCGCGACAGGCTCCCCACCTCGCGCCCGGTGGGCACGGTGCTCGTCACCGGTGCCGCATCCGGGCTGGGCCGGGCCGTCGCCGAGGCCGTCGCCACCGCGGGCGGCACCCCGCTGCTGCTCGACCGGGTGGACCCCACGCCCGGCCTGACCGAGGCGGCCGACGCCGCCCACGCGCTCGCCGACCTCGCCGACACCCGCGCCGCGGAGGAGGCCGTGCGCGGGCTGGTCGACCGGGCCGGTGGCGTCGACGGCGTCGTCACCTGCGCGGGCACGGACGCCTGCGGCCGGATCGACGACGTGTCCGCCGAGGACTGGGAACGCGTCGTCACGGTCAACCTGCTCGGCACCGCCGCGGTCATCAGGGCGGCGCTGCCGAGCCTGAGGGAGCGGCGCGGGCGGATCGTCACCGTGGCCTCCACGCTCGGTCTGCGGGCGCTGTCGGACGCCTCGGCCTACTGTGCCTCGAAGTTCGGGGTGCTCGGGTTGAGCCGCGCGTTGGCGGCGGAGCTGGCCGGCGAGGTCGGGCTGACCACGCTCGTGCCCGGCGGCATGGACACGGCGTTCTTCGACGGCCGCACCGAGCAGTACCGGCCCGGGCCCGACGCCACGCTCAACGACCCCCGCAACGTCGCCGCCACCGTCCTGTTCGCGCTGTCCCGGCCCGAGGGGTGCGAGGTCCGCGAGCTGGTGGTGTGCCAGTCCGAGGAGCCCTCGTGGCCGTGAGCCGCCCCGAGTCCCGAGCCGGGTCCCGCCCCGTGGCGTGCGCCCCGCCGGCGCCGGTCACCGCCGCCGGCCGGATCCGGGACCAGCGGCCGCGGGTGCTGGTGCTCGGCGACGTCCTGCTCGACGGCTGGGTCCGCGGCAACGCGCGCCGCGTCGCCCGGGACGGGCCGGTCCCGGTGGTCGAGCCGTCGTCGGTCGAGGTCGCCCCGGGCGGGGCCGGCAACGCCGCGGTGGCGCTGGCCGCGCTCGGCGCCGACGTCGAGATCGTGTGCACGGTCGGCGACGACCCGGACGGCCGGACCCTGCGCTCGGCCCTCGCCGAGGCCGGCGTCCGGACGGACCGGTGCGTGCTCGACCCCACCCGCGCGACCGCGGCCAAGCGCCGGATCGTCGCCGGGGACCCGCCCGGCCAGCCGGTGGCCCGCTACGACGTGGTGCCGCCGGGCCTGCCCGGCAACACGACCGTCCGCGCGCTCGCCGACCAGGCCACCGCCGCGCTGGCCGACGGGCCGGACGCGGTGCTGGTGGCCGACTACGGGCTCGGCGCGCTGGCCCCGGCCGTGCGCCGGCGGGTCGCCCGGGCGCGGGACCGGGTCCCACTGCTCGTCGTCGACGCGCACGACCTCGCGCCCTGGGCCGAGCTGCGGCCCGACGCCGTGACCCCGAGCATCGAGGAGGCCGCCGCCGTACTGGGCACCGAGCCGCCGGAGCGCAGCCGGCTCGCCTGGGGCCTGGACCACGCCGAGGCGTTGCGCACCGCCAGCGGCGCAGGGGAGGTCCTGCTGACCCTCGACGTCGACGGGTCGGTGCGGCTGCCGGCCGACGGCAGTCCCGTGCGCCGGCCCGCGGGTGAGCACGCGCCACCCTCGGGCGCGTGCGGGGCGGGCGACGTGTTCACCGCGGCCTGGACCGCGGCCGTCGCCTCCGGCACGCCCCGGGACGAGGCGTTGTCGCTGGCCCAGACCGCCGCGGACGTCGTCGTCACGCTGCCGGGCACGGCCGTGTGCACGGCCGCGGCGCTGACCTCCCGGTTGGCCGCCGCCGACCCGGGCAGCGTGCTGTCGCACCGGGACCTGCTGACGGTGCTCGCCGAGCACCGGGCGAGCGGGCACCGGATCGTGTTCACCAACGGCTGCTTCGACGTGCTGCACCGCGGACACGTGGCCTACCTGCGGGAGGCCGCCGAGCTCGGGGACGTGCTGGTCGTGGCGCTGAACAGCGACGCCTGCGTGACCCGGCTCAAGGGCCCGACGCGCCCGGTGAACCCGCTCGAGGACCGGGCCGGGGTGATCGGCGCCCTGTCCGCGGTGGACCTGGTGACCTCCTTCGACACCGACAGCCCGGTCGAGCTGCTCGACCTGGTGCGGCCGGACGTCTACTGCAAGGGCGGCGACTACACCCCGGAGATGCTGCCGGAGACACCCGTGGTGGAGCGGCTCGGCGGCGAGGTCCGCATCCTCGGCTACCTCGCCGACCACTCCACCAGCGCGATCGTGGCCCGCGCCGCCGAAGGGGCGGGCCGGTGAGCGGGGTCGTGGTGGTGGGCGACGTCCTGCTCGACGTCGACGTGCACGGCGAGGTCGAGCGGCTCTGTCCGGACGCGCCCGTCCCCGTCCTCGACGTCACCGGGGAGCTGGCGCGGCCGGGCGGGGCCGGGCTGGCGGCGGCGCTGCTCGCCGGTTCCGGGGCCGCGGCGACGCTCGTCACCGCCCTGGCCGACGACGCCGACGGCGACCGGCTGCGCGGGATGCTGTCCCCGGCGTTGACCCTGGTGGCCGGGCCCGCGACCGGCGGGACCCCGGTCAAGTGCCGATGGCGCTCGTCCGACGGGCCGCTGCTGCGCACCGACAAGGGCACCGGCCTGCCCGCCGACGGGTTCGGCGCCGCGGTCCGGACCCGGCTCCGCCGCGCCCTCGCCGGGGCCGGCGCCGTGCTGGTGTCGGACTACGGCCGCGGGGTCACGTCCGACCCACAGGTGCGGAGGCTGCTCGCCGGCGCCGTGGCGGCCGGGACCCCCGTGGTCTGGGACCCGCACCCCAAGGGCGCCGACCCGGTGCGGGGCGTGATCGTGACGCCCAACGCCGCGGAGGCCGCGGGGGCGGTCGGGCTGCCCGGCGGCGATCCCGTCGGGTGCGCCGCCGAGCTGCGCCGCCGGCGGGAGAGCCACGCCGTGGTGGTGACCCGGGGTGAGCGGGGCGCGGTGCTCGTCACCGCCTCCGAGCAGGTCGCGGTGCCCGCACTCGACGTCACCGGCGGTGACCCGTGCGGCGCGGGCGACGCCTTCGCCGGCCGGCTCGCCGCCGCGCTGGCCGCCGGGTCGAGCCTACACCGGGCCGTACGGAGCGCCGTCGAGGCGGCCGGGCGGTTCGTCGGGGCCGGCGGTGCGGCGACCGTCCGGTGCGTCGAGGGGCGGTGGACCCAGGCGGCTACCGCTGCGGTGTCGGAACGGGCCTCGTAGGGGAAGGACGGCGATCACGGCGGGTGCCGAGGCCGGAGTCCCCGTGACGGTCAGGCGCGCGGGGCCTCGTCGTCGTCGATCGGGACCTCGCGGTGTTGCTCCAGCACGTCGTAGGGGTCGGCCTCGGTCGTGGGGTCGATCTGCTCGCGGTCCAGGCCGGTGCCGCGGTCGTCGAGGTCCTCGAGGTCCGCGGCGGGGTCGGTCGCGATCTCGTCGTCGCCGATCAGGTCGGGCCGGGTCACGTCGGCCCTGTCGGTGTCGTCGGGGGAGGTCATGAGGCTGTCGTACCCGACACGACGCCGGTGACACACCCGTTCCGGGCGGTGACGGCCAGGCAGGCCGCCTCGACCTCGTCGACCCCGACGGCGAGCAGCGCCGGGTCCGGGTCGTCGGCGAACGGGTCGCCCCGCCGGACCTCCGGGTGGGTGAGGGCGCGGTGCGGGCCCTCCGGCGGACCCCAGCGCTCCGGCCCGACCGGCCCGAACAGGACCACCGAGGGCCGCCCGAACGCCGCGGCGAGGTGCGCGACCCCGGTGTCCCCGCTGACGACCAGCCCGGCCCCGGCGACCAGGGCGGCGAGCTCGGAGATCGAGGTCCGCCCGGCGAGCACCCGGTCGTCGGGCAGGCCGGCCTCCGCGGCGACCCGTCCGGCGAGGGACCGCTCGGCCGGCCCGCCCGTCACGACGACGGGGCCCAACGGGGCGAGCCGGCGGGCCAGGGCGGCGAAGCGGTCGGCAGGCCAGCACTTGGACCCGAACGCGGCACCGGGATGCACGACGACGGGCTGCGCAGACCCGGGGGACGCACCGGTGGGCGGGGAGAGGCGGAGGTCGTCGGGCGCGGCGGGTGGTGGGAGGCGGAGGTCGTCGGGATCGGCCGCGATGCCGTGCGCGGAGAGCATCGCGCACCAGCGCACGCGCTCGTGCAGGTGGTCGAGCTCCGCGGCCGGCGGGCCGGGCCAGCCCGACTCGGGGCGGCCGAGACCGATCCGGCGCCGTGGGGCGACGGCGTCGAGGGCTTGGTGGCTCCGCGGTCCCGCGCCGTGCAGGTTCACGGCGACGTCGACGGGCTCGGTGCAGGCCAGGGCGTCGGGCGCGGGGGTGGGCAGCACCTCGTCGACGGCGCCGGTGAGCGCGGCGAGCGGCGCGAGCACACCCGCCGTGGCCAGGACGATCCGATGGTCGGGGTGGTGGCGGCGCAGCGCCCGCAGCGCGGGCACGACGGTCAGGAGGTCGCCGAGGTTCAGCGCGCGCAGCGCGAGCAGGACGGGTGCCGCCACGGAGATCGACTACCCGATCCCCGCGCCGCCAACCCGCTCGGGCCGCGGACCCGACCCACCCGGGCGAAGACGACGGCGGGCGGGTACGAATCCGGCATACCGGTCCCGTACCCGCCCGCCGAGGCGTCCACGCGGCGTCAGGTGTCCAGGCGGCGCGCGTCGTCCGGCTCGGCGGACGTGGCCGTCTCGGCGTGGTCGCGGCACCGGTCGGTCTCGGGACGCACCTCCAGCCGCTCGTCGTCGATCTCCCGGCCGCACACCGCACAGCGGCCGTACTCGCCCGCCTCGATCCGTTCCAGGGCGGCGAGGACCTCGGCGCGCTGCATCCGCAGCGTGCCCCGCGCCAGGTCGTCCTCCATCGCCTCGGTGGCGCGGGAGCCCCGGTCCCCGAAGTCCATCCCGCCGGCCAGTTCGTCGGAGTCGCGCTGCTCGGCCTGGTCGTGGGCCTCCTCGTCGGCCTCGTGGTCGAGCCGCTCGAGCTCGGCGGTCAGCTTCTCGCGGGCCTCGGTGGTGTTCATGCACTGGTCCTCTCGTCGATCAGGCGCGCGGCGTGGGCGAGGCGCTCGGGGACGAGCAGATCGGGGTCCTCGGTCAGGCCGCGCAGGGCGGTCAGGGTCGGGTGGCCGGCGGCCAGCAGGGCGCGGTCGCTGTCCGGCTGCGCCCGCTCGCCGGTCTCGACCTCGCGCAGCAGCAGGCCCTGGCCGTCGGAGTCCTCCACCAGGGTCTGCACGACACCGCGGGGGTCGAGCGGGGCGAGCCGGAGCTCGCGGTGTCGCTCGACGGGCCGGTCGGGCACGTTCAACGACAGCGTGCTGCCGAGCGGGCTGTCGAGCAGCAGGTCCAGCACGCGCGGCAGGTACTCCCGCACGGCGTCCCAGTGTTCGTCCTCCTCCGCGCCGAGGGGGACGTCGAGCGACACGGCCAGCCCGCGGCGGTCGTGCAGGCCGGCGGTGAGCGCGGCGCCGACGGTCCCGGAGTGCAGCACGGCGCGCCCGACGTTGCCGCCCCGGTTGATCCCCGACAGGACCACGTCCGGCACGGGGTCGAACCAACCCTGCAGGCCGGCGACCACGATGTGCGCGGGCGCGGCCCGCACGGCGTACGCCGGCAACCCCCCGGGGCCGTCCACCTCCTGCACCACCGTGCGGCCGTCCTCCTGCACCGCGGTGAGGGCGGCGCTCGCCCCGGAGAACTGGTGCTCGGGTGCGGCGACGACGACGTCGAGCCCGGCCTCGCTCGCGGCCTCGGCCAGCACGGCCAGCCCGGGGGAGTCGATGCCGTCGTCGTTGGTCACGAGGGCACGGGTCGAGCGGCTCATCGTCCGGGAGTACCCGTCCGCTCGGGAGCGACACCGATTCCCGGGTCGGGCGCGGGGTCGGTGTGCTCGTGCCACCGCTTCGCGGCCGCCTTGTCCAGCCCGGTGAGCCGGCGCAGCCAGCCGGGCAGCGGTGCGGTGTAGGCCGGGCGGGGCGCTCCGCCGTCCCCGGTCGGCCCGGGCAGCAGCCGCTCGACGGCCGTGAGCAGCCGCAGCGTCGTCGACGGGGCGAGGGCGTGCACGCGCGAGCCGATGTGGGCCAGCGGCGTCAGGATGATCTCCGGGGTGCCGCGCAGGGTGGCCCGGACCAACCGGCGGGCGGCCCGTTCGGCGTCCGTCGAGACCAGCGGCAGGGACGCGCCGACGGTGAACCAGGACCGTTCGGCCTGCGCCTTGCCCGTGACCAGCGCGTTGCGCGAGGAGCCGGTGCGCATCAGCCCCGGCACGCCGACCGTGACCGACACGCCCTGCCGGCCGGCCTCCAGCCGCAGCCCCTCCGCGAAGCCGACGGCGGCGTGCTTGGCGGCGCCGTACGGCAGCAGGTGCGGGGCGGGGAGCTTGCCGCCGATCGAGGTCACGGCCAGGATCCGGCCGCCGGTGCGGGCCAGCAGCGGCAGCGCCTCGAGCGCGGGTCGGACCAGACCCCAGAACATGACGTCCATCGCCTGGACGTAGTCCTCCGCGCGCAGGTCCGCCTGGGGTCCGACCTGGATGATGCCGGCGTTGGCGACGAGCACGTCCAGCCGCCCGAACTCGCGCTCGGCGGTCGCCACCAGCTCGTGCGCGGCCTCCGGCTTCCCCACGTCGGTGCCGACGGTGACGACGCGGGCGCCGCGCGCCTCCAGGTCGTCGCGGGCGGGCCGGAGGCCCTCCTCGTCGCGGGCGCACAGCAGCAGGTCGTGGCCGCGGTCGGCGAGCTCGCGGGCGATCAGGTAGCCGAGGCCGCGGCTGGCGCCGGTGACCAGGGCGACCGGGCGGCCGCGTGCGGCCGGTGTGTCGGAGGGGGCCATGGGGGAGGGATGCCCACCGCCGCGCCGTCGACACTCCCGGGCGCCTCACACGCGCACCACGGGCCGCGCTGCGCGAGTCACACCAGGAACAGCTCCGCCGCCGCGCATCCCGGGTCGGCGTCGGCCCGCCCTGCGGCGAGGCCGACGACGGCCCTGTTCTTGCGCTCCAGCACGGTCCCCGGCAGGTCGAGCCGCCGCACCGCGTGCCGGGGGAGGCGCCCGATCCCGGACCGGGTGCCGTCGTCGCGCCAGGCCTCCAGCGCGTAGCGCAGCAGCGGGACGTCGTGCTGCCTCGCGATCCGGTCCGCGACCGCCCCGACCAGGTCGTGGTCGGGGTGGCCGTCCCGCTCCCACGGCGCGACGAGCAGCGTGCCGTCCCGGTCGTCGCGGAGCAGGTCGGCGTGGGCGCGTTCGACGGACGACCGGGCCCGTCTGCCGTCGGGCGAGCGCGGACCGTCGCGGGCGTGGGCCCCGGGTCGCTCCGGCCCGCCGTCGCCGTCGGTGACGACGAGTACCTCGACCGTGGCACCCTTCTCGGCCAGCGCGGCCATCAGCCCGCCGGCGGCGCAGAGGTCCTCGTGCCGGTGCGCGCTCGCCACGACGCAGCGCCGCACGTCCGGGAGCGGGAGGGCGGGCGCGCCGCCGAACCGCCCGCGGGCGGCCACGGCCGTCAGCCAGGGATCACAGGGGCCGGGCACCGCGCGTCACCACCCCTCCCGTCGTCCGTGGCCCCGCGGCGCGGCCCGTCTGCGCCGCCGGATCAGCCTGCTCCGTCATGCGGCGCGCCTACCCGGCCGGCCCGGGTCCATGCCTCGACCGCCGGGCGCCCGTCCGCGGCACCGGGCGCATGCGTGCGGATCGATCGGGTAGCCGCCGGGGCGAACGATCCCGACGAGAGAGGTGGACCGACATGAAGGCCGTCGTGTGGAACGGGCCCGGCGACATCGCCCTGTCCGAGGTGCCCGACCCCACGCCGCGCGACCCCGGGGACGCGGTGGTCCGGCTGACCGTCAGCGCGATCTGCGGGACCGACCTGCACATGATCCGCGGGACGATGCCCGGGATGCGCCCGGGCACGGTGCTCGGGCACGAGGGTGTCGGCGTCGTCGAGGAGGTCGGTGCGGGAGTGCGCGCGTTCCGGCCCGGGGACCGGGTGGTGATCCCCTCGACCATCTGCTGCGGGCGCTGCTCCTACTGCCGCGCCGGCTACACCTCGCAGTGCGACGCGGCCAACCCGAACGGCCCGCTCGCCGGGACGTCGTTCTTCGGCGGGCCCGAGCCCACCGGTCCGTTCGACGGGCTGCAGGCCCAGTACGCCCGCATCCCGATGGCCGACGCCAACCTCGTGCCGTTGCCCGCCACCGTCAGCGACGAGCAGGCCGTCATCGCCTCGGACGTGTTCCCGACCGGGTACTACGGGGCGCAGCTCGCCGAGGTCTCGCCCGGCGACACCGTCGCGGTGTTCGGCTGCGGGCCCGTCGGGCAGCTGGCCATCGCCAGTGCCCGCAACCTCGGCGCCACCCGCGTCATCGCGGTCGACGGTGTGGCGGCCCGGCTGGAGAAGGCCCGCCACCAGCACGTCGAGCCGGTCGACTTCACCGCCGAGGACCCGGTGGCGGCGATCCGGGAAATGACCGGCGGGATCGGCGTCGACCGGGTGATCGACGCGGTGGGCGTCGACGCCTACGCGCCGTCGGACTCCGGTGCCGAGCAGCGGACCGCGGAGCTCGAGCAGGTCACCGGCGGCGGCCCCACCGCGTGGAACGCCGGCGACGCGCCCTCGCAGGCCGCGCAGTGGTCGGTGCAGGCCGTGGCCAAGGCCGGCTCGATCGGCGTGATCGGCGTCTACCCGCAGACCGCGGCGTCGTACCCGATCGGCGAGGTCATGAACCGCAACCTGACCGTCAAGGCCGGCAACTGCCCGCACCGGGCGCTGATGCCGCGGATGATCGACCTGATCGCGTCCGGTGCGCTCGATCCCGGCCGGGCCATCACCCAGCAGGAGGGCATGACCGGCGCCATCGAGGCGTACGAGACCTTCGACCGGCACGAGCCGGGGTGGACCAAGGTCGTCGTGGACCCGGCGGCGTGAGGGCGCCGACGGGCGCGGGCCGCATCGAGCCCGAGGCGGTCCCGGCGGACGGGTCCGGGGCCGCACCGGCGGTCGAGGTGCTGGTTCCCACCCGGGACCGCCCCGTGGAGCTCGCCACGACGCTGGCCGGCCTGGCCGCCCAGGACCATCCCTTCGACGTCCTGATCTCGGACCAGTCCGACGCGGCCGCCTCCTTCGACACCGAACCCGCCCGCGCGATGGTGCGGGTCCTGGAGTTGCGGGGGCACCGGGTCCGCACCCGGCGGCACCTGCCGCGCCGCGGTGTCATCGAGCACCGCGCGGCCCTGCTCGCCGGCTCGGCCGCGCGGTACGTCCTGTTCCTCGACGACGACGTCTGGCTCGCGCCCGGCACCGTCGCACTGCTGCACGAGGCCGTCACCGAGCTGGGGTGCGGGGTGGTCGGCGCGGCCATGCAGGGCCTGTCCCACCTCGACGACGAGCGGCCCGCGGAGCAGGAGCAGTTCGAACGCTGGGAGTCCTCGCCCGTCCCGGAGGCCCTGCACCCGGGCACGCCCGAGTGGGAGCGCTGGCGGCTGCACAACGCGGCCACTCCGGTGCACCTCGCCCGCCGGCACCTGCGGCCGGGGGAGCGGTGGCTCGCCTACAAGATCGCCTGGGTCGCCGGCTGCGTGCTCTACGACCGGGCGGCCCTCGAGGCGGTCGGCGGGTTCGACTTCTGGCGCGACGTGCCCGAGGAGGCCGTGGGCGAGGACGTCGTGGCCGAGCAGCGGGTCATGGCGAAGTTCGGCGGGGCCGGGATCCTGCCGTCCGGCGCCGTGCACCTGGAGTCGGGCACCACCATTCCGGACCGCCCGGTCACGGCCGACGGTCTGCTCAGGGGCTGAGGACCGGGAGCGCCGCCCGGACCGCGGCGGCGACCGCCGCCGGGTGGAGGTCGGCCATGCAGGCCGGCCCTCCGCCGGGTGGGGTGAGCGGGCACCGGGCCTCCCACCAGCACACCTGCTCGGTGATGGCGGTCGGGCGGCGGTGCGGGCACTCCGGGAGGCCCTGCAGGTTCCGTGCCGGGCCGTCCAGCCCGTAGCGGGCGGCGAGCGTGGGACCGAACAGCCCGACGGTCCGTGCCCCGGCGGCGGCGGCGACCCGCGCCGGACCCGTGTCCCCGCCGACCACGACCCCGCCCCGGCGGGCGACGACGGCGAACCGGGCCGCCAGTCCGCGCAGATCCGTGGGCGGCAGCTGCGGCACCGGGGCACCCGGCCCGACGGCGACGACCGGGACGTCGGTGAGGTGTGCCGGCAGGGCCCGCCAGTGCGGCCAGAGCTTCACCGCCATCCCGGCGCCGGGCACCAGCACGACCGCGGCACCGTCCGGCAGGTCCGCCTCGGCCGCGTGGACCTCGGCCTCGGTGAGGTGGATGCGCGGCGGGCGGTACTCCGGACCGACCAGCCCCTCCCCGGCGAGAATGCGGACGTACCGGCGGGAGACCGGTTCGTCGGGCGGAGGGGAGCGCCACAGGTTCGTGACGCCCGGGATGCCGCGTTCGGCGACGAGATCGGGGATGCCGTGCAGGCGCGTGGTGCTCACGACGAGATCGGTGCGGGCGAGCGCGCCCTCGACGGCCTCCCGTTCCCGCCCCGGCTCCGCGCGCCGCACCTCGGCGACGGCGGGGTCGGTGTCGAGCAGGGTGGCGCCGGGGTCGTGGGTGAGGACGCGGACCCGGGCGCCGGGGAAGCGCTCCGCGAGACCGTGCACCACGGGCAGCGCCATGACCAGGTCGCCCAGGCCCCCCAGCAGGTCGACGACCAGGACCTCCCGGGGGTCGACCGGCCCCGTGAGCTCACGCACGCCCGCACACCCCGGCCCTGACGTCGGAGTAGACCTCGCGGTGCAGGGCGGCGATGCGCTCCCAGCTGCGCGCGGCCCCGACCGCCTCCCCGCCGGCCGCGACCCGCAGCCGCAGCGCCGGGTCGTCGAGCAGCCGGCGCAGGGCCTCGGCGAGTGCGGCGCCGTCGCGGACGCGGGGAACGACCACCGCGCTCTCCCCGTCGACCAGCTCGGGGTCGGGCGGGTCGGCGCGGGTGACGACCGTCGGCAGGCCGTGCGCGAAGGCCGACAGCAGCGCGCCGCTCTTCGTGGTGACGCCCGCGGTGAGCGGGAACGCGGCCAGGTCCGCGGCGTGCAGCGCGGCCGAGACCTCCTTCTCCGGCAGGTGCCCGGTCACCGTGAGGTGCGCGGCGACGCCCGCGGCCGCGATCTGGCCGAGCAGTTCGGTCCGGAAGGCCTGCGCCTCGTCCTCCGGCAGTGCCAGCGAGGTGAACCCGCCGACGACCAGCACGTGCAGCCGGTCCCGGCCCTCGGCACGCAGCCGCGCGGCCGCCTCGGCCAGGTAGCGGACGCCCTTGACCGGGTGCACGAAGCCGAAGAAGGCGACGACCTCGGCGTCGGCCGGGACGCCGAGCCGCCGGCGGGTCTCCTCACGGGGCGCCGGGCCCAGGTCGGCCACGTTCGGCGCGAGCGGCGCGAGCACCGGGGCGATCCGCATGCGTTCACGCAGGGTCTCCTCGTGGCCGGCGTTCGTGGTGAGGACCGCGGCGCTGCGCGGGACGAGCCGCCAGGTCTCGCGGTCGATCCCGCGGCGCTCGAGCGGGCGCCACACCCGGTCGGGCACCCAGGACGGCGCGGCCCACCAGCCGTACTCGTGCACCGTCGTCACGACGGGGGCGCCGACCAGGTCGGGGAGCAGGCCGGGCCACGGTGAGAAGCCGAACGCCGAGGGCGCGAACTGCACGTGCACCAGCTCGGGACCGAGCGCCCGGATCCGCCGCGCCGCGCGGGCGACGCCCGCCGGGGACCCGACCACGCGCACGGGCTCGACCTGCTCGCCGGTCCGCCGCAGCTCCTCGACCAGGTGGGCGGTGTAGTCGGCCACGCCGTCCCGGGCGGGATCCGCTCCGCCCTGCGCCATCACGATCACCTGTGGACGGTTCCCGAGCAGCGGGACGGGAAACGTCGCAGGTGGGGAGATCGACCGCGGGGGTTGGCGGGCAGCAGGAGGGGAACAGAACGATCGTGTTCGAGCATCCGGCGGCCCTGGCGGGCGCCCCCGTGAACTGGCCGGCCCTGCACCGGATCCTGGTCGTGCGGCCCGACAACCTGGGTGACGTCCTGCTCACCGGACCGGCGCTCGCCGCGCTGCGGGCGGCGGCCCCGCACGCCCGGATCGACCTGCTCGCCTCGCCCGGCGGGGCGGCCGCGGCGACCCTCCTGCCGGAGATCGCCGACACCGTGGTCGCGCGGGTGTCCTGGCAGCAGATCGACGGGGCCACCGGACGGGAGCGCGACCCCGACGGCGAGCTGGTCGCCGAGCTCGCAGACCGCACGTACGACGCCGCGGTCCTGCTGACCTCGTTCTCCCAGTCGCCGTGGCCGGCGGCCGAGGTGTGCCGGCGGGCCGGGATCCCGGTCCGCGCCGGGATGTCGAAGGAGTTCGGCGGGACCGCCCTCACCCACTGGGTGCCGGCGCCCGACGACGGCCTGCACCAGGTCGACCGGGCCCTGCACCTGCTCGGCCGTCTCGGGGTGCCCGCGGCCGCCCGCGTCCTGCACGCCACGGTGCCCGCGGCGGGCCGCAGCCGGGCGCGGGCCGCGCTCGCCGGGCTCGGACTGCCGGCGTCCCCGTATGCGGTGCTCCTGCCTGGTGCCTCCTGCCCCTCCCGCCGCTACCTCGGGTTCCGCGAGGTGGCAGCCGGACTGGCGGGCCGGCTCCCGGTCGTCGTGTCCGGCCCGGCGGCGGAGGAGGAGCTGGTGCGGTCGGTCGCCGACGGGCTGCCCGACGTGTACCCGCTGGCCGGGGCGCTCGACGTGCCGGGGCTGGCCGGGCTGGTCGCCGGCGCGGCGGTGGCGGTGACCAACAACAGCGGCGGGATGCACCTCGCCGACGCCGTCGGCACGCCGCTGACCGTGCTGTTCGCCGGGACCGAGGACGTCGACCAGTACCGGCCGCGGTCGGTGCCCGCCGCCGTCCTGGGCCGCCCGGTCTCCTGCAGCCCGTGCCGCCAGTTCCGCTGCCCCTTCGCGCTGGAGTGTCTCGACGTGCCCCCGGCCGAGGTCGTGGCCGCCGCCCTCGACCTCGCCGCACCCGGCGCGGGACCCGGCCCGGAACCGCGCCGCGAGGGACTCCCCGTCGCCTGATTCCCCGCCCCGCCCAGCACTCCCGCCCCGCACGAGAAAAGGGCGCGATCCGCTGGATCGCGCCCCTGGGTCCGTCGCTCCTGGCGGTCTCACGCCCGACGCCGGCGCAGCACGACCAGCACCACCGCCAGCAGGGCGGCACCGGCGCCCGCGGCGAGGAAGGGGGTCCGGTCCCGGCTCCCGAGCGTCGAGTCGAGGGTGGAGTTCACGGTGCCGTTCACGGTGCCCACCGCCCGCTTCGTGGTGTCGGCGGTGCGGCCCAGCAGGTCGCGCCCGGTGTCCTGCGCCTGGCCCATGCCCGCCCTGACCTGTCCGGCGGCCTGGCTCAGGCCCGCCTTGACCTGGTCGGTCGCCTGCTCCCGCGCGGCCTTGGCCCGGGAGCCGACGTCCACGCGGTCGGCCAGCGCCGAGGCCGTCCGGCCCAGCTCGGCCCGCTCCGCGGCGATCCGGTCGCGCAGCTCCTCCGGGGTCGGCTCGCTCACCGGTGGACCTCCCGCCTGATCGTCTCGACGTCGGCCTTGGTGCTGTCGATCGCCTGTTCCGGCACCGGCGGCGAGGCGTGGCTGATCTCCTTCTTCGCCACCAGCGCGAGCAGGCCGCCCATCGCCACCAGCACCGCCCCGACGATCAGCGCCGACGCCCACACCGGCAGCACGAGGGCGAGGGCGGCGATCGCCGCGGCGACGAACGCCAGACCGCCGGCGAGCGCGAGCATCGTGCCCGCGCCGGCGAGCCCGGCCCCGATGCCGACCGCCTTGCCCTTGGCGGTCACCTCCGCCTTGGCCAGCTGCACCTCGTCGGTGACGAGGGTGCGCACCTGGTCGGAGAGCTGGCGCAGGAGGTCCGCCGTGGACAGCTCGGCCGGGTCCCGCGGCGCGGTCCCGCCCGGCTGGTTCGGATGAAGTGTGCTGGACATGGCCCTCGGCTACCCCCGGCGCGAGGGGGTACACACCGGGCGTCACCCGGTCGGCCGCACCACCCGCAGCCGCACGGTGAACGGATCCATTCCGGCCGGCAGTGGGGCGCGCGCGTCGATCTCCGGGACCCGCAGCTCCAGCTCCCGGCCCCGCAGCAGGTGCGCCAGGAACAACGACGTCGTGAACAGCACCAGCTGGCGGCCCGGACAGTGGCCGGGACCGGCGCTGAACGGCACCAGGGCCGGGTCCTCCTGCGCGCCACCGTCGAGCCACTGCTCGGGGGAGAAACGGTTCGCGTCGGCACGCGTGCGGCCGTCCCGGTGCAGGAACCAGGTCGGGATGACCAGCGCGGTCCGTCCCTCCAGCTCGCCGCCCGCCCACCGGACCGGTCGGGTGGTCTCGCGCAGCAGCAGCGGCGTCGTCGGCCACAGCCGCACCGACTCCAGGACGGCGGCGCGCAGCCGGGGCAGGTCCTGGGCCAGGCCGAGATCGCGGTCGGCGATCTCCTCGCGGACCCGGGCGAGCTCGGCGGGATGCGCGACGAGCGCGGCCAGGGCGCGCAGCGCGACCGCGCCGGCGGGGTCGAACGCGAACAGCCACTGCGGGACCTGGTCGACCACGTCGACCTGCGGGTCGGCCGGGGTACCGGCGATCATCCCGGCGAGGCTGCCCGGTTCGGCGCGCTCCAGGTGCTCGCGCACCCGGGCGCGGAAGCGCTCCCGGCGGGCGCGGTGCCGCGGCAGCAGGAAGGACCAGTTGCCCGCGTCGCGCAGCCGGGTCAGCTCGTCGGAGAGTTCGTGGTCGTCGCGGGCGCCGTCACCGAGGACGACCCGGCGCACCACCCGCCACCAGGCGCGGATGAAGGCGTCCCAGGCCAGTTCACCGGCCCGGTCCAGTTCGCGGCCCAGGTCCTCCGCCTCTTGCGCGACCGCCCGCGCCATCACGGCGGCGTCCCGGTGCAGCGGGTGGCCGCTGTCGAGGACCGCCTCGTTGAACCGGCGCCGCTCGGCCCGCACCGCGCCGTGCGAGACGAGCACGCCGTGCGGCTGGAACTGGCCGAGCGCCTTGCGCTTCTCCCAGGTGTCCGGGGCGAAGGGGTCGGGGGTCTCGTCGAGGACGCGCCGGACGTCGTCGGGGTCGAGCAGCAGCGCCGCCCGGCGCACGGGCAGCCGCAGCCGCACCGGACCGTGGCCGTACCGCGTCGACAGGTCCTGCAGGATCCGCACGCCGCGGCCGTCGAGGTCCGCCCTGCCCGCCAGCGCGACGGCGCGGCGGCGGCGGGCGATCACGCCCTGCGCGACGATCGGCAGGATCGCCCCGACGGCGCGCAGGGTGTCGCGGCGGGAGGCGAGCGGCAGGCCGGGCCCGTCGGTGTGACCGGGCGGGCTGTCGAGCGGGATCTGCTGCGTGGTCATGCCAGGGCCGTACCCGATCGGGCGTCGTTCTCACGACGGGGTCGGGTACGGGCGACGTCGGATCCGTGTTCCCGGGGCCGACGCCACCGGGACCCGTCAGTCGCGGCCGCGGTCCGCCTCGCCGTCGGGATCGTTCCCGTCCTGCGGCATGTGGCCCTGCGCCGCCGGCACGTCGACCTGCGGCCCGCCCGGCACCTCGGCCATCGGCTCGAGGCCCTGTGCCTGGTCGTCGGGTTCGGAGCCGGGCGGCGCGGCGGGGGACCGCTCACCGGTCTTCGTGTCGTGCAGGGTGCGCACCCGCTCGGGGCGCGGGTCCTCGTCACGGCTCATGCCGTCGTGCTACCCGGCACGTCCGCCTCCCACGCGCGACGCGGGTGTGACCGTCGCGTGACGATGCCGTGCCCGGCTGGGCGGGCACGCCCCGGACCGGTCACCATGCGGGCATGACAGCAGCGTCGGGAACGGACACGGCCACCGCGGAGGCCGGGCCGCTGCGCGGGCTCACCGTCGGGGTGACGGCCGCGCGCAAGGCCGAGGAGCTCGCCGGGCTCCTCGCGCGGCGCGGCGCCCGCGTGCTCCACGGGGCGGCGGTGCGGATCGTGCCGGTCGAGGACGACGACCGGGTGGTCGACCGCACCCGCGGGCTGCTCGCGGCGCCGCCGGACGTCACCGTGGCGACCACCGGCGTCGGGTTCCGGGGCTGGCTGGCCGGGGCGGAGCGGTGGGGGCTGCGGGAGGAGCTGGTCGCGACGCTGGGCCGCGGGGAGATCCTGGCGCGGGGGCCGAAGGCACGCGGGGCGATCCGCGGCGCGGGTCTCACCGACACCTGGTCCCCGGCCACCGAGTCCTCGGCCGAGGTGTTGCAGCACCTGCTCGACCGCGGGGTGGCCGGCCTGCGTATCGCCCTGCAGCTGCACGGCGACCCGCTGACCGCGCTGGTGGACGACCTGACCGCGGCGGGCGCCGAGGTCGTCACGGTGCCGGTGTACCGCTGGGAGCTGCCCGCCGACCTCGGCCCGCTGGACGGTCTCACCGACCGGTTGCTGGCGGCCGGGCTCGACGCCGTGACCTTCACCAGCGCCCCCGCCGTGGGCGGCCTGCTCCGCCGCGCCGACGAGCGCGAGCTGCAGGACGCCGTGGTCGACGCCCTGCTCCGCACCCTCGTGGTGTGCGTCGGGCCGGTCACCGCGGCGCCGCTGGAGGCCCACGGCGTGGCGACCGTGCAGCCCGACCGCGCCCGGCTCGGTCCGATGGTGCGGGCCCTCGAGACCGCGGTGGCTGCCCGCACCTGACCGGAACCGGGGCGTCGAACACCTCGATCGGCCCGCACGGCCGGACGGCCGTTGGGGAGCGTCCGGCCGGGGTGGACCCGCCGGGGTGGTTACGCTGGATCGTGGCGCGCGCCAGAGGGCCGCGCCGGAGGGAGTGCGCAGGTGGTGCAGGTCGGATCGGCCGAGCAGGTGGCGGGCGACGTGCTCGCGGAGGCCGGGCGGCGGCGGTCGTTCGCCGTGATCAGCCACCCGGACGCCGGTAAGTCCACGCTCACCGAGGCGCTCGCCCTGCACGCCGAGGTGATCGACTCGGCGGGGGCGGTGCACGGCAAGTCCGGGCGGCGGGGGGTCACGTCGGACTGGATGGAGATGGAGCGCCAGCGCGGCATCTCGGTGTCGAGTGCGGTGCTGCAGTTCGCCTACCGGGACGCGGTGGTCAACCTGCTCGACACCCCGGGACACGGCGACTTCTCCGAGGACACCTACCGGGTGCTCGCCGCGGTCGACGCCGCGGTGATGCTGCTCGACGCGGCGAAGGGTCTCGAGCCGCAGACGTTGAAGCTGTTCGACGTCTGCCGCTCGCGCAAGATCCCGGTGTTGACGTTCGTGAACAAGTGGGACCGACCCGGCCGCGAGCCGTTGGAGCTGCTCGACGAGGTGGAGCAGACGATCGGGCTGCGGCCGATGCCGGTGACCTGGCCGCTCGGGGTCGCGGGCGAGCTGCGTGGGCTGATCGAGGTCGCCACCGGCGAGTTCACCCGCTACACCCGGGCCGCGGGCGGGGCGACCCGGGCGACCGCGCAGGCCGTGCCGGCCGAGGTGATCGCGGCCGAGGAGCCGCAGTTCTGGGCCACCGCGCAGGACGAGCTGGCCCTGCTGGAGGAGATCGGCGCGCAGTTCGACGAGAAGGACTTCCTGGCCGGCAGCGCGACCCCGGTGCTGTTCGGTGCGGCGCTGTCGAACATCGGGGTCGCCCGGCTGCTCGACGCACTGGTCGACCTGGCCCCGTCGCCGTCGGAGCGCGAGGACGCCGAGGGCCGGCCGCGCGCGCTCGACGCCCCGCTCTCGGGGCTGGTGTTCAAGGTCCAGGCGGGCATGGACAAGGCGCACCGGGACCGGATGGCGTTCCTGCGGATCCACTCCGGCCGGTTCGAGCGCGGCATGGTGCTCACCCACGCCGCCACCGGCAAGCCCTTCGCCACCAAGTACGCGCAGTCGGTGTTCGGCAACCAGCGCACCACCGTCGAGGAGGCCTTCCCCGGCGACATCGTGGGGCTGGTCAACGCCAACGCACTGCGCCCCGGCGACACCCTCTACGCGGCCGAGCCGGTGCACTACCCGGCGATCCCGAGCTTCGCGCCGGAGCACTTCGCGGTGGCCCGCTGCGCCGACGCGGGCAAGAGCAAGCAGTTCCGCCGCGGCATCTCCCAGCTCGACGGCGAGGGCGTGATCCAGGTGCTGCGCTCGGAACGGCGCGGCGACCAGGCGCCGGTGCTCGCCGCGGTCGGGCCGCTGCAGTTCGACGTGGTGGCCGCGCGGATGGCCGCGGAGTTCTCCGCCCCGATCAGCCTGGAGCAGCTGCCCTACCAGGTCGCGCGGGTCACCGACGAGGCCGGGGAGGCGGCGCTGTCCTCGCAGTCGGAGTGCGAGGTGTTGACCCGGAGCGACGGGATGCGGCTGGCGGTGTTCAGCAACAAGTGGCGGATGGACGTGGTGATCCGCAAGTTCCCCGACGTCTCGTTCGAGCCCCTGCTGGCCGGCACGGTCGACTGAGTCGGTCGTGTCCGCGGCGACCTGGCGCAACCGGGCCGGCAACCAGCGGGCCCGGCGGCCTGTTCCGCCACCCCCATCTGGACCGTGTGCTGGGCGTTCCCGCGGGGGAGAGGTGTCCGAAAATGAGATCGGTCTTGTGTGGTAGAGGCGGCGAGGGGTAGCTGTGAGACATGGCTAACGCGAGGCCGGCGGTCCGGGAGTTCCGGGTGCTCCGCCGGGCCTGCCTGGCACCGCCCACCCGCCCGGTCCGGCGGTTGCGCGCCCGGGCCGCGGACGAGCCCTCCGTGCGGCTCGCGGTGGTCGCCGCGGTGGTCATGGTGGTGCTCGCCGGGGGCATCCTCGCGGCCGTCCCGGCCGGTGCACCGACCACCCTCGTGCTGGGGCTCTGCGTAGCCGCCCTGCTCGTCCGGCCGCTCGCGGTGCTGCGGCACCGCCGGACCGCGGGGCGTCGCTGAGCAGACGCCGTCGCTGAGCTAGCGTCCGCACCGTGGCCCGGAGAGCGCGGACGTCCCGCCCGACCAAGGCCGGTCCCGACCGGCCGGACCTGCCGACCTCTTTCGACCAGGCGCCCGCGGCGCTGGACCCCGGGGCGTTCTGGGACGGGGTCGAGGCGGGACCGGGGACCGAGGTGCCCGAGCACGTCCCGGACCTGCGGCTGCACGAGTGCCGCCTGTCCGGCCTCGACCTCGCGGGCCGCACGCTCAGCGGGCTGCACTGCCGCGACACCGAGTTCCACCGCTGCGATCTGTCCGGCGCGGTGCTCGACGACGCCGTGTTCACCCGCGTCACGTTCACCGACTGCCGGTTCACCGGCGCGGTGCTCGACGGTGCCGGGCTGAACGACGTGCGGATCTCCGGCTGCCGCGCCGACCTGGCCCGCCTGCGGATGGCGACCGGGACGTTCCTGCACGTCGAGGACACCTCGCTGCGTGGCGCCGACCTCTACCGGTTCACCGCCCGGGACTGCGCGTTCCTGCGCTGCGACCTGGGCGAGGCCTCCCTGGAGGACGCCCGGCTGGCCGGCACGGACCTGCACGGCTCCACCGTCGACGGCCTCCGCGGACCGCTCGCCCTGCGCGGCTGCCGGATCGGGCCCGAGCAGCTGGTACCGGTCGGCGCCCTGCTCCTGGCCGCGCTGGGGGTCGAGATCACGGATCGGCGCTGACCTCCCGGTCCGGCCGCGGCGACCGGGCCTGATCGTGCAGGATCGCCGAGACCCGTTGCCGACTGACCCCGAAGAGCTTGCCGATCCGGGTCATCGACACCTGCTCGCGCTGCAGCGCCCGCGCCTCCTCGCGCCGGAAGGCCCCACCCGCCGCACCGAGGTCGTCGAGGGCGCGGGTGAGGGCCTCCACGACCAGGGGCCGCTCCTCCTGCGTGACGATCTCGTGCCAGCTCAGCCCCGCGGCGCGCAGCCGCTCCACGTGGCGGACGCGCCGGCGCGCCTCGGCCAGGCCGGCCATCGTGCGGTCGAGCTGGGCGCCCAGCGCCCGCAGGGCCGCCAGGGCCGGATCGCCGGCCGCACCGGTCACCGCAGCGCCATCAGGGCGGAGGCCACCGGCTTCCAGCGCTCGGCGTAGGCATCGAGCTCGGGTGCCTCCGACCAGGTCGCGTCGATCAGGTAGAGGCCCGGGAGCGCACATGTCCCGCCCAGCTCGGAGAGCACCGGCTTGAGGGTCAGGTCGGGTGCCATCGCGTGCCCCGGCCCCGCCCCCAGCATCAGCGGCACGGCCACGACGTCCTGCAGACCCGTCCCCCCGGCGAACTGGTCCAGGAACAGCTTCAGCAGGCCGGTGTAGGTGGCCTTGAAGGTCGGGCTGGCGAAGACCACCAGTGAGGACTCCCGGACCGTCCTCACCGCGGCCGCCACCGCCTCGTCACCCCAGCCCAGCAGGCCCGGGCCCAGCTCGACGAGGTCGAGCACGTGGTCGGGCGCGGCGCCGGTGAGCTTCTCGGCCAGCGCGCTGCCGGCCTGCAGGGTCCGGCTCGCGGGCTTCGGGTTCCCGACGACGACGGTGACGGTCACGTGCACGCTCCTGCTCTCGATCTCTCCGGTGCCGGGGCCAGCATCGCATCCCGGCGGCCCTCCCCGCCGCCCACCGATCGGCGGGGCACGTCCACCGCACGCCCCCCGACCGCCGGCCGGCACCGACCGGTACCGGGCCGGCCGACCCGCCCGTCGGTGTCCTCCGTGAGCAGCGGCGTCGCCTCCGTGGACCCCGGGTCACGGCGTTCACCCGCCCGTGGCCCCCAGCCGCGCACGGCCGTCACCCTTTTGAGACCGTGTGGGTGTCCGCCCCCAGTCCGCACGTACCTCAGGGAGACGCACGTGAAGAACCTCGGACGCGCACTCGGCAAGTTCAGCTCGGGCCTCCTCGACGCCCTCGGCATCCTGGGCGGCTGGAACCGGGGCCGCCGCGCCCGCTGACCCGGCGGGACCGCCCGGCCCGGCCCGTCGACCGGCCGGGCGGCTCCTCCCGGTCGTCGCCCCCACGAGCTCCTCCCGCCGCAGTTCCTCGCGGCACGCCGGGTCCCCGCCCCGGACGTCGGGCCCCCACCGCTGCGCGATGCTCGGCCGTCCGGCGTAGCTCCTGTTACCGGGTCGTTTCGCCCCCGGATCGAATCCGGACATCTCTGTTCCGTGCGTTCTCCCGCCCTTGACAGTGGGTGGTGACTGGCCTCACGGGGAACTGTTCGCCGTCGACGACACCTGCACGCACGCCGACGCCTCGCTCGCCGACGGCTTCGTCGAGGACTGCGCCGTCGAGTGCCCGCTGCACGCGGCGGTCTTCGACCTGCGCACCGGTGAGGCCGACGGCCTCCTGGCGCAGTACCCGATCCGCACGCACACCGTGGTGGTCGAGGACGGCGCGGTCCACGTCCAGCTGTCGGAGAAGAGCCCGCACCTGCCCGCGGGGGCGCGCCGGTACGTCGCCTCATGAGCCGGCCGGCATCCCCCCGCGTCGTCGTCATCGGCTCCGGTGTCGTCGGGGCCGCGGTCGCCGACGAGCTGACCGGGCGCGGCTGGACGGACGTGACCGTGCTGGACCGGGGAGCCCGGTCCCTGCCCGGCGGGTCCTCCTCGCACGCGCAGGGGCTGGTGTTCCAGGCGAACCCCTCGCGCACCCTGGCGCGGTTCGCGACGTACACCGTCGAGAAGCTGGGCGCGCTCGAGCTCGACGGTCCCGATCCGGCCGGGCGCTGGTGCTTCGACCAGGTCGGCGGCCTGGAGGTCGCGACCGAGCCCGCCCGCGTCGACGAGCTGTGGCGCCGGCACGGGTTCCTCAGCTCCGTCGGCGTGGAGTCGACGGTCGTCGGGCCGGACGAGTGCGCCGCGCTGCACCCGCTCCTGCCGGCCGACCGCGTCCTGGCCGGCCTGCACGTCCCGACGGACGGGCTGGCCAAGGCACCGCGGGCCGTGGAGGCCCAGGCGCGCCGGGCGATCGCCCGGGGCGCGCGGTTCCTCGGCGGGCAGCGGGTGGTGGAGGTGCTGCGACTGGGCGCCGGCCTTCGCCGACGCGCAGGCGTTGCTGCCGGCGCTGGAGGGCGTGCGGATCGAGCACGGCTTCAACGGCGTGTTCTCGTTCACCGCGGACGGCATGCCGCTGCTCGGCGAGCACCCCGACCTGCGGGGGTACTGGGTGGCCGAGGCCGTGTGGGTCCCCCACTCCTGCGGGGTGGCGCGGGCGCTCGCGGAGTGGCTCGTCGACGGGCACCCCTCGCTCGACGTCCACGGCTGCGACCTCAACCGCGTGACCGAGGCCCAGCGCAGCCCGGCCTACGTCGAGCAGCGCGCGTCGCGGAACTTCGCCGAGGTGTACGACATCGTGCACCCGCTGGACCCCCCGGCCGGACCGCGTCCGATGCGGACCAGCCCCTTCCACCTGCGCCAGCAGGAGCTCGGCGCGGTGTTCACCGAGATCGGCGGCTGGGAGCGGCCGCTGTGGTTCGAGTCCAACGCCGGCTTGCGCGAGGTCGCCCGGATCCCGCGGCGCGGGGAGTGGGCCGCCCGGCACTGGTCGCCGGCCGCCGGGGCCGAGGCGCTCGCGACGCGCGACCGCGTGGGCCTCTACGACATGACGCCGCTGACCCGCGTCGAGGTGTCCGGACCCGGTGCCTGTGCCTTCCTCGACGGCCTGACCAGCAACGAGGTCGACGTGGCGGTGGGCCGGGTCGTCTACACCCTGATGCTCACCGAGGCGGGGGGCGTGCTCTCCGACCTCACCGTGACCCGGCTCGACGAGGAGCTGTTCCGGGTCGGGGCCAACGGCGAGGTGGACGTGGACCGGCTGCGGCGCGTCGCGCCCGCGGGCGTCGCGGTCCGGGACGTGACCGCCGGGACCTGCGGGGTCGGGCTGTGGGGCCCGCGGGCGCTCGACGTCCTGTCCGCGGTCTCGACCGACGACCTGTCGTTCGGCTACTTCCGGGCCCGCCGGATCCACGTCGGCGCGGTGCCGGTGCTCGCGCTACGCGTGTCCTGCGTCGGCGAGCTGGGCTGGGAGCTGTACACCTCCGCCGACCGGGGCCTCGCGTTGTGGGACGCGCTGTGGGCGGCCGGCGCCGGGCACGGCATGGTCGCCGCCGGCCGGCACGCGTTCACCAGCCTGCGCCTGGAGAAGGGCTACCGGGCCGCCGGCCTCGACATGACCAGCGAGGACCGGCCCACCGAGGCCGGGCTCGCCTTCGCCGTCAAGCCGGGGGAGTACCCGGGTGCCGCGGCTGTGTCGGCCGACCCGCGGCGCCGGCTGGTTCCCGTGCTCATGGACGACCCGACGGACGTCGTCATGGGCGCCGAGCCGGTCTACTCCGGCGACACCGCCGTCGGCCACGTGACCAGCGCGGCCTACGGCCCGACGATCGACGCCGCCATCGCCTACGCCTGGCTGCCGGCCGACCTCGCCGCCCCGGGCACGCCGGTGGCCGTCGAGTACTTCGGTGCCCGCCTGCCCGGCGTGGTCGCCGCCGAGCCCCTGTTCGACCCCGAGGGAAAGCGTCTCCGCCCATGACCGCACCCGGACGACCCCCGGTCACCGCCGCGGCGGCCGGCTCCGCCTCCGGTGGCAGCCTCGTGCCCACGCTGCCGGGGCACCGGTACACCGATCCCGCGATCTTCGCGGCCGAGCAGGAACGGATCGTCGAGGCGGGATGGGTGTGTGCCGTCCTCGCCGCCGACCTGACCGGGCCCGGCTCCTACCGGACCGTGCACGTCGGCCGCGAGTCCGTCGTCGTCGTGCGCGGCCGGGACCGGGTCGTCCGCGCGTTCTTCAACGTCTGCCGGCACCGGGGCGCGCGGCTGTGCGTCGAGCCGGAGGGCGCGGTCCGCAACAAGCTGCAGTGCCCCTACCACGCCTGGACCTACGACCTGACCGGCAGGCTCATCGCCGCGCCGAACCTGACCGAGATGCCCGACGTCGACCTCGTCGGGTACGGGCTCGCGCCCGTTGCTGTCCGCGAGTGGCTCGGCTACGTGTGGGTGTGCGCGGCGCCCCAGCCCCATGGAGTGCTACCACTGCGCGACCATCCACCCGGAGCTCACCGAGGTGCTCCCGGAGTTCGCCGACGGCTACGCCGCGCAGTACTACGTGGGCCACGGCGCCGAGTTCGGCGGGCAGGTGCAGGGCTTCACGGTCGACGGCTCCGCGGGGCACACCCGCATCCCCGGGGTCGCCGCGGACCAGGACCGCCGGTACTACGCCGTCACGATCCGGCCCGGGGTGTTCGTGAACCTCGTGCCCGATCACGTCGTCGTGCACCGGATGACGCCGGTCGCCGTGGACCGGACGCTGGTGGAGTGCGACTGGCTGTTCCTGCCCGAGGTCGTGGGGTCCGGCGTGGACCTGGACCGCTCGGTCGAGCTGTTCCACCGGGTCAACGCCCAGGACTTCGCGGCCTGCGAGCGCACCCAGCCGGCGATGTCCAGCCGCGTCTACGCCCGCGGCGGCAGCCTCGTCCCCAGCGAGCATCACATCGCCGAGTTCCACGACTGGGTCCGGGCCGGACTGCGCTGACGCGCCGCCTCACCCGTCCTTCCACCAGCCCATCCTGCGGCTGATGGCGCGGGCGGCCTCGACGACCGTCGGGGCGAGGTCCTCCAGGCGCTCGGGCGGGAGGCGGTAGCTGGGGCCGGAGAGGGACAGCGCGGCGGCGACCCCGCCCGACTGGTCGCGGATCGGGGCGGCCACGGCGTTCAGCCCCAGCTCGTATTCCTCCACGACGACCGCGTACCCCGCGTCGCGGACCCGGCGCAGGTCGGCGTCGACCGCGTCGCGGGTGGTCAGGGTGTGGTCGGTGAAGGGTTCGGGGTGGTCGAGGGCCTCCTTGAGCAGCGGGTCGAGGTCCGCCGGCCCGAGCCAGGCGATCAGCGCCTTGCCGCTCGACGTGCAGTGCAGCGGGGTGATGCGGCCGATCCAGTTGTAGGTCAGCACCGTCGACGGCCCGCGGGCCTGGTGCACGTTGACGGCGTACTGGTCCTGCAGCACGGCGATGTTGACCGTCTCGCCGAACTCCTGGGCCAGCCGCTCGCAGGACTCCCGGCCCAGCCGGGTGACGTCGAGCCGACCGGAGACGGCCCCGGCCAGCGGGATCAGGCCGAACCCGAGGGTGTACTTGCCGCGGTCGGTGGCCTGCTCGACGAGCCCCCGGTCCTCCAGCGCGCCGAGCAGCCGGAACGCGGTGGACTTGTGCACCTCGAGCTCGGTGGCCACCTCGCTCACGCCGGCCTCGCCGCGGCGGGCCAGGATCTCCAGGACGGTGATGGCGCGGTCCACGGACTGCACGCCCCCGTCTCGCGTGCGCTCCGTGTTGCTCATGGCGGAACTATAGGTGTTCCGCCACTCGAGCGTGCTCGGCCCCGACAGGGTGGGGCGAGGCAGCGTCGACCTTGCCGCGGGCCCAGGTCGTGAGCGATGCTCAGCGAGATGCCGAGCTGCGCCGACCGCACCGCCCTCGCCGTCCGGCTGCGGGAGCTCGCCGCCGCCGCGCCCGACGCCCCCGCGCTCACCGACGACCACGGCGGCGTGACCCGCCGGGAGCTCGACGAGCGTTCCACCCGCCTGGCCCGGCGGCTCGCCGAGCACGGGGTCGGGTACGGGGACTTCGTCTCGATCGCGCTGCCCAACGGGATCCGGCACGTCGAGTGCTCGCTGGCCGCGTGGAAGCTCGGGGCGGTGCCGCAGCCGCTGTCCCACCGGCTCCCGCCCGCGGAGCTCGCCGCGCTCGTGGAGATCGCCGATCCCGCGCTGGTCGTGGGGCTCGACCCGGGCGCCGGGCGGGCCTGGCTGACCGGCGACGAGGACCTCTCCAGCGGCGACGCCACCCCGCTGCCCGACGTGGTCGGCCCCTCGTGGAAGGCCCCGACCTCGGGCGGCAGCACGGGCCGTCCGAAGCTGATCGTCGCGGGGCAGGAGGCGAGCGTCGAGGCCGTGCTCGCCCGCGCCCCGCTGCTGCGGATCGACCGGGACGGGGTGTTCCTGTCGACCGCGCCGCTCTACCACAACGCGCCGTACATGTTCTCGCTGATGGCGCTGCTGCAGGGCCACCACGTCGTCCTCATGGGGCGCTTCGACGCCGCCCGCGCGCTCGACCTCGTGGCCCGGCACCGGGCGACCTGGCTGTACGTGGTGCCCACGATGATGGGCCGGATGCTGCGGCTGCCCGCAGAGGTGCGGGCCGCGGCGGACCTGTCCTCGCTGCGTACCGTGCTGCACGTCGGCGCGCCCTGCCCGCCGCACGTCAAGCGGGGCTGGCTGGAGTGGGTCGAGTCGCCGGAGACGGTGATCGAGCTGTACTCGGGCACGGAGGCCCAGGCCAACTGCATGATCGACGGCCGGGAGTGGCTCGACCGGCCCGGCTCGGTCGGGCGGGTGCAGCGCGGCCGGATGAGCGTGCGGAGCGAGGACTTCCGGGAGCTGCCGCCCGGCGAGGTCGGCGAGATCTGGATGCGGGGCGACGGCGAGGCGCCGACCTACCGGTACATCGGCGCCGAGGCGCGCGAGCGCGACGGGTGGGAGTCGCTGGGGGACATGGGTTCCTTCGACGCCGACGGCTACCTCTACCTCGCCGACCGGCAGACGGACATGATCCTCGTCGGCGGCGCCAACGTGTACCCGGCGGAGGTCGAGTCCGCGCTCTGCGCGCATCCCGCGGTGCTCTCGGCGGCGGTGATCGGGCTGCCCGACGAGGACTACGGCAATGTGGTGCACGCGATCGTCCAGGTCGGTGGTCCCGCCGGCGGGAACGGCGGGGGAACCGTCGCGGAGGAGGAGCTGCGCGAGTTCGTGCGCGCCAGGCTCGCCCCGTACAAGGTGCCGCGCACGGTCGAGCTCACCACCGAACCCCTGCGGGACGACGCGGGCAAGATCCGGCGCAGCGCACTGCGGCAGGCCCGCCTCCCGCAGGGATCCCCGCCGCGCAGCGCCCGACCCCCGGGGGCCTGACCCCCGGGCCCGACCCCCGGGCCCGATCCCCGGGCCCGATCCCCGGGCCAGATCCCCGGGGCCTGATTCCTAGCGCCGCAGGGCCTGCGGCAACACCCGGGCCGCCTCGACCAGGCTCGGTCCGTACCAGGTCAGCAGCCGCCCGCTGACCAGCACGGACGGCGCGGTGAAGGCCTCGGGGCCGTCGTCGGCGGTGAAGACGTAGGGCTCGTCCGGCAGCACGACGAGGTCGTGCGCGGGCAGGTCGGCCGGGTCGACAC
Source organism: Pseudonocardia oceanicola (assembly GCF_047200735.1). Lineage (NCBI taxonomy): Bacteria > Bacillati > Actinomycetota > Actinomycetes > Pseudonocardiales > Pseudonocardiaceae > Pseudonocardia > Pseudonocardia oceanicola. The sequence goes on from NZ_JBJZON010000004.1 coordinate 63,308, forward strand.
GCGGGTAGCGCTCGGGGGAGTCGGCGAGCACGTTGTCGACTCCGAGACGGGCGAGCACCGCGCCGGTGAACGTGTCCGAGCCGCATGCCATCCACGGCTTGCGCCAGATCGGCACCACGGCGCGCCGCCGTTCGGCCGGCTCCGGCAACGCGGCCCACAGGCGGCGGGCCTCGGTGAGCCACGCCGGCTCGTCGAACCCGCACGCGGCGAGCATGCGGCCGAGCGAGTCGAGCCCGCCGTCGACGGTCCGGATGTCGGTCACGTAGACCGCGAGCCCCGCGTCGCGCAGCCGCTGCAGGTCGCCCGGCTTGTTCTCCTCCTGATTGGCCAGCACCAGGTCCGGCTCGAGCGCGACGATCGCCTCGACGTCGGGGTTCTTCGTGCCGCGCACCCGCGCCACGTCGAGGTCACCGGGGTGGGTGCACCAGTCCGTGGCGCCCACCAGCCGGGACACGTCCGTGGCCCCCACCGCCTCGGTCAGCGACGGGACGATCGACACGATCCGCTCGACCTTCGCCGGGAGGTCGACCGGGGTGCCCTCGTCGTCGATCACCATGCCTCCAGGGTAGTGCGGCCTGGTCACCTCACTAGTCCGGGCGGACGTACTTCTCGGTGTAGGGGCGCACGGCCGTGGTCGGGTTGCCGAGCGGGTAGGCCCGCTCGCCGCGGCGGTCCGCGGCCAGCGAGATCGCCCAGTTCAGCAGGGTGGTGAAGCGGTTGTGCACGCCGGCCAGGAAGGCGATGTGGATGACTCCCCAGAGGACCCAGCCGAGGAACCCGTCGGCCCGGAAGCGCCCCTTCTCCAGCAGGGCGTGCCGGCGGCAGAGGTAGGCGGCGTTGCCGAGGTCCCGGTAGCGGAAGGGACGGGTGGGCTCCCCGCGCAGCACGCGCCGGGCGTCCTCGCCCGCGTGCCGCCCGGACTGCATCGCGACCTCGGCCACGCCCGGCAGGTCGTCGAGGCTCATCACGTCGCCGACCACACGGACCTCGGGGTGCCCGGCCACGGTGAGGTCGGGTTCGACGGGGATGCGCCCCTGCCGGTCCTGGGTCGCCCCGGTCTCCTTGGCCACCATCTCCAGGAACGGCGCCGCCTCGACACCGGCGGTCCACAGCACGGTGCGGGCCTGGTAGCGGGTCCGTTGCCGCGTCCCGTCCGGTCCGGGCTTCTTCGCGGTGGCGACGACCCCGCGTTCGTCGACCTCGGTGACGTGCACCCCGAAGACGGTCTCGACGCCCAGCCGGTCGAGCACCGCCTGCGCCTTCTCCGTGAGGTTGTGCCCGAACGACTTGAGCACCCGGTCCCCGCCGTCGAACAGCAGCACCCGTGCCTCGGTCGGGTCGATGTGGCGGTACTCCCGCTCGATGGCGTGCACGGCGTACTCGCGGATCTGCCCGGCCAGCTCGACACCCGTCGGGCCGCCGCCGGCCACGGCGAAGGTCAGCCATTCGGCCCGGTCCGCCGGATCCGGCAGGGTCTCCGCCATCTCGAACGCGCCGAGGACGCGGCGGCGGATCGCGAGCGCGTCGTCGATCGTCTTCATGCCCGGCGCGTGGACGGCGAACTCGGGGTGGCCGAGGTAGGACTGCCGCATGCCGGCGGCGACGATCAGCTGGTCGTAGGCCAGCTCGAAGGTGGTGTCGTCGGGGCGGCGGGCGGTGAGCACGCGCGCGGTCGCGTCGAGGTCGCACGCCTCGCCGAGGACCACGCGCACGTTGCGGTGCCGGCGCATCAGGGTGCGCAGCGGCGTGGTGATCTGTCCCTCGGACAGCAGCCCGGTGGCGCACTGGTAGAGCAGCGGCTGGAACAACGACGTCGTCGTGCGGTCCAGCAGGGTGAGGTCCACGTCGGCGCGGGCGAGCCGGCGGGCCGCGTAGACCCCGCCGAAGCCCCCGCCCACCACCACGACCTTCGGCCGGGCCATCCGATTCCTCCTTCGCGCACGCTTCACCACGGCGCGTACCCGGCACACCGCCGGTGCATGCCGGGGGAGGTGCGCTTCCGGCACCGGTGCGTGGTCGGTGGTACCGGGCACCACCGACCACGCACCGGCCGCGCAGCCGCGCTACATGTTGCGCCGGTACTGGCCCCCCACCTCGAAGAAGGCGTCCGTGAGCTGCCCCAGCGAGCAGACCCGGGCGGCCCGCATCAGCTCGTCGAACACGTTGCCCTCGCCGGTGGCGACGTCCTGCAGCCGGCGGATCGCCTGCTCGGCCTCGGACTTGTGCCGGGCCTGGAAGTCCGCCAGCCGGTCGAGCTGGGACTGCTTCTCGGCCTCGGTGCCGCGGGCCAGCTCGATCTCGACGGGCTCCTCGTCGTCCGCGCCGGGCTTGCGGAAGGTGTTGACGCCGACGATCGGGAGCGTGCCCTCGTGCTTGCGGTGCTCGTAGAGCATCGACTCGTCCTGGATCTTGCCGCGCTGGTAGCCGGTCTCCATGGCGCCCAGCACGCCGCCGCGCTCGGCGATCCGGTCGAACTCGGCCAGCACGGCCTCCTCGACGAGGTCGGTGAGCTCGTCGACGACGAACGAGCCCTGCAGCGGGTTCTCGTTCATCGACAGGCCCCACTCGCGGTTGATGATCAGCTGGATCGCCATCGCGCGCCGCACCGAGGACTCGGTCGGAGTGGTGATCGCCTCGTCGTAGGCGTTGGTGTGCAACGAGTTCGCGTTGTCGTAGAGCGCGCAGAGGGCCTGCAGGGTGGTCCGGATGTCGTTGAAGTTCATCTCCTGCGCGTGCAGGGACCGGCCCGACGTCTGGACGTGGTACTTCAGCTTCTGCGAACGCTCGTTGGCGCCGTAGCGCTCGCGCATCGCCACCGACCAGATCCGCCGCGCGACCCGGCCGATGACCGTGTACTCGGCGTCCATGCCGTTGGAGAAGAAGAAGGACAGGTTCGGCGCGAAGTCGTCGATGTCCATGCCGCGCGCGAGGTAGCTCTCCACGAACGTGAAGCCGTTGGACAGCGTGAACGCGAGCTGGCTGATGGGGTTCGCCCCGGCCTCGGCGATGTGGTAGCCCGAGATCGACACGGAGTAGAAGTTCCGCACCTTGTGCTGGATGAACCACTCCTGGATGTCGGCCATCATCCGGAGCGAGAACTCGGTGGAGAAGATGCAGGTGTTCTGGCCCTGGTCCTCCTTGAGGATGTCGGCCTGCACCGTGCCGCGGACGTTGGCGTAGGCGAAGGCGGTCAGCTCCTCGCGCTCGGCCTCGTCGGGCTCGCGGCCCTCCTCCTCGCGGAACTTCTCGACCTGCTGGTCCACCGCGGCGTTGAGGAAGAACGCCAGGATCGTCGGCGCCGGGCCGTTGATCGTCATCGACACCGAGGTGGTGGGCGAGCAGAGGTCGAAGCCGGCGTAGAGCTCCTTCATGTCGTCGAGCGTCGCGATCGAGACGCCGGACGTGCCGACCTTGCCGTAGATGTCCGGGCGGGTGTCCGGGTCGTGCCCGTAGAGGGTCACCGAGTCGAACGCCGTGGAGAGCCGCTTGGCCTCCGAGTCCTCGGACAGGTACTTGAACCGGCGGTTGGTGCGGAACGGGTCGCCCTCGCCCGCGAACATCCGCGCCGGGTCCTCGCCCTCCCGCTTGAACGGGAACACCCCGGCGGTGAAGGGGAACTTCCCGGGCAGGTTCTCCTTGCGCAGGAAGCGCAGCAGCTCGGCGTCCTCGGTGTAGCGCGGCAGCGCGACACGCGGGACCTTGTTGCCCGACAACGTCTCCCGGGTGAGCTGGGTACGCAGCTCCTTGTCGCGGACCTTCACCACGAGCTGGTCACCCGAGTAGTCCTCGACGACCTGCGGCCAGGTGTCGAGCAGCTGCGCGGAGTCGCTCGACAGGTCCTGCTCGGCCTTCTGCAGGGCCTCGTCGACGCCGTCGCCCACGAGCTCGCGGGCGGTGCGCAGGTGCTGGCGGACGCGGGCCTTGGTCGCCTCGGACTCCGTGTCCTCGTGGTAGCCGCGCACGGTCTCGGCGATCTCGGCCAGGTAGCGCACCCGCTCCGGCGGGATGACCGCCGCGTACTCGGTGGAGGTCTTGCGGTCCACCTTCGGCAGCCGGCCGTCGTGCAGCGTCAGGCCGTTCTCCGACAGCAGCGCGCCGAGCTCCTGGTAGAGCGCGGTCACGCCGTCGTCGTTGAAGGTGGCGGCGGAGGTGCCGTAGACCGGCATGTCCTCCCAGCTCTCGCCGAACGCGTCCCGGTTGCGCACGAGCTGGCGGCCCACGTCGCGGCGCGCGTCCTCCGCCCCGCGGCGCTCGAACTTGTTGATCGCCACGACGTCGGCGAAGTCCAGCATGTCGATCTTCTCGAGCTGCGACGCGGCGCCGAACTCCGGCGTCATCACGTACAGCGAGCGGTCGACGAAGGGCACGATGCCGGCGTCGCCCTGGCCGATGCCCGGGGTCTCGACGATGACCAGGTCGAACCCGGCGGCCTTGAGCACGGAGATGACGTCGCCGAGGTTCTCGGGGATCACGCCGTCGTTGCCGCGGGTGGCCAGGGAGCGGAAGTAGACCTGGTCGACGTGATGGCCTCCAGCGCCGGCAGGCCCGGAAAGCGAGTTCATCCGGATCCGGTCGCCGAGCAGCGCGCCGCCGCCCTTCCGGCGGGTCGGGTCCACGGCCAGCACCGCGATGCGGAGCTTGTCCTCCTGGTCGAGGCGGAAGCGGCGGACCAGCTCGTCGGTGAGCGAGGACTTGCCGGAGCCGCCGGTGCCGGTGATGCCCAGGACCGGGACCTGCTTCTCGGAGGCCTTGACCCGCTCCAGCACCTCGGCCGGCAGCCTCCCGGACTCGGCCAGGGTGAGCGCGCGGGCGAGGGTGGCGGTCTCGCCGGTGAACACCCCGTCGTACGACGCCGGGGGCTCGGTCGCGAGGTCGGTGTCGCACTCGCGGATCATCAGGTTGATCATGCCGGGCAGGCCGAGGCGCTGGCCGTCGTCCGGGGAGAAGATCCGCGCGACGCCGCGGGAGTGCAGCAGCTCGATCTCCTCGTGGACGATCACGCCGCCCCCGCCGCCGTACACCTTCACGTGCCCGGCGCCGCGCTCGCGCAGCAGCTCGACCAGGTAGGAGAAGTACTCGACGTGCCCGCCCTGGTAGGAGCTGATGGCGACGCCCTGCACGTCCTCCTGGATCGCCGCGGTGACGACCTCGTCGACCGAGCGGTTGTGACCCAGGTGGATCACCTCGGCGCCCTGCCGCTGCAGGATGCGCCGCATGATGTTGATCGCCGCGTCGTGCCCGTCGAACAGGCTCGCCGCCGTGACGAAGCGAATCGGATTCTTCGGGACGTAGAGCTCGCTGTCACCCATGGATCGGACCTCCTGCACGACGACGTACCCCGCACATTTAGTTTGACATCCTAGTATCGGACGTACAAGAGATCAGGATGTGACGTCCGTCCGTCCGCCGCGCCGGCACGCGCGACCCGGTGAACGGTCGTTCCCGCCGCTCGACGAGTGGCGATGGGCACCGGAGCGGTGCCGGTCAGAGCAGGGTGTCGAGGGCGGCGTGGACCTCGGCGAGGCCGGGCCGGGCGGCGGGATCGGTGAGCAGGCAGCCGTCGAGCACGGAGGCCACGCGGACCGGCAGGCGCCGCCGCGACCGCAGGCGGGGGGCCGGCTTGAGCAGCTGGGGGTAGAGCCGGGCCAGGGCCGCCCGCGGGTGCGTGGAGTCGGTGCGGGAGAGGCTGTGCGAGCCGGTCTGCTCGGGGTCCGCCACGCCGTCGGGGAAGGGGCGGACGCCGGTCGCGGCCTCGTGCAGGACGACCCCGACCGCCCACACGTCCGTGGCGGGGGTGACGATCCCGCCGAGGATCTGCTCGGGCGCCATGTACCGCGCGCTGCCGACCTCGGCCGGGGCGGGACCGGGTGCCCGGGCGAGCGCCAGGTCGATCACCCGGGTGACCCCCGCGCTGACCACGATGTTGCTGGGCTTGACGTCGCAGTGCACCCGGCCGTGCTCGTGCAGGTACCGCAGTGCCGCGCCGAGCTGCTGCCCGAGGTGCGCGAGGGCGGTCTCGGGGAAGCGGCCGTAGCCGTCGAGCGCGTCGGAGAGCGTGCCGCCGGGCAGCGACTCCAGCACCAGGACCGGGGCCGGGCCCCGCTCGTCGACGAGATCCAGCAGCCGCACGATGTAGGGGTGCCGCAGGCTGCGCAGCAACCGGGCCTCGCGCAGCAGCGCCCGGCGGGTGCGGGCGTCGCCCACCAGGTCGGGGCGCAGCACCTTCACCACCGTGTGGCAGTGGTGCACGGCGCTCCACGCGTCGTAGGTGTCGTAGTCCTCGCCGCGGCGCAGGTGCTGGACCACGCTGTAGCCCGGCGCGACCTCCCGGCCGGGGGCGAGCGGGGGCGGGCCGTCGAGGTCGGGGTCGACGGGGGGACCGGCCTCGTGGAGGCCGCCGGGAGCCGGATCCGGGTGCGGATCCGGCTCCAGCGCGGCGGCACTCATCGCGCGTCCGCGACCCGGGCCGCCCGGCGGTGGTTCACCGGCGACCGCCCTGGTGCGCGCTCCAGCCGGTGCGCGCACCGAACTCGTCCGCCCAGCCGTCCGCACGCTCCGTCCCCGTCGTCGCCCGCATCTCCTCGACCCCCGCACCGTCGAACTCCGCACCATTACCGAGCCCAGCACCACCACCGAGCCCAGCACCACCACCGAGCCCAGCACCACCACCGAGCCCGGCACCGCTGGACCCCGTCGCGCCGAACCCGGCCGGAGCGAACCCCAGCGCCGCGAACGCCACGGGGCCACCTCCCACGGGGTCACCTCCCACGGGGTCACCTCCCACGGGGTCACCTCCCACGGGGTCACCTCCCACGGGGTCGGACCCCGCCCGGTCGATCCTCGCGCGATGCCGCCCGCCGAGCACCTCGGAGGACCGGTGGACGGCGGCGAACCGCTCCGTGGGTGCGGCGTCCGGTCCGCCCGGTTCCGCGGCGGCCGCCGGCTCGACCATCACACTACGGCGCGCCGGGAGGGCCCGGCGCCACGGCGTCTCCGGACCCGACACGGGGGCGAGCTCGGAGAGCCCGACGTGCGGACCGGGGGCCCGGAAGGCCGGCAGCAGGGTGGTTCGTGCCCACGGGTCCGCGGGCCAGGAGGCGGTGTCGAGTGCGGCGAGATCCGCGGTGAGGTCGCCGAAACGGGCGTCGAGGCCGCCGTGGAACCCGTCCGCCCCGGCGAGCCCGTCGGCCCCGGCGAGCCCGTCGGCCCGCGCAAGCCCGTCGGCTCCGTCGAACCCGTCGCGCAGCGCGCCGGGCAGCGGCTCGGCGCCGAGCGCCTCGCCGGGGTGGTGCAACCGGTACAGCTCGGCGTAGCCGGGGCTGCGAGCGAGCAGCTCGCGGTGCCGTCCGGTGGCGGTGATCCGCCCGTGCTCGAGGTACACGATCTGGTCCGCGTCGGTCACCGTGAGCAGGTTGTGGCTGATCACGAGGGTGGTGCGGCCCGCCATCAGCCGACGCAGCGGCGTGAGGACGCGCTCGGTGGCGGCGGCGTCGAGCCCCGTCGTCGGCTCGTCGAGGATGAGCACGGGCGCGTCGCGGACCATCGCCCGCGCGATCGCCAGCCGCTGCCGCTGCCCGCCGGAGAGCAGCCGGCCGCGCTGGCCGACCCGGGTGTCGTAGCCGTCCGGCAGCGCGGTGATGAACTCGTGCGCGTCGGCGGCCCGGGCGGCCTCGACGATCTCGGCCTCGCTCGCGTCCGGACGGCCCCACAGGATGTTGTCGCGGACCGTGCCGTCGAACACCAGGGTCTCCTGCAGCAGCGCCGCCACATTGCGCCGGATGTCGGCCAGCGCGAGCTCGCGCAGGTCGTGACCGTCGAGCACCACCGAGCCGGCGTCCGGGTCGTAGAAGCGCAGCAGGAGCTTCGTCAACGTGGTCTTGCCGGCCCCGCTGGGGCCGACCACGGCCACGGTGTGTCCGCGCGGGACGAGGATCGACACCCGCTCCAGCGCGGGCCCGGTGGTGCCCGGGTAGGTGAAGGTGACGTCCTCGAGGCGCAGGTCACCACGGGCCCGCTCGATCCGCACGGGATCCGGGCGGTCGGTGACCCGGGGCTTCTCGTCGAGCAGCTCGATGACGCGCTCGGCGCCGGCCGCCGCGGCGTAGATCGTGTTGCCCATCTCGCCGAAGCCGCGGACGGGGCCGAACAGCTGGCTGAGGTAGCCGGTGAACACGAGCAGGCCGCCGAGGGTCAGGTTGCCGCTGGCCATCTGCCAGACGCCCACGCCGAGCACCGTCAGCACGCCGACGACCTCGAGCATCCCGACCAGCGGCCCGAACAACGACTTGAGCCGCACCGCCACCATCTGCGCGGCGAAGGCCCCCCGGCTCTCCCGGTGGAACCGCTCGGTCTCGCTCGCCTGCCGACCGTAGGCCTGCACGAGGGCGACGTTGCCGAGGCTCTCCTCGGCGACCGCCGCGATCCCTCCGGTGCGCCGCCGCTTCTCCCGCGACGCGCTCTTGATCCGGCGGGCGAAGTAGCGCGACGCCAGGCCGAACACCGGCGCGGCCGCGACCGCGATCAGCGCCAGCTGCCAGTTGAGGTGGAAGAGCAGTGCGGTGAAGACGACCACCTGGACGCCGTACGTCACGGCCATCGCGACACCGGTCAGGACGAGTTCCTCGATCGCGCCGACGTCGCCGGACAAGCGGGACATCACGTCGCCGAGCTGGCGCCGTTCGAAGAATCCGAGCGAGAGCCGCTGCAGGTGGGCGAACACGCGCGTGCGCAGGACGAGGACGAATCGTTCACCGACCCATGCGGAGACGTACGAGTCGAAATAGTCGACGATCGCGCCCACGAGGGAGACGACGAGATAGGCGCCGATCACCCAGGGCAGCAGCGCGTAGTCCTGCGGGGCCAGCACGTCGTCGATCAGGATCTTGAACAGCCACAGGCTGGCCGCGACCGTCAGCGGGCCGACCGCGGAGAGGAGCAGGCCGAGTGCGAAGCGGCCGCGAAAGCCGGCGGTGTAGGGCCAGAACCGGCGGAAGATCTGCCGCACGGTGAGGTGGGGGGCTTCGGGCAGCAGGGCTCCGGCGTCGCCGGCCCGGGCCGCGGGACCGGTGTCGGTGTCGGGACCGGTCTCGACGTCGGCGCCGGTCGCGACCTCGCCCGGTGGCTCGACGGGGCCCGGGCGGGTGTCGTCGGCCGGCGGGGCGCCGGGCCCGGGGTCGGTCCCGGTGACGGGCCGCGTCGCGCGGGATCCGCGCCTCGTCGCGCGGTGGCGTGGGGTGGGGGACGGCATCTTCACGTGCCTCCGGTGGTCCGGGAGAGGTCGGGGAGGTGCGGGGGCCGGAACGTCGGGCGGGAAGATCGGACGGGACGCGAGCCGCGCGGGGAGGCGGCGAGGGCGGCGGCGGTGACCGAGACGGCGACGGCCCCTCCCACCGCAGCGCGGGAGGGGCCGCCGCCACGGACGCCGCTCAGCGCAACCGGGTCACTTGTGCCCGTGCTTCTTGTGCATCTTCTTGCCGTGGGACTTGCTCCACGACTTCTTGGAGTGTGAGCACTTGTCGTGCTTCTTGGGCTTGCGCGGGCCGCCGCCCATGAGACCGAAAAGGTCCATGTCGCTTCTCCTTCTCCTCGGACACGGCCGCGAGTGCAGACCGCGTATCTCGCCTAAAGCGCGAGCGGGGAAGAGGTTGCGACGTTCTCGACAGCCCACTCGATCGGGTGGAACGGTCGGTGTGGGCGAGATGTCCGACGTTCCGGGCGAGGCCTGTTCGATCGGGTGATGTGATCGTGTCGTGATCGGTCACCGTGCGCCGACGGAGGCTCGGGGGCGTGACGTGAACGGCATCACCGGCAATTCGGCGATCGCCGGGTTCCGCCGGTCGTCACTCTGCGCGGGGGAGCGGACGTCAGGCCGCGCGGCGCTCCGCCACGGGGTCGGCGACCGTCTCCACGGCGTCGACAGCCTCACCGACGGCGTCGGACACCTCGGACACGGTCTCCTTGACGGTGTCGACGACCCCGGACCCGACGACCCCGGACCCGACGACCCCGGACCCGACGACCCCGGACCCGACGACCCCGGACCCGACGACCCCGGTGAACGCTGCCCGGGTGAGCGCTGTCCCGGTGAGCGCGGCCGGCGCCCCGGTGGCTCGCCGGGCGCGGACCCGCCGCTGCAGCACCCGCGCGGCCACGGCCCCGGTGGCACCGATCGCCGCGAGGGCGGCGCCGGAGAGCACGATCGGGAGGATCCCGGCGTCGGGGAAGAGTGCCATGAGCACGAACGAGGAGAGCGGCCACCACAGCAGGGAGCGTCCCGCACCATGGCGCGTCCAGTCGTGATGCTCGGGAGCCATGTCGACCCTTTACCCAGGGCGATCACGGATCATGCCCGTGGCCGCGAAATCCGCCCGTGTGCGTGGCCTCGGCGCACTCCTGCGGCGTGGGTTAGGTTCCGGTCATGAGCAGTGACGCCGCCCCCACCACCCCGGCGCTCGACCTCCGGTCCGCCCTCCTCGCCGAGAACGCGCGACTGGCCGAGCTGGTCCGCACCGCCGACCACGGCACGGAGATCCCGACCTGCCCGGGGTGGACGCTGAGCCAGTTGCTGCGCCACGTGGGACGCGGCCACCGGTGGGCGGCGACGATGATCACCGAGCGGGTCACCGAGCCGCTCGACCCGCGGCAGGTCCCGGGCGGGAAGCCGCCCGCCGACCTCGACGGCACCGTGTCGTGGCTGCGCGAGGGCGCGCAGGCCGTGCTCGACGCCGTCGACGCGGTCGGTTCCGACGCGCCGACCTGGACCTTCACCGGGCCGCGGCCCGCCGCCTGGTGGATCCGCCGGCGGCTGCACGAGGAGACCGCACACCGGGCCGACGCGCAGCTCGCGCTGGGGCAGGACAGTGACCTCGATCCCGCGCTCGCCGCCGACGGGCTGTCCGAGTGGCTCGACCTCCTGGCCGCCCGGCGCGGCACGGCGCTGCTGCCCGAGGGGGTCACCCTGCATCTGCACGCCACGGACGGCGACCTCGGTGCGGCGGGGGAGTGGACGATCCGCCCCGACGGCACCGGTGAGCGGGCCGGCATCGCCTGGGAGCACGGGCACGCGAAGGGCACCGTCGCCGTCCGCGGGCCCGCCTCCGTCCTCTATCTCGCGAGCGTGCGCCGGCTGCCTGCCGACGATCCGCGGCTGGAGGTGTTCGGCGACGCGGCGGTCTTCGAGGCCTGGCTCGCCGCCACCCCGTACTGACCCCGCGGCACGAACGGCGTTCGGAGCGCACGATGTCCTCCCTTCGGACACCGTTCGTGTCCATAGAATCGGGTGCGTGGAGCACGACCTGCCCGAGCCGCCGTGGCGTACCCCGCGGAAGCAGTCGGCGCGTCGCTCCCTGTCCCGGGAGGCGATCGTCGAGGCCGCGATGGGAGTGCTGGGCAAGGAGGGGATCGACGGGGTGAGCATGCGCCGGGTCGCGACCGAGCTGGCGACCGGCGCGGCCTCGCTCTACGCGCACGTCGCGAACAAGGACGAGCTCGTGGAGCTGCTGTTCGACGAGGTGGCCGCGGAGATCCCGCTGCCCGAGCCGGACCCGGAGCGCTGGCGGGAGCAGGTCACGCAGCTGTGGGTCGACACGCGGGCGGTGCTGATGCGCTACCGGGACATCGCCCGCGCCGCGCTGCGGTCGGTCCCGCCCGGGCCGAACGCGCTGCGGGTCACCGAGACGACCATGCGGCTGCTGCGCCTCGGGGGGATCCCGGACGACGCGGTCGCGTGGTCCGCGGACGTCGTGGGGCTCTACGTCAGCGCGAGCGCGGTCGAGGGGTCGGGGCGGGCCCGGGACGAGGCGTACGGGCGGTGGGACGACCGGTCCCGGCAGCTGCAGGACTACGTCGCGGCGCTGCCGGCCGACCGGTTCCCCACCCTCGTCGCACTCCTGCCCCGGCTGAGCTCGGGGACGGACGAGGAACGGTTCCGGTTCGGCCTCGACCTGCTGGTGGGCGGCCTGACCGCGCTCGCTACAGGTCCCCGGGGAGCAGGTCCATGAGCAGCCCGTCGTGCCAGGTTCCGTCGGCGCCCCGCTCGTACTCGCGCAGCACACCGACCGGGCGGAAGCCGACCCGCTCGTAGCTGCGGATCGCCCGCTCGTTGGTCGCGGCGGGATCGATCACGATGCGGTGGTGCCCGCGCACGTCGAACAGGTACCGGGCCAGGGTGCGCACCGCGTCCGCCCCGAAGCCCTGCCCCTGCGCGTCCGGGTGCAGGGCGACGTCGATGCCCGCGTGCCGGTGGTCCGGGTCCTCCTCCTCGTGGAACATGATCAGCCCGACGGTCGCGCGGTAGGCCTCGACTGCGTAGCAGTGCGGGCCGAGCAGCTCGCGGCGCACCCGCTCGAGGTCGTAGCCGGCCCACCAGCGGGCGACCTCCGGGTGCTGCAGGACCTGCAGGAACTCGCCGACGTGGCGCGGCTCGGTGGGCCGCAGCACGACCGTCTGCCCGGCCAGCGCCCCGGTGCCGTCCGTCCCGGGTGCCTCGTCGCCGCGCAGCGGCACCGCGCCGGGGCCGGGATGTCCGAGCATGCTCACATCTGGTCCTTCGCACTGAGGGTGACGCGGGCCCGCTCGTCGAGGGCCGAGGCCGACCGGGGCTTCTCGAAGAGCACCTCGGCGCGGCGGCCGTCGACGAGCAGGGTCGCGATGTGGTTGCCGAAGAGGGGAGTGCCGACGCGGTCCCAGCGCAGGCCCGGCGCCGGAGCGCCCTGGTGGTCGGCCCAGGCCCGGGCCCATGCCGCGGCCGGCCTCGACCAGGCCAGCCGGAACGCGGCCCGGATGACCGCCGGGACGTGGTTGTGCACCGGGGAGCAGACGACCTGGTGGACGCGCGCCGCGCCGGCGGGCACGCCGGGCAGCTCCGCCCGGGCCGTGTAGCTGTGGTGCACGTCACCGGACAGTACCGTCACGCTCGCCGGGGGCCGTGCGCCCGTGCCCCGCGCCGCCCGCCCCACCAGCTCGCTGAGCCGGTCGAAGGAGGCGCGGAAGGCCGGCCAGTGCTCCATGTCCGCGCCCTGCCGGAAGGCCTCGCCGATCCGGCCGCGCAACCCGGGCCGGTCCGCGGCGATCTCGTTGACCGTCTCCAGGTCGCCCAGGGCCGGGGCGAGCAACCAGGGCACGGAGGTGCCGAGCAGCACGTGGTCGAGCTCGCCGCCGTCGGCGGCGGGGGCCAGCACCTGCTCCTCCACCCAGGCGAACTCCCGCTCGCCGAGCATCAGGTGCTCGCCCTCCTCGAGGATCCGTGCGTTGCGGGAGTCGATCATCACCAGGCGGCTGCGCCCCATGTCCCAGCGGAAGCTGAACCGGAGCCCCTTGCTGCCGTCGGTCTCGGTGTCGGCGCGGTCGGCGAGGTCCACCAGCAGCGGCCAGACGTCCCCCTCCGCGGCCTGCACCTTCGACCAGTCCGGGTTCTCGGCCAGCTCCTCGGGGGAGAGGTTCCCCAGGTGCTGGTAGACCCAGTAGGAGGCGAGCGCGGAGCGGATCCGGTCGCGCCACCAGGGCTTGCGGGCCATCTGCGCGCGCCAGGCCGCCGAGGTGTTCCAGTCGTCCCGCACGTCGTGGTCGTCGAAGATCATCGCGGTGGGCACGGTCGACATCACCCAGCGGATCTCCGGGTCGATCCAGGAGTCTCGGTAGAGCCCGACGTACTCGGCGAACCCCACGATCTCGTCGTCCGGCCAGTCCGGGTGCCGGTCCCGCCGGCCGGCGATCCGGCGGCGGGTCTGCGGGGTCAGCTCGTCGGCGTAGACCTGGTCGCCGAGCAGCAGCAGCGCGGTCGGCCACTCCTCGACGGGCGAGCCGGCCATGCGGGCGGCGTAGGCGTCGAGGGCGTCGAGACCGTAGAGCGCCGCCTGCTTGCGGTCCGAGAGCTTGACGTAGCGGCAGGAGCCGAACAGGATCCGCGCCGACCCGGCGGTGCGCGGCCCGCGCGTCGGGATCACGCTGGGTGGGAACGGGCTGTGCGGCAGGGGCCAGACCCGCTGGCCGTCGACGTGCACCTCGTACGGGATCCGCGAGTCCGGCTCGAGGCCGGTCACGGTGACCAGCGCGAAATGGTGCCCGGCGACCTCGAAGGTGCGGGCGCTGCTGCCGAGGACCTCCACCGTCGCGGGGGCCGCGGTCTGCACCCAGACGAGCGCCGTGGTCTCGCCGACGTGCCGTAGGACGGGGCCGAGGAGAAGGGTCACCGGGGCACGCTATCGGGTGACCGGGTCGTCCGCGTGGTCCAGCGCCAGGAGGGCCGCGCCGATCTTGCCCGCGGCGCTGCCGAACGTACTCGGCAGGACCGGGACGAGAGGGCGGACCTCCTTCGCGTAGGCGAACTCGGCGGCGGCCTCGCGGAGCGGCGCGAGCAGCAGCTCCCCGGTGTCGACCACGCCGCCGCCGATCACCACGGCGTCGAGCTCGAAGATCGTGGTGACCGAGGCGATCCCGATGCCGAGCCACCGGGCGAGGGTCTGGAACAGCCGCCGCGCCGTGGAATCGCCCTGGAGCGCCGCCTCCGTCACGATTTGGCCCGTGACCTCGACGTTCTTGTCCCGGGCCAGGCGGGCGATCAGCCCGTCGGGCTCCGCGGCGGCGGCCTCGCGGCCGGTGCGGGTCAGCGCGGTGCCCGAGGCCAGCGACTCGAGGCAGCCGCGGTTGCCGCAGCCGCAGAGCGGGCCGCCGGGGTCGACGATGATGTGGCCCAGCTCGGCGCCCAGCCCGCGCGGGCCGCGGTAGATCTGCCCGCCGAGCACGATCCCGCTGCCCACCCCGGTGCCGACGGTGACGAGCACCATCTCCTGGTGGAGGGTGTCGCCCAGGCGCGCCTCGGCCAGCCCGGCCACGTTCGCGTCGTTGTCGACCACGGCGGGCAGGCCGGTCGCCCGCTCGATCTCGGCCCGCACGGCCCAGTCGCGGTACTCGTTGTTCGGCGCCCAGAGGATCTTCCCGCCGGGCCACTCGACCGTGCCCGCCGCGCCGACGCCGACGGCCAGCACCTCGGGGTTGCGGGCGCGGAGCGCCTCGATCATCCCGAGCAGCAGGCGCGACATGGTCGCGGCGTCCGAGATCGCCGGGGTGGGCTCGGTCAGCTCGTCGACGACCGACCCGTCCCCGGCCACCACGGCTCCGGCGACCTTGGTGCCGCCGATGTCCAACCCGATCGCATATCTCGCCACTCCGGCATGATTCCGAACCGCACCGGCCACCCGCCAGCGGTACCCGCGTGTTTGCCACGGGCGGGCGTGGGGAAAGCCGCCCCATGCCTCTGTTGCGTCGTGTGGCCCGCCCCATGCTGGCCGCCATCTTCATCTCGGGCGGAATCAACGCGTTGCGTCAACCCCAGGCGCACGCCGAGGCCGCCAAGCCCGTCCTGGACTACGCCTCGCCCGCGATCGACAAGGCCGTGGAGCTGTCCCCGCTGGAGAGGCGCCCCGACAACGAGACACTGGTGAAGGCCGAGGCCGGCGTCAAGGTCGCTGCCGGGACGCTGCTCGCGCTGGGCAAGCTGCCCCGCACCTCGTCGGCCGCGCTCGCCGCGACCCTGATCCCGACCACGCTGGCCGCGCACCGCTTCTGGGAGGAGTCCGACCCGGAGGCCAAGCAGGCCCAGCAGATCCACTTCCTCAAGAACGTCAGCCTGCTCGGCGGTCTGATGATCGCCGCGGCCGACACCCACGGCAAGCCCTCGGTCGCCTGGCGCAGCCGCAAGGCCGCCGCGGCCGCGACGACCGCGTTGGAGAAGCAGGTCGAGGCGGTCTCCGGCGTTGCGCACACCGCCACCGGGGCGGTGACCGGGCTGGTGCCGGCGCTCGCCGGCTCGGGCTCGTCGCGCGGGTCGGACCTGGCCGGCAAGGGACACGAGCTGCGGGACAGGGGAGCCGAGCTGGCCGGCAGGGCGTCCGCCCTGTCCGACCAGCTCTCGGCGGCGACGGCCGAGAAGGCGCCGGTCGTCAGGGCGCGGGCCACCGAGCTCGGCTCCACCGCCTCGGAGCGGGCCGCCGCCCTGGCCGCCACGGCCGCCGCCCTCGGCGCCACGGCGTCCGACCGCGCCTCCGGCTGGGCCACCACCGCCTCGGACCACGCGTCGGTGTGGGGCGAGGACCTGTCGAAGCGGGCCGCCAAGGCCGCGAAGCGGGCCGAGAAGCGCGGCGCAGCCCTCCGCAAGGAGGTCGACAAGCGCGGCGCGGACTGGCAGAAGGAGCTCGATCGGCGCGGCCGGGCGTGGGAGAAGCTCGCCGAGCAGAAGGGCGACGCGTGGGCGAAGGCCGCCACGAAGAAGCGCGCCCAGTGGGAGAAGGCCGCCGACAAGAAGCGCGCCGAGTGGGAGAAGACCGCCCGCAAGGCCGCGAAGAAGGCACGCACCCAGGCACCCGGCTACGTCGACCAGCTGACCGCGCTGGCCGCGCATGCCGGCGAGCAGGTGTCGAAGTTCGGCAGCGACGTCGCCCACCGCGCCGCCGAGGCCGGCACCACCGCGGGAGTCGCCGGCGCCAAGGCCGTCGAGGGGATCGCCCGGGACGCGCGCAAGCGCGCCAAGGCCGTCGCCTGACACACACGACCCGCACGACCGGACGACCCCGGCCCCGCCACCGACGTGCCCCGCCACCGACGTGCCCCGGTGGCGGGGCCGTCCCGTGTCCCCGCCGCGCGCCGTGACCCGCGAGTCGCGCTGTGGGCTTCCGCGAGTCGCGCTGTGTGCTTCGGCGAGTCGCGCTGTGTGCTTCGGCGAGTCGCGCTGTGTGCTTCGGCGAGTCGCGCTGTGGGCTTCGGCGAGTCGCGCCCTCCGTGATCCCGCCGATCGTGCGCCGTCCCCGGACGGTCACGTACCGTGGCCGGATGCCCGCAGCCTCGGAGGAGGACTGGGACGACTGGGTCGCCTCCCGCTCGCCCCGGCCGGACCCCGCCGACGAGCCCCCGCCCGACACCTACTGGTTCGTCGGCGGCCCGCTCGACGGCCGGATCCGCACGCGCCCCGCCGAGCAGGAGGCACCGGCCGTGGTCCGGCACGTCCACCTGCACGGCGGACCCAAGATCGTCCACCACTACGACCTGTACGAGGTCGCGGGGCACGGCGGCGAGTACCGGCTGCGCGAGGAGTGATCGTGCGGTAGGACTCCAGTCGTGGGTCCTGCGTACGTGATCGGCACGCACGACACCAAGGGCGCGGAGTTGCGCCACGTCGCGGAGCTGCTCCGCGCCGCGGGCGTGAGCGTGACCTCGGTGGACGTGTCCACCTCCGACGAGACGGCCGCGCTCGCCGACGTGCCGGCGGCCGAGATCGCCGCCGCGCACCCGGACGGCGCCGCGGCCGTGTTCACCGGGGACCGGGGCAGCGCCGTCGCGGCGATGGCCCTCGCGCTCGAGCGCTGGCTGCCCGCCCGGGACGTCGGCGGTGTGCTCGGCCTCGGCGGATCGGGTGGGACCGCACTGGTCACCCCGGCGATGCGCGCGCTACCGGTGGGCGTGCCCAAGGTGATGGTCTCGACCGTCGCCTCCGGCGACACCGCCCCGTACGTCGGCGCCGCGGACATCGCGATGCTCCACTCGGTCACCGACGTCGCCGGGATCACCCGCATCTCCCGGCTCGTCCTCGGCAACGCGGCGCACATGCTGGCCGGGGCGATGACCCACGAGATCCCGGCGGGGGAGGACCGCCCGGCCGTCGGACTGACCATGTTCGGCGTGACGACGCCCCTGGTCAGCGCCGTCGTCGAGCGGCTGGGGCTCGAGGTGGACCCGCTGGTCTTCCACGCCACGGGCACCGGCGGGAAGGCCATGGAGAAGCTCGTCGACGACGGCCTGGTGTCCTCCGTGCTCGACCTGACCACCACCGAGGTGGCCGACCTGCTCGTCGGCGGAGTCATGGCCGCGGGGGAGGACCGGCTCGACGTGATCTCCCGCACCGGGGTGCCGTACGTCGGGTCGGTCGGGGCCGTCGACATGGTCAACTTCGGGGCCCGGGACACCGTGCCGCCGCGCTTCGCCGACCGGCTGTTCTACGAGCACAACCCCCAGGTCACGCTGATGCGGACGACACCGGAGGAGAACGCCGAGATCGGCGCCTTCCTCGCCCGCAAGATCAATGCCTTCACCGGGCCCGCGCTGTTCCTCGTGCCCACCGGCGGGGTCTCGTTGCTCGACGTGCCCGGGCAGCCGTTCCACGACCCCGAGGCCGACGCGGCGCTGCTCGCCGCGCTGGAGTCCGATCTGGAGCACCACGCCGTCCTCCGGAAGATCCCGGTGGCGATCAACGACCCCGAGTTCGCCGATGCGGTCGTCGCCGCGTGGCGGGAGGTCACGGCATGAGGTTCGCCCGCTCCGAGCTGATGGAGCGCTTCCACGACATGGCCCGCCGGGGAGAGCCGATCGTCGGCGGGGGCGCCGGCACCGGGCTCTCCGCGAAGTGCGAGGAGGCCGGCGGGATCGACCTCATCGTGATCTACAACTCCGGCCGCTACCGGATGGCCGGGCGCGGCTCGCTGGCGGGCCTGCTGGCCTACGGCAACGCCAACGAGATCGTCGTCGAGATGGCCGCCGAGGTGCTGCCGGTCGTGCGGCGCACTCCGGTGCTCGCCGGCGTCAACGGCACGGACCCGTTCATGCTGACGGACCGGTTCCTGCGGGAGCTGGCCGACCTCGGCTTCTCCGGCATCCAGAACTTCCCGACCGTCGGGCTGATCGACGGCGTGTTCCGGGCCAACCTCGAGGAGACGGGCATGGGGTACGGGCCGGAGGTCGACCTCGTCGCCGCGGCCCGGGCCCAGGAGCTGCTCACGACGCCGTACGTCTTCTCCGCCGACGACGCCCGCGCCATGACCCGCGCCGGGGCGGACATCGTGGTGTGTCACATGGGCCTCACCACGGGCGGCTCGATCGGCGCGGAGACCGCGAAGACGCTCGACGACTGCGTCGCGCTGATCGACGAGTGGTCCGCCGCCGCGCTCGAGGTGCGGGACGACGTGCTGGTCCTCTGCCACGGCGGCCCGATCGCCATGCCGGAGGACGCCGCCTACGTCCTGGGCCGGACCACGGCCTGTCACGGGTTCTACGGCGCGTCCTCCATGGAGCGCCTGCCCACCGAGACCGCGCTGGTCGAGCAGACCCGCGCCTTCAAGAACGCCCTGCACCGAGAGGACTGAACCATGCCGCGTCCGTACGCCAGTGGAGTCGTCGCCGCGCCCGCCGACAAGGTCTGGGCGCTGCTGCGCGCCTTCAACGACCTGCCCGCCTTCCTGCCCGCGGTCGCGAGGAGCGAGATCGTCGAGGGCACGGACGGCGCGGTCGGGGCCGTGCGCCGGTTGACCCTCGCCGACGGCGGCGACCCCTTCGACGAGAAGCTGCTCTCGATGGACGACGCCGACCGCACCCTCACCTACGCCTTCACCGGCGCGAACCCCTTCAACGCGCGCCGCTACGTGTCGACGGTCCGCGTCGCTCCGATCACCGACACCGGCGAGAGCTTCGTCGAGTGGTGGTCGGAGTACGACGCGGACGCGGGGCAGGAGGCGGAGCTGAACCAGACCTTCGCCCAGGGCGTCTACGCCGGCGGCATCGACGGGCTGCGCAAGAAGCTCGCCTGATCAGCGGCCCGCGGTGGCCGAGCCCGGGACGACCTGGGCCCGGCCGACGGCGTCGGTGCTCCGACCGTCCAGGATCTCCGGCGAGGTCCCTGCGCCCTGTGAGCGCCGCGCTCGCGGGTCGCGCGCACGCACGGGTGGGGTGGTCCCGTCGGGGGCGGCCGCTAGCCTGTCCCGCACGGGGCAGTAGCTCAGTTGGTCAGAGCAGCGGACTCATAATCCGTCAGGTCGTCCTGCCCCGCTAGATGTCACCATCATAGCAGGTCAGCAGCCTGATCGCTGATCAGTCTGGTGGTTCGAGCCCCGACAGCCTTACGGATTACGGAGACCGGAGGTCTCACGCCGGGGCAGCTCGCTGCCTCCGGTTCGTCCCGCCGGTGCGGTAGCCCGTCGCCCTCCGGGGTGCTCTGACCAACGTCCAGCAAGACGCTAAGGTCCAGGCAGGCCCCGGTAGCTCAGCGGTTAGAGCAGCCGACTCATAATCGGTCAGGTCGCAGGTTCAAATCCTGCCCGGGGCACACACCGGTTACCTGATCGGGGGAAGTTTCTCTCACGGCGACTAGCGGCAGAAACAGTCCCGCTAGGCGGTCTCTATACGACGCACGGTCGTCGTCGCGTGTCTCCCGTATGGGAGAAGGTAATGGGCCGTTCGGCCGATAGAAGACCCCGGGTGACGATCCTGGACGTGTCCTAGCCGCAGTTCTGTCCTTCCGGACCTATACGATCAGTGTTGTCGTTGTTCGCATGGTCGGGGGTCCGGCAACGCTGGGACTCACCGGGAGCGCGAGAGGAGGTTTCGTTGGCCAGACGCAAGCGCACTGACAAGCCGTCCCGCTGGGACGTGCTCGGTCTGTTCGTGCGGGTGGGAGCCGTGATCGTTCACGTGCTGCTGCACCTGAGCGACCACGACTAACCCGTTGGGCGCCGGGGCCGGGTTCGACTCTTGGCGGGGACGGATCCCGGTTCCGGTGCCATTCTCACGCGTAGCGTGCACACACCACGCTACACGAGACGGTATTGACAACCAACGCTCAGAGCCCGGCGGGTTGACGAATCACACCGCTACTCGGGGCGCGAGTAGTCCTGTGCCCATTCGTAGGCAGTGGTCTGCCTAATCCCGGTCAGGCGAGCGATAGCGGGCCACGAGAGCCCGCGTGCGTGTAGCTCGGCGAGCAGGCGCCCAGTCCGCTCTCTGCTCGCACGTCGGATCCGTTCCGCCTGTTTCACCGCGTCGACTAGTTCGTCTTGACTGAGCCCGGAGACCGGCGCAGCGAGCAGGCGCGCCAGGTCGTCCAGGTCATCCGCCACGAGGTGACGCTAGGTGGACAGCCTTTCGGAAATCCGAAAGACTGCACCCGTGAGCGACCGGGGATCAATCGAGTGGGTAGAGCGGAGAGGCTGGCACTGGCGGTACACGCCCGACAGCGGCGACGCGTCGGAGGGGTACGCCTCGACTCGGGACGACGCACTACGGGCGATCGGTGCTGCGGCTGCGGCCGGGTCACTGCGGCCGGGCGAGAGGCGCCGCGGAGCCAGGACTCCCTACGGATTTGAGCCCGGGCCACGCTGACCGGGCAACGGGGCTCAGTCAGCCATGCCTGCCGGGCGCTTGATGGTGAGCTTCTTCAGCTTCACGACCTGCTGAAGCGGACGGCCCGACTCGCGGTCAGTGATCATCGCGGTGACTCGGTCACCGTCCTTCCACACCTCGATCTCCAGGTCGTGCCACGAGGGCGCCCACGTGTCGATCACGAGTTCCTGTGCTTCCTCGTCGTAGGCAACACCGTCGGTCTTCACCGTGACGGGCTCGACCGGCTTGACGCTGCGGATCTCTGGACTTCCTACGACTCGCAGCCCGAAGTTGGAGAGGGCGCTAAGAACGGCCCCCACCGACTCCACGAACTCGTCGTCCGAGTCGGCGAGCATCGTGAGGAACAGGTTCACCGTCTCCGGCCTCGGGTTGCTCGCTGCCTGAGTCATCGCGGGAGCGCCGTTGAAATCCGCCTTGCGTACGTTCAGCGAGTCGAACGTGATCTTGCAGAGCGAGAAGACTTCTTGTGGGTCTCGTCCGTCGGTCTCCACGACGAACTTGACCAAACCCTGATTAGTCACAGTGCGTGAGCGTACTGGTAGGCGCCACCCGTTCGTGTCGCAGGTATGGGCCGGAGGCCGCGAAACCCGTACATGTAGAGCCAGGCCGGCCGTCCCATCGACTTCAGAACCCGTACACGGCCGGGCAGCCGCATTACGCGGCGGTCAATCAGGTGGCGGGAGGGGATTGCCCCCTACGCCTAGGTCATTACGTGCGATCTCAACAAATTCTCTGACGCCATCATCGATCTCTTCCTCCCACTCGTAGGACGGTTTAGTGCCGATAGGAAGATCTTTCTGCTGCGCTTCCAGCCAAGCTGTCCTCGTGTACGAGGGAAGCATGGCAGATATGTTGCGAGCAGCTTGCGCTGCCTCGACTGAGCCTACAAGGAGTAGCGCCGAGGCCCCCTCCTGCGCTTCATCCAGAGCCTTATCCAACTCTCCCTCTGTAGTTCCACTCGGAGGACCGAACTGAAGGTCATCGATTAGACGGCCATGAAAGCTCAGGCCGTTTACGAATTCAGTATACGCAGCCCTCTGCTGTTCCCTGAGGAACTGCTCACGCGTCGCTTGCGACTGAATGAGAGCAGGAACGCCCGCGCCGATCACTCCGACCAATGCACCGCCGACAGCGGCGACCGCTGCGATACGTGCAGCGGTCACCGATTCCGGGATACGACGACTCGTCTTAGCGTCATCCGACACACGACCAGTCTGCTCGAAATGTTGACCTTCCGCTAGAGCAGCCCAGCAGCGATGTACAGGGCGTGAACGCCTTCAACGTGCGTTCCGTCCTCGGCGTGGTGACCGAACTCGATAGACAGCGCGCCCCACTGCCCGCGCTGGTCGTCCAGAGAGACCAGCGAATCCGTATCGCCGTGCTCTACGACGATCCGCGCATCACCCGCGTGCGTGTGCCCTGAGAGCACACCCCGCGCTCGTCCCCCGATCTCGTCCGCGGCGTCCTTCACAGCGCCTCTGACGTCGTCGTGGTCGGCGAGAATCCGACCTATCACTTTGTCTGAGTACAGATCTACCCGGCGCATTCAGAGCCGGCCTATCGTGTAGTCAGTGTGGGCGGTACGGCGAGAACCGCCGTACCGGACAGGATCGCCGAGCAGGGACCAGCGTTCCCCGTTCCATTCGATCTCCGTAGCGCGGCCGAGCGTGCCTAGGTTCTGCTCGTCCGCCCGGCTGAAACGGACCCGGTAGCGGGTCGGGGCGTTCGGGACGTACCCGACCGCGTTCTGATCCTCGGTACTGGTCCCGAGCGGCTGAACCGTCGCACGCGCCACGATCCCGACCGCCGACGCCCGGACGATCGGATTACCGTCCTGGTCCGTCGCCGGTTCCTCGGGAAACACTGTCACTACGTCTGTTCCCCGATCGAGCAGGCTCACACGCCCTCCCGATCGAGGACGTGAAAGTCGCCGAAATCGGCTGTCAGCCGGTCCGCCAGCAGCTCTGCGTACGGCTTAGCAAGGGTCGGATTTGCCACGAAACGCTCTCCCGCGATCCTCGCGAGTTCGATACGAAGCGTCGTCAGGTCCTCCTGAACGGCCGTCTCACGGATCAGATTGTACTCACTCACTTTGCAACCTCTTTCGTAGTTCGTTGATCGGGTCGGTCCCGTTCTGTTTGGCAGCACGGGTAGCCTTGACCCATTCCTTTTCTGCGGCGAGGTACTGATCCCGGCCGGGGAAACTAGCCCGGTCGAAAACCGGGACCACCCGGCAGTCACACCCTCGGTGGTACGCGTTCGACTCCCCCGCGGATTCCGCGTCTTTGTAGACCGGCCCGCGGGAAATCAACAGAGTGCAGAACGCACACGAGGAACCCCCGGTCTCCACACGCGCCCACCCGAGCGCGACCGGGTCTGCCTCTACTCCGCGCTGTATGGTGCGGCGTCCGCCCGCCTGGACTTCCCGGACCGCCGCCCCGGCGAGGTCCGCGGCCCGGGCGTCGGAAGGATCCCGGTGCAGCGCTATCAGCGGCTCGGCCAGCTTCTCGGCGAGCCAATCGCGTTTGTGTTCGGCGAGGAAGAACGGCACGGGTGGGAGCCCCGTACGCGCCTCTCGCTCAGCGTCGTAATACTCCCGGGCCAGCTCACCGGTCTCCCGGTGCGCCTGTTCTACCAGCGGCCAGAACGCGGCGAGCACGGCCGTGCCGGTCTGCTCCAGCGAAGTACTAGCGCCGGGGACCCGGTACGGCCAGACGACCCGTAGCAACGCCTCGGCGACCGGCAGCACGATCCGCCGGTTACCGGCGACGTAGTCAGTCAGCAGAGACACGAGCCTGCTCCCGTTCGTACCGGTACCACGACAGTTCGATAGCGACCGTGGAGAGCAGATCCCACTCTCGCTCTAATCGCTCGGCCTGGTCGGGGTTTCGTTCCCACGCCTGGCGGATCTTGTCGAACTCTCGATCGAGCCCGGCGCACAACGCCGAACAGTGCGTGTGGCCCTTTTCTCTGGTCGCCGGACACCCGTACCGGGCGCACGGCTTCCGCCTACTCATCACGGCACCTCTTTCTAATCACCACGGGTTCCGCCACCGAGTGCGCGACTCTCCCACTCGACCGCCGAGCCGAGAGGCGAGAAACGCAGCGCCGGATTCCGGCGGGTTCTCGCTGCCTTTCCCCTGCGACGGGTCGACAGCGCGGGCGGGTGGCTTCTGGTTGGGCGTCTCGTCGGTCGGCTCCGGGAAGAGGTGGGCGAGCAGCGCCCGTTTCGCGTCGCCGCTCATGTCAGCGGCCCCCCACCGCGTCGAGGATCGCGGCGTCCCGGACAGCGCCCGGATTGAACCGCTCGGCACGGTCTCGAAGCTGGGCAGCGTCGGCAGGAAGGGACAGGACACACTGGGCATCCACCTGGGCGCCGAACACACCGAACGGCAGAGCGTCCGGGGTGGCGGTCGCCAGGGAGTACCGACCGTTGACCATGATCTGGAGTCGATCGTGCGACTCGATCGAGTGAGCCCGGAGCGCACTCAGGTACGCAACCCCGTCGTCGGTCGGGTCGGCCGAGAGACCGAGGATCCTGGCGGGTTCGGTGCGGAGTCGCGGGGAGACCTCTCGCACGCCCTGCCACGCGGGAGCGATGATCCCGACCAGGAGACCGACCACCGCGTCGAGGTCGGCGGCGGCGCGGGTCGCGGCGTGCCAGGCAACAACCCCGGCGCCGGTCGCGTCCATAGCGGCGGCGTCCGTCAGGGAACGGCACTCACGCACCACCGGATACGCCTGTGCGAACCGCTTAGCAGCGTCATCGAACGCGGCCCGAATGGGCTTCTCGCCGAGGAAATGCCCGATCGACTGTCGGAACTGGTTGGTCATCTCTCGGCGGATCTGTCCGCCTAGGTTGCGCTGTTCCTCCTGTGCGGCGGATGCCAGTGCCTTGGCGGTCGCAAACTCCCGGATCTTGTCGGCCGCGTTGTCCGCCGTGAGGTCAGAAATGCTCAGCGGGTCCGGAATATACCGAGCCTGGTCGATCGCCGCCGACAGGTTACGCAGCTCGGCGATGCGCGGTGGAAGCGCCGCCCCGAAACGCTCCAGCGCACTGAGCGAGCGGGCACGCTCTTCCGCCTCCAGCCTCTCGGGATGCAGAACCGCGGCACCGTCGCTATCGCGGATCGCGAGATACTGTGCGGTCGGATCGAAAACGTTAGGGCCGGTGAGCTTCCCGGTCTCCGGATCGAAGCCGGTCGGGCTCGGAACGTCAGGGAGCCGGGTGATCTGCATGAGGCTCGTCTTAAGGTCGGTCATTCGATTTACTCCTTATCGATCGTTACTCGTGTCCGGGTCGCGGACGACATCCACGGACGAGACGGTCTCGTCCAAGTATCGGCGGTCACCGGTGATTCGGTAGTACGTCCGCGCTCTAGCGGCGGCCGGATCCTGCTCGTCCCGTTCCCGTAGTTCAGTCAAGACCTGTGCGAGGGTCTTACCCATCGTTTCTCCCGTCGTATCGTTGTGCACTACACATTGCGGCCATCGCGGTTACAGAGACCGCGTACTGGAATACGTCTTCCGGGTCGGTATAGCCCCGGTCGATCGCCATCTCGGCGGCGATGCGACAGAGCCTCACCATGTCGTCGGTGACGGCGTCGGTATCGAACCTCGCCCACGGTGGCGGGGCATGCTCGGGGAGTACCGGCCTCATCGCGGAATCTCGTCCCACACGAGCGACCATCGATCGACGCCGATAGCCTGGGCGAGCCGAACCATGTTGCGTGGCGACGGACGGCGCCATCCGGTGAACCAGTGCGACACGGACGAATCCGAAACGCCGACCCGGCGGGCGATCTCTCGATGCGTCAGTCCGGACGCGATGATTGCGGCGCGGACCTTCTGCGGGTCCGCGATACTGATCGGCATTGCTTCCTCCTTGTGAGTAGTTGTTAGTAGCGAAATGGGACACGAAGGAACGGAAGCCCCGGACGAACCGGGGCACCCGTCATAGATCAGCGGCGCCGTTGCGCCGTGTTGCGCTTGTTGACCGCCTTAGTGACGGCCTGGTCGTTCATCTTCCATTCCCAGGTGCTCAGGGCACGCTCTACGGCATCGGCAACCTTTTCATCGAGTGAGCCGAAGCCGTCTGCCGTGACCGCGGAACGAACGTCCGCCGAGTAGGACCCGCTCGGAAGGGTCGCTAGCTGAGCGTCCATCCGAGCGTTGATTCCGACATCGATCGGTTCGGACAGAACATCGTGGATGCCCGACATCGAATCGCGGGCGATCTGGGCGACGCCACGCATACCCTTGCGGATAGACTCACCGAAGTCACGCGTCAGTGCCTTACCCGAGTGTGTCGTGTAGCCGGATCCTGAGAAGGGCCCCCACTTAGCGGGAGAGAACGGGAACAGCCCGCGGAGTCGGGACAGTCCGCCCTTGACCCAATCGACTACCGAGTTCCACGCATTCTTGATTCCGTTCAGCAGGCCGGACACGAGCGAGCGTCCGGAATCGAGCAGTAGCGAGCCGAGGTTGCCGAGAGCGCCGAGGATCCGGCCCGGGATCCCGCGCACCCAATCGACCAGCTCGGTAAACTTGCGGACCGCCCAATCCTTCGCCTGGCCGAACCATCCGGCGATCAGGCCGGGAAGCTGTCCGAACCACGACAGGATGCCCTTGATCGTATCGACCGCAGTTGAGATGGCGGACTTGACCGCCGCCCAGACCGCGAGGACGATTTCTCTGAATCGTTCGCTATTGTTCCATGCGTACACGATCGCTGCGACCAGGGCAGCGATAGCGATGACGACCAGCCCGATCGGGTTGGCCGCGAGAACGATATTCAGAATGCCCTGAGCGATCGACCACGCTCGGATCACAGCGGTGATCCCGGAAACCAGCGGCCCGAGGATCTTCAGTGCGCCGGCCGCGCCGACCAGACCGACCGTCAGTGCCTGGACTAGAGGCAGGTTGTTCGAGAGGAACGTGGCGAACCCGGTCAGCATCGGGCCGAGCGTCTGGAGAGCGCCGACCAGCACTCCGCCGAGCGTCTGCGCCATCGTCTGGAACGCGGGACCGGCCGCGACGATCACCGGGGCGAGTTGTTGAAGCGCGGTCAGCAGCACCGTGCGGACGACCTCGCCGGTGACCCGGAGAGTTTCGCCGAGCGCGCCTAGCGCCTCCTGAGCCTGGACGGACGCCATGAACTCGGCGACCGCGGCCGTGGTCTCGCGGATCGAACCGAGGAACGAGGTAGCGGCACCGTTCCCGGCCGAGAGGCCGGAGAACAAAGAGTCGAGGATCGAGCCGACGTTGCCGACGATCCCGGCGAGATCCCGGAAACCCTGGATCGCGTTATCGATCAGTGCTTCGATACGACCCGTCTCGATACCCTCATCCACCCACTGCTTAAAGCGAGCGGAGACGTCAGAGACGGCGTTGCCGAGCGCGGGCAGATAGGTCGAGCCGACAGCCGCTAGCCCGGTGAAACCGGAGAGCAGGTTGCCGAGCGAGTTCCGCATGTTCCGGAACATCGCCTCGGTGCTAGATAGAATCTGGACGACATCGCCGCGGAAGAACTCGTTGTTCGTCGCGGCCAGAGCGCCGCGGGCGATCTCGTTTAGTCCGCCACCGATCCCGGTAAGGCCGGTCTTCAGTAGCGGGAGGTACGTGGCGCCGAGCTGTCGGATCGGCTCGGCGAGGTTTTCGAACAGGGCACCCTGTACGGACGACTTCAGTCCGTCCCACGCGGGCTGCATCCCGCGGATCGCGGCCACGGTCTCACGAGCGGCCGGGGCAAGCTTCGCCATCGCTTCGGCGTCGCCGGACAGGGCGTCGGAGACGCCGGACATGCCGATCTTCAGAGCAGCGAAACCGGCGCCCGCGGCGGCGAGCACGCCGGGCAGGAGCAGAGCGGCGGGGGCGAGTTGGGACAGCGCGGCGGTCAGGCCGGTGATCGTCTGGACGGATCCGCCGAGCGCGGCGAGCGCGGCGATCGAGCGCGTGAGGTTCGCGAGGATCTTCCCCGGCGAACCGCCGCCACCACCGCCGAGCGACTTCCCTAGCTCGGCGAGACGACGGGTATCGAACCTGACCGGGATCTCTGCCGAGACTCCCGCCTGAGCCCGCGTCACGAGCGCAAGCAGCGTAGCCCGCATCGCGGACACCCGGCCGCCGAACGCGGCGCCCACGGTGGCGCTCAGACCGGCGGAGGCACGGTCTACGGAACGTGTCAGATCCTGCCGGAGCCCTCGTGCGTCGGCGGCCACGCCGACCACGGCCCGGAGGTTCTGAGTGATCTTGTTTAGGTCGTTCCGGAGCTGAGCCCGGAACTTGGACGTATCAGGCTGGACCTTTACGGCCACCCTGCCTACGGTCTGTGCGTCTGCCATTCTTTGACGATCTCCTTAGCGGTGACTCGGCGGGGAACGGACCGACCCGCCGAGCCAAAGATCGTCCGGCGATGGCAGGCCGGAAATAGGAAAGGCCCGACCCCCGCCAGGGTCGGGCCGATCCGTGCCGGACGTGGCGGGTCCTAATCGCCGTCCGGCGTCCCGGGGAGAAGGATCCCGGGAAAATGTGGGGAGGGACAAGGGAGTCCATGCCTTACCCCTCCACTCTTATAGAAAAAGCGACACTCTCACGCCGCGAGTAGCGCGGGCTCGCTTATCGACACGAACGGCGCGAGATGCGCCAGCGGCGAGCGCGAGCAACCGAACCCGGACCACTCCACGATGTCGTCCCACGGCCACGCTCGGCCGATCTCCGTGACTCGGTGGTCCTGCCAGGACATCGACGGGCGTGGCGTCTCGGTGCCGCGCTGGTACTCCGGCTTTCTGTACGTGTCGACGTACGGCCGATCAGAGCCGATTACCGGGGTCTGCCGGTCTCCCGGCCGGTGGGGCACGCCCGCCAGCCCCGCGAGCGGAGGGGCGGGAAGGTCCGCGTTGGGCGGGTTCCGGAACCATTCCCGCACAGCTTCCCGACGGCGCGCTGGGACGTACCGTAGAGCGTCCTGGTCGTGCGCTCGCTGGTCGTCCATCCCGAACCCGTGCCCGGCGCGGACGAGGTCCCTAATCCCCGTCTCGGGCGACTCGGGGACTGACTCGTCCTGATCGTCGGTGGGATCGGAGTAGCGGCGATCAACCGTGGTTCCCTCGGGCTCGGCCCGTAACCTCGCCCGCTCCCGGCGAGCGCGGGAGCGTTCCCGTCCGGCCTGCCAGTCGAGATCACGCGGTGGCGCCGACACCGTCACCGGGTACTCATCCGGGACGTAGACCGTCCCGTCCGGTCTCTCGCGTGGTCGCTCCGCGTTTCGTTCGCGTCGCTTGTCGATCGCGCCCTTCGCTCGGTCGCAGTCGTCCGAGCAGAACCGGCGGTACCGGCCACCACGGTACTCATACGTAAACGTCGTCTCGCAGACGACACAATCAGCTGTGATGATTCTAGACATAACCTCTCCTGCGCCCCTAGCGGGGTGGATTGACCCAACACGAGGGGGTAGACGGGTACCCCCTCGGTTATTCGGCTATTGTTGCGGCGAGGGATGAGTTGAGTAGAGCCGTGGAGGCCCCAAGCCGGAACGGCTCGCAGTAGTGCTAAGTCCTGATCGGCTTGGCTGTACCAGCCTCGGCTGTATAAGCCTCGGCTGTATAAGTACTTGGCTGTATGTGGGGTACCCGGGTACCCCCTCGCACTACAAAACTACCCCCCCCGCAGACCAGGATTACCCCCTAGGCTCTGCGGGATTACCCCCTCGCCCGTGGTGTCCGCACGGGCAGTCCGGAACCGTGAGTCGCCAGAGCTTCATCCTGTTTGGCGAGCCCGGGTGATACCGATACTCGCCGGTCCATTCGAGCCAACCGGCGGTCTGCAGCTTCTCGCGGTAGGTCTTGACGTTGTCCTCGTTGCGTCCCAGGTCGGCCGCGAGCCGACCGCTGGACAGGTAGACCGTGCCGGTCTCTGTGTGCGCGTACTCCCGCAGCACCCACCCGACCAGCTTCGCGGTAGGGCCGATCTCGCGGCACGCCGCGAGCTCTAGCGACCACTCCTTCGCAGACTGAAGGCCCCGGTCCCACTCGAACCGTGGCTCGGCGGATACCTCGATCCGCCACCGGCCGTCCTCGCCCTGGCCGAACAGGCCGGCATCCCGGATCACGCCCAAGGCCACAGCACCCTCGGGGTGGGATAGCCCCGCCTCGGAGAACAGCCCTTTCGTGCGGGCGAGGCTGCCATCGTCCTCGGCCCGCTCGCTGATCGCCGTCGCCAGCGCGATCACGTCGGGCGTCGCCTGGTCGCCGAGCCGATCGCGGACCGCGGCGCCGAACCCGGCGCTCACACGGCCCCCTCGGCGACCGACCGGAGCAGGTCACCGAGTTCTTGCCGGGAGACGTAGACCCGGCCGTCGAGCGGGTCTGCGTAGACGGTCATCCCGATCTGATCGAGCAGGGGGACAAGGTCCGCACGGTCTATTCCCGTGTTGTGGCAGATGTGCCAGAGCGGCACACGTTCGTTCGATTTCACTGATTCTTCTTCCTGGTCGTATTACTCGGCGCAGACGTGCGGAACGTCAACGCCCGGGCATCGCGGGTAGATCGAGTAGACGCGATGATCCGCGCCGCCGATCATCTCCGGATCCTCTACGTAGTAGTTGATCGGGAGCCAATAGCACTTCCCGGCCAGGTAGTCATTGACCGGGCGAAACATCTCGTCTGTCTCGCCGATCAGTGGCGAGGAGTAGACGACCAGCGCGTACGTTTCGGGGGTGTTCGCGGTGACGATCGCGTAGATCCAGCAGGGGATAGCCAGGATCTCGCGACCGGCGGGGAGCGTGCTGAACATCAGTGCGTGCTTCCTTTGCGGGTAGGTTGGACGGCTGTACGCCGTTGTTTGTTGGTTCCGTGATCCGCGTTCGTCTTCCTGTTGGCTCGGTGGGGGTGGCGGCCAGACCGGCCGCACGATCCCCGTCCCGCTCGGTGAGCTAGGGGAGACTCCCGACGCGCTCACGTCCTGGCAGGTAGAGCCGTGGGTCGATCCCCACGCTCACGGTCTGTTCGGTTGTCCAGCGCGGCCCCGCGTGGCGGGCGGGTAGCGCGTCCGGCTCGGGGCCACCGGCCCGCTCTGCGGTCCGTTACTGGTCTCCCTGTCCGATCAGCTGATCGAGTGGTGCGACAGTAGCACGACGGTCGACTGTCGCGCAACACTGCGACAGTGTCACGGGTGTAAGCTGCGGTTATGGCGCTAGAGCGAGAGACGATCACGAGCCCGTTCGAGGTCGTGGTGGGCCGCGACAACGGCCGTCTGGTCGAGGTGACCGTCAAGGCCGTCGGAGACGGCGAGCTGACGCTAGAGACCCTGAACGCCGCGTTCCGGACGATCATGGAACCGTTGCGCCGCTCGGCGGTCCAGCAGCGCCGGGCCGCCGGTCAGGCTGATGGCCTGGTCGCGCTTGCCAGGGCGTGGGATGAGTCCGGCGGGGAGATCACAGACCGCTACCTGGCACACCTCGCCGTGGCGTACGAGCAGGTCTCCCGAGTGCCCGGACACCGGGCAGTGAACGAGACCCTGGCGGACGCGATCGGGCGTCCTGTCGGGACCGTCAAGGGTCACGTGCTGAGGGCTCGGAAGGCAGGGTTTCTGTCCCCTACCGGAATGGGCCGGGGTGGAGGTGCGGCCACCGAGGAAGCCCGGAAGATCGTTGCCGATCAAGGCTAGAACCCTTGCCGCTCAGCAGGAAGCCCCGGCGCACCAGGCGCCGGGGCCGTTTCATATCGAGGTCAGTACTTGTCTGAGAGCCGGGCTCTGCGATGAGCGGCTAGCGCCCGTTCGGACGCTGCGCTCGCTGCGTAGCGGTCAAGCATCTGACGAGACGACCAGCCGGCGAGACGCATAAGGTCGGTCTCTCCGTTCCCAGCCGCGAGCCATTCGTGAGCGAACGTGTGCCGGAACCTGTGCGGGTTGATCCTCTCTATCCCGGCTTCTCGGCAGCGCCGGGTGAGCATGTCCCGCACGCCGTGGTGGGTGAACCCACCCTTCTCGGCCAGCCAAAGGTTCGGGAGCGCGGCACGCGGGTGCCGCTGTCGGACGCGGAGGTACCGGCGTAACGCCTCTCCCGGCTTCTCTCCGAACCCTACGATCCGCTGTTTGCGACCCTTGCCGGTGATCAGGATCGAATCGGTGTTCCAGTCGATCTGATCGAGCATGATCCCGGTCAGCTCGCTGGCCCGCATCCCGGTGTCGAGCAGGAGACGGATAATCGCGGTGTCCCGGCGAGCGAGGAAGTCCCGTCCGGCACACGCGCTCAGCAACCGCTTAATCTCGTCGTGCGGCATGACCGGAACGGCTTTCGTGTCGACCTTCGGCGGTCGGATCTTGTCGAACGGGTTATCCGTGATGATCTCTTCCTCGTGGACGTACCGGAAGAGTTGCCGCAGGTTCCGATAGTGCTTCGCGACGGTCGCGGGGGAGACGCGTTTGTGCGTGTACCGGAGCTGCTTTCGCTGACCGAGATCCGCGAGGTACGCCTCTATGTGGCGGCGGCGGATCATGGTGACGTCGGTCGGGATGTTCTCGGCGACGCACCAGTCACGGAACGCGTTGGCGCTGTCGGTGTAGTCGTTCACCGTGGACGGCTGTCGCCCGCGGGCGAACAACGCCCGGCGGAAGTCTCGGACCACCTCGGCGAGATCGTCCATGTTGGTCTGCACACTGCCTCCCAAGATCGGTTCTTGGGGGCGTAGACCCTACCGGATTCCGGTTCCTGCTGCCGCAAATGCGGCACGTTTCCGCAGGTCAGAGACTTGATCAGCGTCTCGGAACTCATAATCCGTCAGGTCGTCGGTTCGAGCCCGACCTGCCCCACCCGTCGGCCGCGGCGGCACGAACTGCACCGTCCGCCGCGCCGGACGCACTCAGCCCGGCTGGTCCCCGCTCCGGCGCTGCGCGGCGAGTTCCTCGCGCAGCCGGGCGATCTCCTCCTCCAGCGCGGCGAGGTGCCGCTCGAGCTCCTCGTCCGTCCGCCGCCGCCGGCCACCGGGCTCCCAGTACGGGCGCGCGTACTCCGGGGCCGGGTAGCCGGGCAGGGGGTAGGCGGGCGGGGGGTAGGCGTGGCCGTAGTGGTGCCACGGGCCGTGTCCGCACCAGCAGGACATCATGACCTCCTCGGGCTCCCCGTCTGTGTACGCCGCCGGCCGGCCGGGCGCGCAGTGCCGAACGGCCCCGCGTTCCCGGCCGGGACTCGGCCCGGGTCGGGCCGAGCGGCCCTGCCCATCACGGCGGGTTCGGCCTACAACGGACGGACGGACGGTGACGACGGCAGGGGCCCGGGAACGTGGACAAGGATGACCAGACGGCAGCAGGCACCACCGACCGCGGTCGGCGTGGACGGGTCGGGGACGAGAGCGCCGCGCCGGGGTGTGCGTCCGGAAGGACGGGCCCGTGCTCACCCGGGACGTGATGACCCGCGACGTCGTGACCGTCCGGCGCGACACCTCCGTCCGCGAGGCGGCGCGCGTCCTCACCGGCCACGGGTTCACCGCCCTGCCGGTCGTGGACGAGCGGGACGACCTGCTGGGCATCGTCACCGAGGCGGACCTGCTCGCCGGGCGCCTGCGACACGACGCGCGCTCCCCGCGGCTGGCGGCCGAGCTCGCCGCGGGCCCCCCCTCCCCGGCCGTCGGGGAGGTGATGACGACCGACGTGGTCACCG
Source organism: Pseudonocardia oceanicola (assembly GCF_047200735.1). NCBI lineage: Bacteria > Bacillati > Actinomycetota > Actinomycetes > Pseudonocardiales > Pseudonocardiaceae > Pseudonocardia > Pseudonocardia oceanicola. Next base: position 97,122 of record NZ_JBJZON010000004.1, read on the forward strand.
CGCTGCCCTGGACCGACGCCGCCGACCTGGTCGAGACCATGCGCGCACGGGGCATCCGGTCGGTGCCCGTCGTCGAGCCCGGCCGGGGGCTGGTCGGCATCGTCAGCCGCCGGGACGTCCTCGGGGCGGTCGGGCGCCCGGACGAGGTCATCGAGCACGCGGTGCGACGCGGCCTGCGGAACTATGCGGGCCGGGACCGCTGGACCGTGTCGGTGCACGACGGCGTGGTGACCCTCGCCGACGACACGGAGGACGCGACGGAGCGGCACGTCGCCACCGTGATCGCACAGAACGTACCCGGCGTGGTCGACGTGCGGATCGTTCCGGCACGCGGGTGAGGCCCGGACCGCCGCCGCGGCCTTACCACCCGGATCGTCGGCGGAGGTCTCAGCCGGCCGGGGTGATCACACCGTAGTGGCCGTCGTAGCGGCGGTAGAGGACGGCGCCGCGCCCGCGGTCGGCGTCGAGGAAGAACAGGAAGGGCAGCAGGAGCAGCCCCAGCCGTTCGCAGGCCTCGACGGTGGTCAGGGCGGGGGGCGGGTGGGGGCTGACGTCCACCGGGACCGAGTGCGGGGCCAGTGCCTCGGGTCGAGGCTCGACGAGCGCGAGCCGCAGCCCGTCCCCGGTCCGGTACAGCACGCCGTCCAGGCCCGTCCCCACCTCGGTGAACAGGTGGAAGTCGTGGTCGAGGACCTCGAGGTCGAACGCGGCCTCGTCGAGGTCGACCCGCCCGACGGTGAAGGTCTTGTGCCGGACGATGCGCCGGTCCTCCGGAGGCCGCGGGAAGAAGGTGGGCCGCGGCGGGACGAGCTGAGCGTGGCGCCATTCCTGCGGGTCCGCCGCGGGCTGTTCCCCGCGGCGGTCCTCCCAGTGGGCGGAGTGGCGGTGGCGGTCGCGCACGAGTTGCCTGCGCAGCCGGTCCGCCAGCAGATCGACGGCCTCGGTGTCGCCGCCGGCGTGGACGCGGGCGCGGACGGGGTGTCCGTCGACGTCGACGGTGGCCTCGGCGACCACCGGCGGGTGCGCCGCCGGATCGGGGTGGCGGCCGATCCGGACGCGGGTGTGCAGGACCGGGCCGCGGGCGTGCCGCAGTGCTGCGCGGATCTTCTCCTCCGCCCGTTCCCGCGTGCCCGGCAGGTGGTCGCCCGTCAGCTGCACGAGGACGGCGATGGCCGGGCGGGTCATCACTGCGCCCCCGGACCGAGCAGGATCCGGTGCGCGCGGTGTGCGGCCTCGACCGTGCGCCCGCCCGCGGGCTCCTCCGTCGGTGGGCTCTCGAACCCGTGCAGCAGCGCGCGCAGTGCCTCGACGACGGTGTCGACCTTCCGCTCGAGGGCCTCGAGCCGGTCGGCGGGTTCGGTGGTCCCGGAGGCGTCCGGCTCCCCGGACCGGTCGGCCAGGGGCTGGTCGTGCCGTGCCCCGGCGCCGGACGCGAGCAGCTCGCGCAGTGATCCGGGCAGCTGCGCCAGCAGGTGGTCCGTCTGCTCGGTGGCCCACCGTCGGTCCAGGGCGCGCGTCACCAGGGGGATCGCCCGGCGCGCCTCGGACGGAGCGACCCGCGCCTCGCGGGACACCACGGCCACGAGGTCCTCGGGCCCGTACCTGACGGGCACCTGCGCGGGCCGCCACCCGTCGAACCACACGCCGCGCAGCAGGAGCGGCAGCTGTGCGGCGAGGTGGGCCGCGCCGTCGATCTCCAGCCGGTCGCGCACCGCGCGCAGCCAGGCCCGCAGGAGCCGATAGGCGTGGTCGCGGTCGGTGGTCCCGAGGGCCTCGGCGACGGTGTCGACCCACTCGAGCGCGATCCGCTCGGCCTCGGCCAGGGCGACGACGCCGGAGTCGACGTGCCGGGTGGTGTCCGTGGTCATGGGGGTGCTCCTCTCGGGACGGACCCGGGCGGTCGGGTGGACCGGCGGTACCGCGAACCTGGCCCGACCTCCCCGAGCACGACAGGGCCGAATGCCACCCGCCGTCCGGGACGATCGGTGGTGTGTCCCCCGTCGGGCAGGGCACGGTCACCGGGGTGGAGTTCGGTTTCGATGACCGGCTCTCGCCGGTCGTGCGGCGCGTCCTTCCCCAGGTCGTCGCCACCCTCTCCGGCCTCGTGACGCGACCCGTCGACGGGTCGTCGGGCACTCGGCGGCCGGGTCCTCCGCCCCTGCTCCGGGCGCGTCGCTCCTCCTAGCGTCACCGCCCATGACGACCACAGTGACCACCACCCGGCCCCCCGTCACCCCCCACGAGCGGCGCGTCGAGCTCGTGGCATCGGCGATCACGGATCACTCGGAGCTCGACCACGACGCCGCGGTCGCCCTGGCCACGCACATCCTGCAGGTCCTCGACCACGTGCCCGAGCACATCCGCTGACGCGGTTGCGCCGCGACCGGGCCCGCACCGGCGGACTCCGGGGTACCGCCGCCGTGCTCGACCGGGGTGCCGCGCCTCGCGGTGCGCTCCGCGGGTCTGCGCCGAACACCTCCTCGACGTGGGCGGCCGGTTCGGTGCCCGCGATCGTTCCGACGCCACCACCACCACCACGACGGGAGGCCTGCCATGACGCGGCCCCGAGTGACCGAGATCGGCCTGTCCGCGGGCAAGCGGGCCCGCCTGCACCGCATCCTGCACGAGCACGGCCTGCGCAACGGGACCGGCCTGTTCCTGCCCTACGACCAGGGCCTCGAGCACGGCCCGCGGGACTTCGCCGTCAACCCGGCGGCGTCGGATCCCCGGTACGTGCTGCGGCTGGCCGTGGAGGGCGGCTTCAACGGGATCGTGCTCCAGATCGGCCTGGCCGAGAAGTTCGCCTGGGAGTACGCCGGCGAGGTTCCGCTAGTCCTCAAGCTCAACGGGAAGACCGACATCCCGCCGGACGACGCCGCCCTCTCGCCGCTGCACGCCTCGGTCGAGGACGCGGTGCGGCTGGGCGCGGATGCGGTGGGTTACACCCTCTACGTCGGCACCCCGTCGGCCGAGGCGGACTACGCGCAGCTGCGCCGGGTGCGCACGGACGCCGACCGGCTCGGGATGCCGCTGATCGTGTGGGCCTACCCGCGCGGCTGGGTGGTGGCGGAGAAGGGCGGGAAGGACTCGTTCTACCAGGTCGACTACGCCGCGCGGGTGGCCTCGGAGCTCGGCGCCGACGTGGTCAAGGTGAACTTCCCGCACCCCGAGAAGCACACCGGGGTGCCCGAGGAGTACCGGCACCCGGTCGAGGCCCAGGAGGCGATCGACGCGGTCGTCCGGTCGGCGAACCGCACCCTGCTGCTGGTCTCCGGCGGCTCCCGGACGGGCGACGAGGCCATGCTGGACAAGGCCCGGATGGCGATGGAGGCCGGCGCGACCGGGTTGATCTTCGGGCGCAACGTCTGGCAGCGAGGGCACGACGAGTCCCTGCGGTTCGTCGACCGGCTCCGCGAGATCCTGGCGAAGTATCCGTCCTGAGGGCCGCTGCGGCGCCGGGCGGGTCCTTCGGCACCTGTGCCCCGCCGGCCGCCGGTCACGGCCGTGGCTGATGCCGCGGCGCGGTAGCGGCAGACCGTCGACGGTGGAGCGGGGGAGGGGCGCCATGTCGTACATCGACCGGGTGGACGCCGGGCGCAGGCTGGCGGCGCGGCTGCGGCACCTGCGGACGGACCGGGAGGATCTGGTGATCCTCGGGTTGCCCCGGGGAGGCGTGCCGGTCGCCTACGAGGTGGCCCGGGCGCTCGACGCGCCGCTGGACGTGATCGTGGTGCGCAAGCTGGGCGTGCCGTTCCAGCCCGAGTTGGCGATGGGTGCGGTCGGCGAGGACGGCGTTCTCGTCCTCGGCGAGCGCGTCGTGCACGCGATGCACGTCAGCGAGTCGGAGCTGGCCGAGGTGGAGCGGCGGGCGCGGGCGGAGGTGGAGCGCCGTGCGGCGCGGTTCCGCCGGGGCCGGCCGCGGCTGCCGCTGCAGGGCCGCACCGCGGTCCTGGTCGACGACGGGGTCGCCACCGGATCGACCGCGCAGGCGGCGTGCCGGGTGGCGCGGGCGCACGGGGCGGCACGGGTGGTGCTGGCGGTGCCGGTGTGCGCGCCGGACGCGGCCCGGGCGCTGCGCCACGAGGTGGACGAGCTGGTCTGCCTGGACGTCCCGGAGTGGTTCGGCGCGGTCGGGCAGTTCTACCGCGACTTCCGGCAGACCTCCGACGAGGAGGTCGTGGACCTCCTCGAGCGGGCGGCGCCGGTGACCTCGCCGGTGCAGCCGGCCGCCGGGGACTCGCCCGCCCCGGACGGCGCCGTCGACCAGGACGTGGAGACGGCCGCCGGAGGGGCGCGACTGGCCGGGCACCTGACGGTTCCGCAGCGGGCGACGGGGCTGGTCGTGTTCGCGCACGGCAGCGGCAGCAGCAGGCACAGCCCGCGCAACCGGTACGTGGCGACGGTGCTGCAGCGGGCGCGCCTGGCCACCCTGCTGGTCGACCTGCTGACGTCACGGGAGGAGCTCGACCGCGCCCGCGTGTTCGACGTCGAACTGCTCGCGGGCCGGCTCGCCGAGCTCGGCCGGTGGGCCCGCGGACTGCCGGAGTGCCGCGGGCTGCCGCTGGGCTACTTCGGGGCGAGCACGGGCGCGGCGGCCGCGCTGTGGGCTGCGGCGGACGACCCGGCAGTGGGCGCGGTCGTCTCGCGCGGCGGGCGCCCGGACCTGGCGGAAGTGCGGCTGGGCGAGGTCCGCGCGCCCACCCTGCTCGTCGTCGGCGGGGCCGACACGCTGGTCCTGGAGCTCAACCGCCGCGCCCAGGCGCTCCTGCGCTGCCCGAGCCGCTTGGCCGTCGTGCCCGGCGCGTCCCACCTGTTCGAGGAACCGGGCGCCCTCGGGCAGGCCGCGGCGCTGGCCCGGGACTGGTTCGGCGAGCACCTCGTCGCCGCACCGCACCCCGTCGCCTGACGCCCCCGGCGCAGGTCGACCGGGTTGCCGGCCGGTGAGCGCGCTGCAGGAGCCGTGGCGGTGCGGCGATCGTGGCGACCTCAGACGGTGGCCAGGTCGAGCAGGTGGTGCGCTCCGGTCCGGACCCGGGACCCGTACGGCCGACCGGCCCGGTCGAGCGTCGCGGCGAGCCACTCGGCGTCCTCGGCGGAGGCGCGCTGCAGCCGCAGGCGGCGGGAGCGGAGGGGAACCATGCGGAGCCGGCGGAGGGCGCCGGTCGTCGGGTCGAGCGTGGCCAGGTACGCCAGCCGCAGATCGGCCCGGTACTCCTCGTACCCGCTGACGCCCTCGTAGTCGTCGACGAGGTCGCCGCAGCCGTGGAGGACGAGCCGGCCGCGATGGACCTCCACCGGGCGCGGGTGGTGCGAGGAGTGCCCGTGCACCAGGTCGACGCCGGCGTCGACGAGGCCGTGGGCGAAGCGCCGTTGCTCGGCGCCGACCTCGTAGCCCCAGTTCGACCCCCGGTGCACCGACACGACCGCGATGTCGTCGGGCGTGTGCACGGCGGCGAGGCTCGCCACCACCTCGTCGACGGACCGGTCGACGTCGTCGGCGACCAGGGCGACCCCGGGTCGCGTGGCGGTGGCCGCCCAGCCCGGCGGCACCCCGCTCGAGGTGTGCGCGACCGAGAGCACGACCAGACGCCTGCCGCCCGTCAACGGGACCACGGCCGGCCGCCACGCCTCGGTCGCGTCCCGCCCGGCCCCGGCGGTCCGCAACCCGGCCGCGGCCAGGACGTCGAGCGTCTCGCGCAGGCCCTCGGTGCCGAAGTCCAGGACGTGGTTGTTGGCGAGGCAGCACACGTCGGGGTGCAGGGCGTGCAAGGTGGGCAGGTTGGCCGGGTGCATCCGGTAGTGCACGGCCTTGTGCGGGGCGAACGAGGACGACGTCGTGACGGCGGTCTCCAGGTTCACGACGCGCGCGTCCGGCGCGGTCTCGCCCAGGACCGCGGCCAGGTCGCCCCACGGCCACCCCGGCTCCACCGGCTGCGGCACGGCGCCGCCGGCGGCCTCGGCGAGGTGGACGTAGGTCCGCGCGTCGCGCACGGACCGCTCGCGCAGCTGCGGGTCCCCGGGGTGGGGGAGGATCTGGTCGATCCCGCGCCCGAGCATCACGTCGCCGCTCAGGAAGATCGTGAGGTCCTCGCGTGCCGGGGCCCCGCCGTGTCCCCGGCGCTCCCGCCCGCGGGAGGTCACGGGAACCCGCAGAGCGCGCCGCTGCCGTCCCGCGGCCGGCCGGCGGGTTCGGCGGGGTCGGCCTGCACCGCCCGCCACCGGGGCAGGAGCTCCTCGACCGAGGTCGCGCGGGTGTCGACGTACACCGTGGCGAAGGGGCCGTCCGCCCCGTGGAGGTCACGCCGTGCGTCAATACGCGTGGTGTCGGGGCTGCGGAGCCGCTCGTCCATCCCCCGACGCTCGCCGGGCAGGTCGGCGGCGACCAGGGCCGAACGTCCGCACGCGGTCGGTGGCCCGCGGGTCCGATGCTCGCCGCGCCCCGGTCGGGCCGGGTCGAGTGGCCGAGGTCGGCGCAGCCTCGTGAAGGCTCTGCGGCGGCGGGCTCATCGGCCCTCCCGGCCCGGGAAGGAGGGCCCTCGTCCTGGTGCGCGCCGTGGAGGACCGTCGGGGGCACCGGAGACGAGCGATGGAGGAGGACGTCGTGCACGAGGCGAAGCGGTGGACGGTAGCGATCGACATCGACGAGCACGACGGGAGGACGCGTGCGGTGGCGCGGCTGCACACCCGGGACGCCGATTCCGTGGTGGGGGTGGGCCTGGCGAGGTTGAACCCCACCGACCGCGACGTGCCGGAGATCGGTGACGAGCTGGCGGTCGCCCGGGCGCTGTCGGAGCTCGGCCACCGCCTGCTCGAGATCGCGGCCGAGGACCTGGAGCGGGTGGACGCGACCGCGCGGGTGCGTGGCTGAGCGGGCGGGACCTGCCACGCCGACCGCACGACGGCCGGTGGGCCCGCGAGGTCGCCGGGTCGCGGCGCGAGCCGCGGGAGCCCCCGGCGAACCCGGGGAATTCGTGAACACGGTGCGTTCGAGAGGTTCTCGTGAACTCGGTGTCTCCGGGAGGTTGCGGAGGCCTGGTTCTGCTCGCAACGACCTCGCGATCGGAGGTACCGGCTTGATCCGAGTGGCGACAAAATCGGCTCTGCTCTTCCGTGTGTCGACGGTCCCGGCTACACAGAGCACCGACGTCGGAGCGGCGTCGCGCGGGGAGAAGGCAGAGTCAGGGGGCTCGCTTCCTCCGCGGGCCGGGTGGCAAGAGTCGGACTCGCCCCGGTCGGAGGACAGGGGAGGACGGCGTGGCCGGTGGGCCGGCAGTCGTCCTTCCGGGGGCGGATCGACCGACTGAGGACACCAATGGGCGAGCAGCCCGACTCCCGGCGGAAGCGCGCGCGCGACCGGGAAGCCGAGTGGATCGAGGCGCCGGACGAGCCGGCGCTGACGTTCGCGGACCGGCCACGGACCGAGCTGGACCGGCTGTTGGCGCAACTGCTCGGCCGCGCTCGGGACATGATCGCGACCCAGGAGCGGTTGCGCGAGCTGCTGAGGGCGAGCCAGACGATCAACGCCGATCTGGCGCCGACGGCGGTGCTGGAACACATCGCGACAGCCGCGCGCGAGGTGGTGGGCGCCCGCTACGCCGCTCTGGGTGTCCTCGACGGTCAGGGCGGGTTGGCGGAGTTCGTCCACGTCGGGATGCCGGACGTGCTCGTGGACGCGCTCGGGCACCTGCCGCAGGGCAAGGGTCTGCTCGGGGCGCTGATCGCGGATCCGCGCCCGCTCAGGATCGAGGACCTGTCGGCCGATCCGAGGTCCTCGGGGTTCCCGCCCGGGCATCCGCCGATGGGCGGCTTCCTGGGGGTGCCGATCCGGATCCGGGACGAGGTGTTCGGCAACCTCTATCTCACCGAGAGCACCCGCGGCGGGTTCAGTGCCGAGGACGAGGAACTGGCCCTGTCGCTCGCGGCGACCGCCGCCGTCGTGATCGACAACGCGCGCCGGTACGCCGCCGCCCGCCGCCGCGGGGAGTGGTCGGCCGCGACCGCCGCGGTCACCCGGCGGATGCTGACCCCGGACGTCGGCCGGCCGCTGGGTGCGATCGCCGAACACGCCCGGCGGCTCGCCGACGCCGACCTGGTCGCGGTCCTGCTGCCCGACGAGGAACGGCGCAGCCTGCAGGTCGACACGGCCGTCGGCGGGCCGACCCTCGGTGTCGCGGCCGTCGAGCTGGTCGGGTACCGCAGCCCGGTCGACGGCAGCCTCTGCGGCCACGTGTTCAGCACCGGCCGGTCGCTGCGGCTGGCCGACGCCCGCGACCATCCCGGCCTGCCGCCTCCGGAGCCGGCCGATGCCGTCGAGATCGGCCCCGTACTGGTGGTCCCGCTCACCGGGAACGCCCAGAACGCGGGAGTGCTGGCCGTCACCCGGCTCGCCGGCCGTGCCCCGTTCGACCCCGAGGACCTGACCATGGCGGCCGGGTTCGCCGCTCAGGCCGCCGTGGCGCTGGAGCTCGACGACGCCCGTACCGAACGCGAGCGGGCGGCGATGCTCGACGAACGCGACCGCATCGCCGCAGACCTGCACGACCACGTCATCCAGCGTCTGTTCGCATCGGGGCTGGCTCTGCAGGGCCTCGCCGCGCGGGTCCACCCGACGCACGCGGAGAGCCTCCGGTCGGCCGTGGTCGACCTGGACGACACCATCGCCCAGATCCGTACCAGCGTCTTCGCCATCCGGCACACCCGCGCCGGGCCCGCCGACGAGGTGCGTTCCACGGTGCTCGCCGTGGTCACCGAGGCCGCGACGGTCCTCGGGCAGGCCCCGCAGCTGCGGTTCTCCGGTCCCGTCGACACCGTGCTGGCCGGCCTCGACCCGACCGACCGCAGGGAGCTGGTCGACGACCTGTGCGCCGTCGTCCGCGAGGCCCTGACCAACGTGGCCAAGCACGCCCACGCCACCCGTGTCGAGGTCGACCTCCGCGTCACCGGCCCCGACGATCCCGGCCCCGACGATCCCGGCCCCGACGATCCCGGCCCCGACGCGCTCCTGAGCCTCGTCGTCTCCGACGACGGCCTCGGCATCCCTTACTCCGGCCGCCGCAGCGGGCTGGCCAACCTGCGCCGCCGCGCCGAACGCCACGGCGGACACCTGACGATCACCCGGGTCGCCCCCCACGGCACCCGGGTGGAGTGGTCGGTCCCCCTGACGCCGGGCGACCCCGGCGCGCGCCCCGCGAGCTGACGTGGCGGCCCGACCACCTCAGCGGTGATCGCGCGGGAGGAAGATCGTCAGTACCGGGGGTCTCTCCCGGGTCAGGACGAGCCGGCCGCCCTGGGCCTCGACCAGGCGCGTCGCGAGCGGCAGGCCGAGTCCGGTTCCGCCCGCGCCCTCCCGGTCGGCCCCGTCCCGGTCGGCCCCGTCCCGGTCGGGCACGTCTTCGGGGTCGGGGGCACCGTCGAAGCCCGGGCCCTCGTCCTCGACGTCGACCGCCACGGCCTCGCCGACCTCCCGCACCCCGACCCGGGCCCGTCCGGCCCCGTGGAGCAGGGCGTTGTCGAGCAGGACCGCGAGCGCCTGGCGGAGCGCGGCCCGCGAACCCCCGACGACGGGGCCGGGATCCGCCCGCACCGGGTGCGCGTCCGACGCGGGTCCGGGCTCGTCGCCGTCCTGGCCGACGTCGACGACGAGGCTCCGGCCCTCGGCGAGGAAGCGGGGCCGGTAGGTCTCGGCCACGTCGTCGAGCAGGGCGCGCAGCTCGACCGGCCCGGTTCCCCCGCCGCCCCGGGCCCGCGCGAGGTGCAGCAGCTCCTCGACGGTCCGCGCCAGGCGCTCGGTCTCCGTGATCGCGGCGTCGAGAGCGGCGTCGACGTCGGTGCTCGGCCCGGCCCGCGCGTTCTCCAGCCGCAGCCGCAGCGCCGCCAGCGGTGTCCGCAGCTGGTGGGAGGCCTCCGCGGAGAACGCCCGTTCGCGGGCGAGGAGGTCGTCGAGCCGGGCCGCGGTGGCCGTGAAGGCGGTGCCGACCGCGTCGACCTCGGCGACCCCGGCCCGGGGTGCCCGGACGCTGAAGTCCCCGTCCCCGAGCCGCTCGGCGAGCACCGCCAGGTCCTCCAGCGGACGGGAGAGGCGTCGCGCCTGGCGCCTCGCGATCACCCAGCCCGCCACCAGGACCAGACCCGCCAGGCCCAGCATGGCCGCCCAGATCGGCACGAGCTCCGCGTGCACCGCCGACACCGGCCGCGCGGCCCGGACCGCGCCGATGATCTCGTGCTCGCCGGTGACCGGGGCCGTGGCGATCACGGTGCCGCCGCTCTCGACGATGCCGGGACCCGCACCCCGCAGGGCGGCGGCGATGTGCTCGTCGCCCACCGGGGGCCCACCGCCGAGGAGGCGCACGCCGTCCTCGTCGAAGAGTGTGACCTGCCTGTCGTGCCTGCCACCCTGAGCGGCGGGCAGCGCCGGCGGGATCCGGTCGTGGGCGAGGTCGTTGAGCACGGCCGCGGCCGTGAGGTCGGCGATCCGCTGCAGGGTGACGCCCTCCTGCGCCTCGGCGTAGCGGGCGAGCCCGGCGGCGAGCGGGATGCCGAACAGCGTCACCGCGATCGCTGCGATGACCACCGCGAGGGAGACGATCCGGGTGCGCACGCCGGCGTCACCTCCCGTCGCCCGGGACAGGGTCTCGGTGCACGCTAGGCCGTCGGGGGTTCGAGGCGGTAGCCGTGGCCGCGCAACGTGCGGATCCGGGGCACCAGCGTCCCGGCCGGGAAGCCGGACAGCCGCTTGCGCAGGGCCGCGACGTGGACGTCGAGGGTCTTGCTGGCACCGCCCCAGCGGTCGTCCCACACGTCGGCCATCAGGGTCTGCCGGCTCAACGCGGCCCCCGCGTCGCGGACGAGGCGTTCCAGCAGGTCGAACTCCTTGGCCCGCAGGACGAGCTCCCGGCCGTGCACGAAGACCCGGCGCTGCCGCAGGTCGAGCTCGAGGTCGCCGAGCCGCACCGGCTCGCCGCCACCCGAGGGCTGCGCGCGCCGGAGGTGGGCGCGCACCCGCGCGAGGAGCTCGTCGCGCCGGATCGGCTTGGTCAGGTAGTCGTCGGCGCCGGCGTCGAGGCCGACGACGACGTCCATCTCGGCACCGCGGGCGGTCAGGATCACGACGACGGCCTCCACGGACCGGTCGCGCAGCCACCGGCAGACCCGGATCCCGTCCACGTCCGGGAGCCCGAGGTCGAGCAGGACCAGGTCGATCCGTCCGCCGGTCTCGACCGCCTCGAGCGCCGCACGGCCGGTGTGCGCCCAGGACACGTCGTGGCCGTGCTGGGTCAGGCTGTCCACCAGGCCCTCCCCGAGGCCCTGGTCGTCCTCGACCAGCAGGATGCGTGCGCCCACGGGGGCATCGTCCGCGGACGGCCCGGTCATCGGCCCGCGTCCGTTCCGGCCCGCCCGGCGGGGGCGGGCGGGGCCGAGCCGCTCCCGCTCCGGCGGCCCGCCCACCGGTAGATCTCGTCGACGCCCCAGACGACCACCGGCATCGGCAGCAGGAGCAGCAGCACCCAACCGGGCAGGGCGGCGGTGCCGAAGACGGTCTGCAGGACGGGCAGGTAGATCACGGCGGCGGCGAAGGCGACCTCGAAGGCGATGCCGGCGAGCAGCAGCCGGTTGCTGCCGATCCCGATGCGCCACAACGAGGTGTGATCGGTGCGGGCGGCGAAGGCGGTACCGATCTGGCAGGCGACGATCGCGGCGAAGCTGGCCGTGGTGGCCTGCAGGTACAGCGGGTGCAGCGGTGCTCCGGGGCCGGTGTCGGCGCCGGGGGTCCAACCGCCCTGGTGGAGGACGAGCAGGAACACGGCGAGGCCGAGGGCCGCGGAGACCACGCCCATGATCCCCCAGGCGCGCAGCAGCATCCGCCGGTCGATCACACCGCGGCCGCGGTGCTGCGGCGGGCGGGCCATGAGCCCCGGCTCGGCCCTCTCCCGGCCGAGGGCGAGTGCCGGCAGGGTCTCGGTGCCCAGGTCGACGGCGAGGATCTGCAGCACGGTCAGGGGGAGCGGGACCAGGCCGCCGGACAGGGCGAACAGCAGGAACGGCACGACCTCGGGGACGAGGTGGGCGAAGATGTAGAGCACGAACTTGCGCACGTCGTCGAAGACCCGACGGCCCTCCTCGACCCCGGCGACGACCGTGGCGAAGTTGTCGTCGGTGAGGATCATGGTGGCGGCCTCGCGGGCCACCTCGGTGCCCTCGCGGCCCATGGCCACCCCGATGTCGGCATGGTGCAGCGCGGGGGCGTCGTTGACGCCGTCGCCGGTCATCGCGACGACCTGGCCGTCGGCGCGCAGGGCGTCGGCGATGCGCAGCTTGGCCTCGGGCGCGGCCCGGGAGAAGACGATCTCCTGCCCGGTGGCCAGCAGCTGGTGCAGGGCCGGATCGGGCATGGCGTCGAGCTCGTCGCCCTCCACGACGCGGTCGGCCCGCAGCCCGACCCGGCGGGCGACCTCGGCGGCGGTGCGGCCGTTGTCGCCGGTCACCACGTGCACGCGGATGCCCGCGGAGTGGCACGCGGCGACGGCGGCGGGCACCTCCGGGCGGGGCGGGTCGAGCAGCCCGACGAGGCCGAGCAGCTCCAGCCCGGGCCCTTCGGCGACCTCGCGGTCGGGTGGGGTGTCGGCGGGCCAGGCGCGGCGGGCGACGGCGAGGACGCGCAGGCCGCGGTCGGCCAACCCGGTCACGGCGGCCTCCACGGCGGCGGTGTCGTCCGGCTCGAGCCGGCAGCGCGGGACGAGGACCTCGGGGGCGCCCTTGACATGGATCCACCGGCTCCGGGGCCGCTCCCCGTCCTGGTCGTCCCCGTGCTGGTCGTCCCGGTGCTGGTCGTCCCCGTGCAGGTCGTCCCCGTGCAGGTCGTCGTCGGGGACGTCGTCGAGGGTGGCCATGGTCCGCCGCCGGGCCTCGAAGGCGAACAGGGCCCGGCGGTCGCGGTCGCGGGTCCCGACGCGGACGTCGGCACCCGCCCCGGCCGCCATCGCCAGCAGCGCGAGCTCGGTCGGGTCCCCGGTCCCGGTCGCCGGGTCGGCGGTCGCGCAGCGGGCGACCGCGGTGGCGAGGTCCGGGCCGGGCGCGGCGACCGGCCGCCCCGCGCCGTCGCGCACCTCCTGCACCGTCATCCGCCCGAGGGTCAGCGTGCCGGTCTTGTCCGTGCAGATCACCGTGGTCGAGCCGAGGGTCTCCACCGCGGACAGCCGCTTGACCAGGGCACCGCGGCGGGCCATGGCGCGGACCCCGCCGGCGAGGGCGAGGGTGATGGTCGGCAGCAGCCCCTCCGGCACGTTGGCCACCAGCAGACCGACCGCGAACACAGCCGCTTCGGCCCAGCTCAGCCCGGCGAGCACGCCGAGGGGCAGGAACGCCGCCCCGACCCCGAGCGCGACCGCGGCGATCAGGTAGGCGACGCGGCGGACCTGACGCTCCAGCGGGCTCTCGTCGTGGCCCCGGCGTCCGGTCAGCGCCGCGATCCGGCCGATCTCGGTGTGCCGGCCGGTCGCGTGGACGACCGCCTCCGCCGAGCCCGCGACGCAGGCGGTGCCGCTGAACACGAGCACCGGGGAGTCCAGCTTCCGGCCGGCGGTGTCCGGGACGGCGGCGTCGCGCTCCACCGGTACCGACTCGCCGGTGAGCGCGGCGGCGTCGATCTCCAGCGCGCCGGACAGCAGTCGGGCGTCGGCGGGGACCCGGTCGCCCTCGGCGATCAGCACCACGTCGCCCGGCACCAGTTCGGCGGCCCGGATCTCGCCGACCGTCCCGTCGCGGCGCACCCGCGACCGGGGTGGCAGGTAGCGGCCGAGTGCCTCGACCGCCCTGCTCGCCTGGGTCTCCTGGACGAACGCGAACACCGCGTTGAGCGCGACCACGGCGAGGATCGCCCAGCCCAGCTCCCGAGTCCCGGACAGGAACGCCAGCGCCGCCGCGACGATCAGCAGCAGGGCGAGCGGATGCACGAACTGCCGCACCAGCGCCCGCGGCCAGCCCCGGCCCGCCCGGTGTTCGAGCACGTTGGGGCCGTAGCGGTCGAGCCGGCGGGCGGCGTCCGCGGAGCTCAGCCCCGAGCGGGAGGAGCGCAGGTCGCGCAGCAGCACCTCCACCGGCTCGCGAGGATCGGCGGCACCGGTCGTCGTCGACGGCTCGGTGCTGCGCGAGGTGCTGGTGGTCGACACAGCCGGGCTCCCGGTGATCACGTGGACCGTTCCAGACAACCTGCAGCGGGCGCCCGGGGTGCAGGGGCCTTCGGCCCCTCCCGGTGGGACGCTCAGCCGGGACCGGACAACCCGCTCGCCCGGGATCGGCACGCTCGCCGACCTCCGCCCGGATCCACCGCCGCCCGCATCCACCGCCTCCGCATCCACCGCCTCCGCCCCGATCCACCGTGGACCTTCGGCCCTGATCCCGCGGTGGTCGGCGGCCGTAGGGTCGTCCCGAGCGACAGTGGGGCCCGAGCCCCTGCGCGATCGCCGCATCTCCCGGAGGAGCACATGATCGAGAAGCTGGGCGACCTCCCCGACGGCGTGCTGGGACTGCGCGTCGGAGGGCGCCTCACCCCGCAGGACTACGACGACGTCATCGTGCCGATGGTCGAGGACGCGATGCGGGACTCCGGCCGGCTGCGGTGCCTGATCGAGATCGACGACGACTTCACCGGGCTGACCCCGCCGGCGGTCGTCGACGACGTGCGTCTGGGGCTCCACGCGTTCGGCGCGATGGACGGCGCCGCGGTCGTCACCCGCCTCGGCTGGATCACGACCGCCACCCGGTGGGCGGTGTTCGTCGTGCCCTTCCCGATGCGCGTCTTCGCGCCGGGCGAGCGGACCGCGGCCGCCGCATGGCTCGCCGCCCTGCCGGCCGGCGCCGCGATCGACGCGGTTCTCGACGAGTCGACCGGCGTCGTGACCGCCGAGGTGACCGAGGCTCTACGCATCGAGGACTTCGAGACGCTCGCCGCGACGGTCGACCCGTGGATGCGCGAGCACGGCGAGCTGCCCGGCCTGGTGCTGCACCTGCGCGGAGTGCCGCGCTGGACGAGCCTCGGCAGCCTGCTGCGGCACGTGCGCTTCGTCGTCGGGCACCAGGGAAAGGTCGGTCGCCTCGCCCTCGCCACCGACGTCCCCGTGGCCACGGCGGCCGCCTCGACCGTCGAGCACGTCGTGCACCCGCAGGTCCGGGTGTTCGGGTACGCGGACCTGGCGGGCGCGCAGGCCTGGGCGGCGGGATCGTGACGGCCGGGGAGGTCGCGGCGAAGGTCCGCGACGCGATGAGCACGGCGGTGACGACGCTGCGGGCGGACAGCCCCGTGCAGGCGGCGGCGTCCGTCCTCGCCGCGCACGGACGCAGCGTCGCCCCCGTCGTCGACGGCGGCGGGCGCCTGGTCGGCATGGTGACGGCGGCCGACCTGGCCTGCTGCCCGGACCTCCCGGAGGGCTGGCAGGCCGAGGTCGACCCCGAGGCCGTGGTCGCCGCCGTGATGACGCACCGGCCGGTCCGGGCGCAGCCGGAGGACGACCTGGCCGAGGTCGTCGGCACGATGCTCGACGCGGGGATCCGGGCCGTGCCGGTGATCGACGGCGGCCGGGTGGTCGGGATCCTCACCCGGTGCGACGTGCTGCGCCTGGTCGCCGCCCGGCAGCCGCGGGCCGGGCGGGCGTGGCCGGGGAGCACGGGTCCGGTGAGCCGTGAGCATGCCTGAGCAGCGGGCGGAACCGGCCGAGCGCGCCCCGGTGCACGGCGCCGCCGCACCCGGCGAGATCGTCGTCGGGGTGGACGGCTCGCCCTCGTCGCGACACGCCCTGCAGTGGGCGGTGCGGCAGGCGGCGCTCACCGGGGCGCGGGTGCGGGCCGTGATCGCGTGGTCGATCCCGGTCTCGTACGGACCGATGCCGATCCCCCAGGTGTGGGTGGACTGGCCCGCGATCGCGGCCGAGACGCTGGAGCTCGCCGTGCGCGACGCGCTGCCTGCCGAGCAGGCCGCGGAGGTGACGACGGAGGTCGTCGAGGGCGGCGCGGCGCCGGTGCTGCTCGACGCCGCGAAGGACGCCGGGCTCCTGGTCGTCGGCAGCCGGGGGCACGGCGGCTTCGCGGGCCTGCTGCTGGGGTCGACCGCGCAGCACGTGACCACCCACGCCCGGTGCCCGGTGGTGGTCGTGCACGAACCCCGCTGAGCCCCACCTGCCCGCCGACCTGCGCCGACCTAACCCGCGGGCGTGCTCGCCGTCCCTTCCCGCCGCCGCGGGCGGGCCACGCCGGCCGGGGAGCGCGGGGCCAGCAGGACCGGGCAGCTGGAGGCCTGCAGCAGCACCGAGGTCAGGGCGCCGAGGCCAGGGCCGAGGTGCCGGCCGACGATCACGAGCTGGGCGGCGTCGGAGAGCTCGAGGACGGACCACGCCGGTCGGCCCCGCTCGACGGTGCAGCGGATCCGCAGGCCGGGGTGGTCCGCGGTCACCGTCGCGGCGATCTCGGCCAGCGCCCGCTCCGCCGCTACCCGGTGCGGGACCCGCTGCCGGCGGCCGAGCCGGGCGGCGACGTCGGCGGGACGCTCGTCCCAGATGTGCGCGATGTGCAGGTCCGCGTCCCGGGCCGCGGCGGTGTCCGCCGCGTACCGCACGAGGGCCCCGCTGCCGGGCCGCCCGTCGACGGCGACCAGCACGGGCCGGGCCCGGTCCGGGACCGGGCGGCCCGGTGCGGCGCGCACCACGGCGACGGCCGGGCGTGCCGCCCGGACCAGTCGGGCCGCCGTCCGGCCGAGGGTCGGTAGTGCGCGGCCGCCACCCCGGTGCCCGACGACCAGGAGCTCGGCGTCCGCGGCCAGCCGGGCGAGGACCTCGTCCGGGCGACCGTGCAGGACCCGGGTGCCGACGGGCACGCCCGGGCCGTTGATGCGGGCGACCGCGGCGGCGCGCCGCACGATGTCCTCCGCGACCAGCGGTGGCCCCGCCGTCCGGCGGGCGAGCACGCAGGCGATCTGCAGCGGGAGGCCACGCAGCCGGGCCTCCTCCGCCGCCCAGGCGACCGCCCGGGTCGCGCCGCCCGATCCGTCCGTGCCCGCGATCACGGGGCGGGCGCTCATCGCGTCCACATCGGGAACCAGGTCGTGGTGGTCATGCGCCGAGCATGATCCGGTCCCGCCCCGGCCCGCAGGTGCCGACCGACCCGGCGGGTACCGACGTTGGGCCCGAGAGGACCGACCCGGGCCGTTCGGCCCGTCCGGAGGGGTCGGAGCGCCGCTGTGCGCGCGGGCGCCACGGCCCGACCGTGGGGAGGTGGGCTACGAGTCGGGAGGAACCATGTCGGGCATGGTCGGCGGCGCGGTCGTCGTCGGGGTCGACGGATCGGACCCCGCCCTGGAGGCGGTGCGCTGGGCGGCGGTCGAGGCGCGCGAGCGGCATGCGTCGCTGCGTCTCGTCGTCGCGGTCCCGCCGCCGCCGGAGCACCTGGTGCTCCCGCCGAGGGGAGGCGAGCGGGCGCACCAGGCGCTGCTGAACGACGCTCGCGAAAGCGCCGAGGACGCCGCCGCAGTGGCCGCCGCAGTGGCCGCCGCCGTCGCGCCCGGCCTCGAGATCGACCGCGAGGTGGTCAGCGGGTCGCCGGCCGAGGTGCTCGCCGAGGAGTCGGGCACGGCGTCGCTGGTCGTCGTGGGCAGCCGTGGGAGGGGCGGGTTCACCGGCCTGCTGCTCGGCTCCGTCGGCCGCCGGCTCGCCGCGAGCGCGCGGTGCCCGGCGGTGGTCGTGCGTGGCCGCACCGATCGCGGGGACGCGATCGTCGTCGGGGTGGACGGGACGCCCCGCGACGAGGCCGTGGTCGGCTTCGCGTTCGAGGAGGCCGCCCGGCGGGGCGGGCAGGTCGTCGCCGTCCGGGCCTGGAGCGAGGCCAAGCTCGACGCGGCCCTGGAGAACCTCATGGACTGGGACGCGATCGCCGCCGAGGAACGCGCCCTGGTGGCGCGGGCGCTCGAGCCGTGGACCGAGAAGTACCCGGGGGTCGAGGCGCGGGCCGTGCTCGTGCGGGACAACGCCGCCGAGGCACTCGTCGAACGGGCCGCGGGCGCCGCCCTCATCGTGGTCGGGTCGCGTGGCCGTGGCCCGGCGCGCGGGCTGTGGCGCGGGTCGGTCGGGCAGGCCCTGCTGCACCACGCCCCGTGCCCGGTCGCCGTGGTCCACGGGGGGAGCACCGCTGCGGAGCCGGCCCGGGAGTCGTCCCGGGAGCCGGCCGCGCCGGCCGAGGAGGCCGGCCGATGAGGGCGCTCGACCCGCGCTGGGTCCGACCCCTGTCGGCCGTCTCCGTGGCCGACGCCGCCGAGGTCGGGGGCAAGGCCGCCAACCTGGGCGAGCTGGTCGCGGCGGGGTTCCCGGTGCCGAACGGGTTCGTGGTCACCGCGGACGCCTACCGGGACTCGATCGGGGCCGCCGGGGTCGGCGAGGAGATCGCGACGCGCTACGCCGAGACGCTGCGGGCCGCGCGCGAGCACCGGAGCCGGCTCTCCCTCTCCGCGGACTGCGAGCGCATCCAGGAACTCGTGCACAAGGCCGGGCTCGGCGCCGATCTCGCGCAGCAGGTCCACACCGCCTATGCGGGGCTGGGCATCGAGGACCTCGGACCGGCCTCCGTCGCCGTCCGGTCCTCCGCGCTGGGCGAGGACAGCTCGTCCGCGTCGTACGCCGGGGTGCACGCCACGTTCACCGACGTCCGCGGTGCCCGTGAGCTGTGTGACCGGATCGTCGACTGCTGGGCGTCCGCGCTGGCACCGCGGGCACTCGCCTACCGCGCCGAGCGCGGCGACACCGCCCAGCCGGTCGTCGCCGTCGTCGTGCAGCTGATGGTGCCGGCGAAGCGTTCGGGCGTGGCCTTCACCGCCGACCCGACCACCGGACTGCGCGACCGCGTGGTGGTCGAGGCGGCGCTCGGGTTGGGCGAGGTGGTGGTGAGCGGGGCCGTCGAGCCCGACACCTACGTCCTGTCCGTACCCGACCTGCAGATGCTGTCGGTGCGGGTGGGGCACCAGACCCATGAGATCGTCCGCGGGGCCGACGGGCACGACGTCACGGTGCGCCTGGCCGACGAGCGGGCGAGAGCCCGCGTGCTCGTCGACGCCGAGGCGCAGGCGGTCGCCCGGCTCGCCCTCCGGGCGCAGGAGCACTACGGACGCCCGCAGGACGTGGAGTGGGCGATGACCGCCGACCACCTCTGGCTCGTGCAGGCCCGGCCCGTCACGACCGTGTCGGCCACCACCGGGCCGACCTCCACGGGGTCGACCTCCACGGGGCCGACCTCCACGGGGCCGGCCACCACGGGGCCGGCCTCCACGGGGTCGACCTCCACGGGGTCGACCTCCACGGGGCCGACCACCACGGGGCCGGCCACGACCGGGCCCGCGCCGGAGGCGGACGGTGCGCCCCGCGGCGTCGTGCTGGCGACGGGCCTCGCCGCCGCGCCCGGACGGGCGAGCGGTCCGGTCCGGGTGCTGCACGAGCCGCGGGAGGGGGACCGCCTGAGGCCCGGCGACGTGCTGGTCGCGCCCCGGACCGATCCGGACTGGCTGCCGACGCTGCGACGGGCGGCCGCCGTGGTCACCGACCAGGGCGGCGTGACCTGCCACGCCGCGATCGTGGCGCGGGAGCTGGGCATCCCGTCCGTGGTGGGGACCCGCACGGCCACGGCCGACCTGTGCGACGACGAGGTGGTCACCGTCGACGGGACCGCGGGTCAGGTCGTCCGGGGCGGTGTCGAACGTGCCGCCCCCGCCGTGGTCCGGTCCCCGGCCGGCGGGGTCGAGGCCCTGACCGCCCCCGGCGCCGGGCCGGTGCCTCCGGTGGCGCAGCGGATCACGACGGGGACTGAGCTGCACGTCAACCTGGCGCTGCCGGAGGCGGCCGAGCGCGTCGCCGCGCTCGACGTCGACGGGGTCGGCCTGCTGCGCGCCGAGCTCGCGCTCACCTCCGCCCTGGGCGGGCGGCACCCGCGCGCGATGCTCGCCGCGGGCGAGGAGGCGGCCTTCGTCGAGGCGATGGTCGGGGCCGTCGGCCGGATCGGGGCGGCGTTCGCGCCGCGTCCGGTGCTCTACCGCACCACGGACCTGCGGAGCAACGAGTTCCGGGGCCTGCGGGGCGGCGAGGAGTTCGAGCCCGTCGAGCGGAACCCGATGATCGGCTACCGGGGTGCCTTCCGCTACCTGCACGAGCCCGACCTGTTCGCGCTGGAGCTGCGGATGCTCGCCGAGGTCCGCGACCGCTGCCCGAACGTGCACCTGATGATCCCGTTCGTGCGGACCCGCGGGGAGCTCGCCGCGGTGCTGGACCTCGTCGACGGCAGCCCGGTGGGCCGCCGGCGGGGCCTGCAGAAGTGGTTGACCGCCGAGGTGCCCTCGGTGGTGCACTGGCTGCCCGAGTACGTCGGGCTGGGCATCGACGGCATCTCCATCGGCAGCAACGACCTCACCCAGCTCGTGCTGGGCGTCGACCGTGACTCCGAGCGGCTCGCCGAGCTCTACGACGAGTCGGACCCGGCCGTGCTCGCGACGATCTCCTCGATCCTCGAGCAGGCCACGATGCTCGGCGTGCCGACGTCGTTGTGCGGGCAGGCCCCGAGCCGGGTGCCGGGGTTCGCCGAGTTCCTGGTGCGCGCCGGCATCACGTCCATCTCGGTCAACCCGGATGCGGTCGGCGCGGCCCGCGCGGCCGTCGCGGCCGCCGAGCGTCGCGTGCTGCTCGAGGCCGCGCGCCGGACGGAGGTGCGGCCGTGACCCGCCGGGTGTCGGCATCATGAACGCCCGGATCGGGGACTGGCTGATCGTCCCGCCCGGCCCGCACGAGAGCCACGGCCGGCGCGGTCAGATCGTCGGGCTGCTCCATCCCGACGGCTCGCCGCCCTACCGGGTCCGGTGGCTCGACGACGACCACGAGAGCCTGGTCTTCCCGCCGCCGGACGCCCATCTGGAACGGCACGCGCCCGGCGGCGACCCGCCGGGCCCCGACGGCCGCAACCGTCCCGCGCTCACGTGACCACCGGCCCGCAGACCCGGGACCCGGGACCGTGGGCCGGTCGGCCCGGACCGGGCCAGGCTCGTCCCGACGCCGGCGACCCGTCGGCAACCGGCAGAGGAGGAATCGTGGCAGCACCGACGATCGTCGTGGGAATGGACGGGTCCCCGGGCTCGCGGATCGCGCTCGAGCACGCGTTGCGCGACGCGGCGCGCCGGGGGGCGCGGGTGCGGGCCGTCATGGCCTTCGAGACACCGGACTACTGGCCGGAGTTCGACATGGCCGTACCCCCGACGTCGGCCGAGATCACCCGCACGCTGGAGAGCGGCCTGCGGTCCACCGTGGCCGAGGTGCGGGCCGGGCTGGACGGCGAGGCGGCGCAGGTCCCGGTCGACGTCCTGGCCCTGCCCGGCTCGCCGGCGTCGGTCCTGTTGGCGCAGGCCGAGGACGCCGACGATCTCGTGGTCGGCCACCGGGGCCGCGGCGGGATGGCGAGCACGTTGCTCGGCTCGGTCGGGCTGCAGTGCGTGCTGCACGCCCCGTGCCGGGTGACCGTGGTCCGCCCGCCGCGGACGAGTCCGGTCGCCGCGGGCCAGGCCGCCGGGAGCGGATCGTGACTTCCGGCGGCGCCCCCCGGTACCCGGTCCGGGTCACCGGTCGGCTCGAGCGCGAGCCGTCACGGTGGCTGTGGCTGGTCAAGTGGCTGCTGCTCGTGCCGCACCTGATCGTGCTGGCCGTGCTCGGCCTGGCGTTCTGGGTCCTGACCGTGGTCGCGTTCGTCGCGATCCTGGTCACCGGCCGCTACCCGCGCACCCTCTTCGCCTTCACCCTCGGGGTGCTGCGCTGGGGATGGCGGGTCGCCTACTACGGCTACGCCGCCAACGGCACGGACCGGTACCCGCCGTTCACCCTGGCCGACGTCCCGGACTACCCGGCCCGGCTGGAGATCGACCCTCCCGAGCGGTTGTCCCGCGGGCTCGTCCTGGTCAAGTGGTGGCTGCTGGCGCTGCCGCACTACCTCGTGCTGGTGTTCCTGATCGGCGCCGGCGGCACCCTCGTGTGGCGGATCGGGACCACCGGGGCGATCGCCTTCGACGGCGGGCTGGTGACCGTGCTGGTCCTCATCGCCGTCGTGGCGCTGCTGTTCACCGGGCGCTATCCGCGCGGCCTGTTCGACCTGGTGCTCGGGTTCGACAGGTGGGTCCTCCGGGTCCTCGCCTACGTCGCGCTGATGACGGACGAGTACCCGCCGTTCCGCCTCGACCAGGGCGGGGAGGAGCCGGTCCCGCCGGCGCCCGGTCCGTCGGGCGGGCCCGGGCAGGCGGCAGCGGTCCCGTCGGGCCCCGCGCCGGCGGCGAGCGCCCCGGCCCCTCCGGCACCTCCGCCGGGCGGCGCGACCGGGGTGCGCGCGACCGGAGCCGCCGTCCTCGACCGGCCCGTGTCCGCCGACGTCCCGCCGGAGCCGCCGGGTACGGCGTCCCCGACCCCGGTGCCGCCGCCCTCGCCGGGTCGCTCCGTGCTGCTCGTCGCCGGGGCGGTCGTCACCGCGATCGCGCTGGGCCTGAGCATCGCCGGGTTCTCCGGACTGGTCACCGACCGGGTCGGCCGGGACGCGGCCGGCTTCGTCGCCTCCGGCATCGGGTCGGCCTCGACCGGTGGGGCGGCGCTGCGCACCGACCCGGTCGTGATCGACACCGGCTCCGACACCGACGTGGCCGCGCGTGTCCTGGGGGAGGTCGTCCTGCGCGCCACCTCCACCCGCGGCGGCGACGTGTTCGTGGGCATCGGGCCCACCGCGGACGTCACCCGCTACCTCGGCGGTGCCGGGCAGGGCGTCTGGCGCGGCGGCCCGGGCCCGACCGGTACGCCGCCGGTCGGGCGGGTCGAGCAGATCCCGGGCGGCCCGGCCGTGGCGCCGCCCGCCACCCAGTCGTTCTGGGTCGCGGCCGCCTCCGGGCCCGGGACCCAGGTGGCTTCGTGGACCCCGGCGCCGGGCACCTGGACCGCCGTGGTGATGAACGCCGACGGCAGCGCGCCGGTGGCGGCCGACGTCCAGGTCGCCGCCGAGGTGCCCGTGCTCGGGGTGACCTCGGCGGTGGCCCTGTGGACCGGACTCGGCCTGCTCGCCGTCGGGATCCTGATCATCGCCGGCGCCGCCCACGTGCGCCGCGAACCGGCGGGAGCACCCGGATGACGGCCCGTGCGCACGTCGCGGCGCCGGTCCGGAGCGTCGGTGGGCCGCGAGCATGACGGTCACGGCCGGCTCCGGGACCTGGACCCCCACCGCGCCGCGGGCCAGGCAGATCGTCGTGCTCGCCTGCTCGGCGGGTGGTCTGGAGGCGCTCCTGCGGGTCCTGACGCCGCTGCCCGCGGGACTGCCGGCGGCGTTCGTCGTGGTGCAGCACCAGCGGCCCCGGCCGCGGAGCCTGCTCGCCCCGATCCTCGCGCGCCGGTGCGCGATGCCCGTTCACGAGGTGCGGCACGGGGAACGGCTGCGGGAGGGCCGGGTGTACGTCGTGCCGTCCGGGGCGCACGCGCTGGCCACCACCGACGGGGCCCTCGCGCTCATCGCCTCGGACGGGCCGCCACCGTACCGGCCGTCCGCCGACCTGCTGCTGGCCTCGCTCGCCGTCACCGCCGGGTCCCGCACGATCGCGGTCATCCTGTCCGGGGCCGGCAACGACGGGGCGACCGGGGCCGTCGCCGTGCACGAGTTCGGTGGCACGGTCCTCGCCGCGGACGAGGCGTCGTCGGCGCACTTCGCCATGCCGGCGGCGGCGATCGGTCGCGCCGACGTCGTCGACCGCGTCCTGTCCGTCGACGAGATCCCGGGCGACCTGGTCACCCGGCTCGACCGGGCGACGAACCTGGCCGCCGGGGCGACCTGAGCGAGACCTGCGCGTCCCGGCGTCGGTCCTCCCGGCCGAGCGGCCCGACCTGCCGGACCGGCGGCCCTGCGCGGCGCGGTCGGTCAGCTCCGGGCGGCGGGACGGCCCAGCGCGTCGAGGGTGCGGGCCGGGTCGACCGGAGCGCCCGCGCGGTTGTAGGGCAGGGCGGCCAGCAGCCGGCCCATCGCGCAGGTGTCCGTCAGCGCCGAGAAGGTCAGGCCGGCGCCGATCGCCCCGGCGAGCGCGATCGCGGGCCGCTTCCAGAGGCTGCCCAGGACCCCCGCGGTGACGAGGCTGCCCGCGACCAGGCGGACCTGCCGTTCGAGGGCCCACCGGGCGCGGCCGCGCACGACCGGGCCGCCGGCCCGCTCGAAGGCGGGCACCCCGCCGTCGAGGACGTGCAGGTCGCCCATCCCGACCGCGGCGAGACGCCGGTGCGCGTCGGTGGCCCGGACCCCGGACTGGCAGACCAGGACGGTGCGGTGGTCGATGCGCTCGGCGACCTGGGCGGCGTGCTCGCCGAGCAGGGGCAGCGGCACGTTGTACGAGCCGTGGACGTGCACGGTCTCGAACTCGGCGGGGCTGCGGACGTCGATCACCGTCAACCGCTCCGGGGCGTCCATCCAGCCGCGGACGGTGTCGGCGTCGACGGTGTGGCCGACCGGGCCGGCCGCAGTCTCGGGTGTGGTGCTCATGGGATTCCTCTCGCTCCGCGGGCGGCGCCCGTGGTCCGCTCCTGGCGGACCCCCGCCGCGTCCCTTCCCACCGTACGCTACCCCCTGGGGTATGTCGGGGGGTGTCCGTGCCTGCGGGTCCAACGGCGGCCGGCACGTGTCGTCCGACCCGGTCCGGGTCGCCCGCGCCCCGGTGAGACTCGGACCGGGTGCCGGGCACGGCGCCCGACGGAGGACGGCAGGGGCACGGGAACGGCACGGAGGTCCGGGATGGGGCACCACGAGCACGGGGCGGCGGTCCGCGACGAGGTACGCGAGCTCGGTCGGCAGTTGCGCCGCGCGATCCCCGCGGTCTACCGCGGCTACGCCGGCCTGCACGAGGCGGCCATGGGCGAGGGCGCGCTCGACCGGTGCACCAAGGAGCTGATCGCGCTCGCGATCGCCGTGACCAAGGAGTGCGACGGCTGCATCGCCGCGCACGCGCGGGGCGCCGCGGCGTCCGGAGCCGGCGAGGAGCAGGTGGCCGAGGCGATCGGGGTGGCGATCCTCCTGAACGGCGGTCCGGGCACCGTCTACGGCCCCCGCGCCTTCGCCGCCTTCCGTGAGTTCGCCGGCGGCGCCGGACCGGACGGGCGGGACCGCCCCGCCCCCGGGCCCGTCCAGCACCCCCACCCGTAGGGGTATCCTCGTCCGTGAGAGGTCGCGGAGGGCGAGATGCAGCTGAACGATGCCGAGGCGCTGTCGGACGTGGTCAAGAGGCTGCGCCGGGCACAGGGCCAGATCGGCGGGATCATCGCCATGATCGAGGACGGCCGCGACTGCGCCGACGTCGTCACCCAGCTGGCCGCCGCGTCGAAGGCCCTGGACCGGGCCGGCTTCAAGATCATCGCAACCGGCCTGGAGCAATGCGTCGCCGGGAACGGGGAGGGCCGGCCCACCGCCGCCGACCGGGAACGGCTGGAGAAGCTCTTCCTGTCCCTCGCCTGACCGGCGCCGACCGCGTTCGGCGTCCCGCGCCGACCGGCGCGCATCGCGCCGACCACGTGGCCAGCTCGTGCGCAGGGCGTGCGGAGGTCCGGGCGACGGCCGGGACCTCCGTCCCGGTGCACACCGACCGCCGACCCTCGTCCGGGGGCGGGGAGCGGTCCCAGACTGCGCACCGATCCGCCACACCCGGCGGACGGGGAGCAGCGGGAGCCGGCATGCCCACCATCGCGTTCGTCGCCGTCGTCGTCGCCGTCTGGGTGCTCACGGGGCTCGCGGCGGCCGTGGTCCTGCTCGGCCGGCAGGGCTACCGCGGCTGGCGCTGGTACTTCCTCGGCGCCGTGCTGGGCCTGTTCTTCGTGCCCATCGCGGCCGAGCGGGCGCGGCGGGACACGGCCGTGCTCGAACGCGAGGCCGGCGCGGGTTCGGGCACGCGGCGGGACCGCGAGCCGGCGACGGTCGTCGTCGGCATCGACGGCTCCGCGGAATCCGACCGGGCCGTCCGCCTGGCCGCGGGCCTCTTCGCGGACGGGGCACGGTTCGTCCTGGTCGGCGTGCTGGACCCCGACGCGGCCGAGTTCGACGACGGGCGCCGGGCGGCCATGCACGACCTGCTCGCCACGCGGGCCGCCTGGCTCCCCGCCGACGTGGCGCCCCCGGTCGTCGAGATCGCCTGCGGCAGCCCGGCCCGGGTCCTCCTGCGCCTCGCGGGCGACGAGGGGGCCGACGTCCTGGTGCTGGGCCGACGCGGCACGGGCCTGTCCCACCGGCTGCTCGGCAGCGTGGCCCAGGCGGCGACGGCGCACTCCGACGTCCCGGTCCTGCTGGCCGGTGCCTCGCGGCGCCGCCCCCTGCACCGGTTCGACCGGGAGCGACCCGGCAGCGGGCGACCCGCCAGGACCTGAGCGCCGAGCGGGCTCGGCGGCCGGGCTCGACGGCCCGAGGCCGGGCTCAGCGGCCGGGGTGCCAGTCGTTGGCCACGCCGAGGTCGTGGAGCAGGCGGGCGAGGCGCTCGTCGTCGAGCGGGCCGGCGGGTGGGCTCTCGGCCCGCGCGGGTGCGCCGGATTCGACGGCCCGGCCCGTCCGGACGAGCGTGACGCGGTCCGCGATCCACTCGAGGCCGGCCGAGGGGCGGCCCGAGAGCAGCACCGTCCGGCCGCGCCCGCGCTCCTCGACGGCCGCGCGGCGGAACTCGGCATCCGCGGTGGCGTCCAGCAGCGCGGTGGGCTCGTCGAGCAGGAGCAGCTCCACCTCGGAGGCCATCGCGGCCACCAGAGCGGTCTGCTGTCGCTCGGCGGGGGAGTAGCCGCGGCACGGGCGTGTCGGGTCCAGTGCGAACCGCTCGAACAGCTGGTCGCGGCGCCGGCGGTCGGACCCGCCGCGCAGGACACCGAGCAGGTCGACGACCTCCCGGCCGGAGAGGTCCGGCCACAGATCCGCTCCCGCGGGGACCCAGGCGATCCTGCGGTGCAGCTCCACCGCGTCCCGCCGCGGGTCCGCGGCCAGCACGCGCACGGTCCCCGCGTCCGGGCGGAGGAGCCCGAGCAGCACCCGGAGAGCGGTGGTCTTGCCGGCGCCGTCCGGCCCGAGCAGGGCGTGCACCTCGCCCCGGTCGACCCGCAGGTCGAGCCCGTCGAGCGCGGTGACCGGGCCGAAACGCTTGACCAGGCCGCGGACCTCGATCACGGGGTGCTGCGCGGAGTCCTCCACGCCGCACGACGCTAGGACCGCGGCCACGGGGTCCGGCAGGGTCGAAAGACCGGCGGTGCGCGGAGCCACCCGAGCGGGCCCGCCGCGTCGCTCCCGCCGGACGTCCGACACCGGACCACGAGGCGCCGCGACCCCGGGGGCACCGTCAGGCGGGGACGAGGTCCTCCGGGTGCTCGAGGGTCCTCCCGATCTCGCGGAGCAGCCGTGCGCCCGTGGCCCCGTCGGTGGCCCGGTGGTCCGCGGCGAGCGTGAGGTCGACGACGGGCCGGGGGACCACCGCGTCGTCGACGACCCAGGGCCGGGTGCGGACCGCACCGACGCCGACCAGGGCGACCTGCGGCGGGTGGATGACCCCGACGACGGTGTCGACACCGAGCTCGCCGAGGTTCGTCACGGTCGCGCTGGCACCGGTGACCTCGGACGAGCGCAGGTGTCCGGCGCGGGCGCGGGCACCGGCCCCGGCGAGGGCGCGCATGAGGGCGTCGAGATCGAGGACGGCGGCGTCGCGCAGCACGGGGACGGCGAGCCCGCCGCCCCGGAGCGAGATCGTCACGCCGAGGTGGACCCCCTCGGACGGGTGGAAGGAGTCGTCGACCCAGTGCCCGTTCAGCTGGGGGACGGCGCGCAGGCCCCGGGCGATCGCGCACAGGAGCAGGGCCGCCGGCAGCACGCGTTCCGGCACCGGGATGCGCCGGTTGTGGTCGCGGAGCCGCTCGAGGGCGGTGGCCAGGTCCACCTGCGTGCCCAGGTAGTAGTGCGGGATCTCGCGCTTGGAGCGGGCCATCAGCCCGGCCGTGGCCCGCCGCGGGTCGGGACGTGCGGTGGCCGCTCCGGTGCCGGTCGTCGCGGCGGGCGCCGGCAGGTCCCGGGCGCGCACGAGCCCCCGGGGCCCGGAGCCGCGCAGCGCCGCGAGGTCGAGCCCGCGTTCGGCGGCGAGCCGGCGCGCGTAGGGGGTCACACGCGGGCGCCGTCGGGAGGGCTGCACCGGGTGCAGGATCCGGTCCAGGTCGGTCCGCGTGATCACGCCACCGGGGCCGGTGCCGGGTACGTCCCGCAGGTCGATGCCCGCCTCGGCGGCGTGCAGGCGGACCAGCGGCGACCCGACCCGGGGCCCCGGCTGCGGCGGGCCGGGCTCGGCCGGTGGCAGCGGTGAGGGCCCCGGCTCGGGTGGCGGTACCGGGGACGGGCCGGGCTCGGGTGGCGGGCCGGGTTCGGGCGGCGGGAGCGGGGGCCGCCCGGGCGCGGGCGGCGGTGGCGGAGGCGTCGGCACGGGCGGCGGCCCGGGGACGGGCGGGGGCACCGGTGGCACCGGGGCAGGTTCGGGTCCGGGCGGCGCGGGCGGTTCGGGCGGCGGGAGGGGCCCCGGTCGCGGCCCGCGTCCCGGCGCCGGGCCGGTGAGCGCCGGGCCGATCACCGCCAGCGGCGTACCCACCGGAACCGTGTCCCCCACGCCGATCAGCAGCCGCTCGACCACGCCGTTGTCGAAGCACTCGACGTCGATGACCGCCTTGTCGGTGTCGACCACGGCCACGACGTCCCCGCGGTGGACCTCGTCGCCGGGGGAGACGAGCCACTCCAGGACGGTGCCCTCGGTCATGTCCGCGCCGAGCGCCGGCATCGTGAACTCGCCCATGTCAGCCGACCGCCCGGCGGACCGCCTCGACGACCTGCGCGACGGAGGGCAGCGCCGCCTCCTCCAGCTGCCGCGCGTAGGGGATCGGGACCTCCACGGCGCCGACCCGCTCCACCGGGGCGTCGAGCTCGTCCAGGGCCTGCTCCGCCACCCGCGCGACGACCTCCGCGCCGGGCCCGCCGGTGCGCCAGGCGTTGTCCACCACGACGAGCCGGTGCGTGCGGGCGACCGAGTCGAGGACCGTCCCGCTGTCGAGCGGTCGCAGCGTGCGCAGGTCGACGACCTCGGCGGACACCCCGTCCGACGCGAGCCGGGCCGCCGCGGTCAGCGCGGGCGCGAGCGTGCCGCCGTAGGCCACGACGGTGACGTCGGACCCGGGCCGCCGGACGGCCGCCCGGTCCAGGTCGACGGCCTCGGCGCCCGCGCGGAGCTCGCCGCGCACCCCGTACGACGCGATCTGCTCGAAGACCAGCACGGGGTCCGGGTCGGCCAGCGCGGCGCCGAGCATGCCGCGGGCGTCCTCCAGCGTCGCGGGGGCGACCACCCGCAGGCCCGGGACGTGGGCGAACCAGCCCTCCAGGGTGTGCGAGTGCTGCGCGGCGAGCTGGCGGCCCGGCCCGGTCGGGATGCGGACGACGAGCGGCACGGACAGCTGTCCGCCCGACATGTGCCGCAGGGTGGCGGCGTTGTTGACGATCTGGTCGAGCGCGAGCATCGCGAAGTTGACCGTCATGATCTCGACGATCGGCAGCGTCCCGCCGAGCGCGGCGCCGATCCCGGCGCCGACGAAGGCGGACTCGGACAGCGGTGTGTCCCGCACCCGCTCCTCGCCGAACTCCTCGAGCAGGCCCTGGCTGACGGCGAAGCACCCGCCGTAGCGCCCGACGTCCTCGCCCATGAGGAAGACCCGGTCGTCGCCGGCCAGCGCCTCGCGCAGGGCCTCGCGGAACGCTTCGCGGAACGTGAGGGTGCGCGATCCCGCGGTGACGGTCATCCGCCGGCCCCCGTCGTCGTGCCCGTCGGTTCCGTGGTCACGAACCGGGGGAGGTCCTCGACCGGCTCGACCGGGGCGGCCTCCGCCGCGCGCACGGCCTCGTCGATCTCCCGGCCGACGGCCTCCTCGAGCTCCTTGCGGCCGGGCTCGTCGAGAAGCCCGTCCGCGGTGAGGGCGGCGGCCAGCAGCTCGACGGGGTCCCGGGCGCGCCAGGCCTCGACCTCGGCGCGGTCGCGGTAGCGGTCGGCGTCGTACATCGAGTGGGCGCGGAAGCGGTAGGTGCGCAGCTCGAGGAAGCAGGGCCCGCCCCCGGCCCGGGCGGTGTCCACGGCCAGTGCGGTGGCCGCACGGACCGCGGTCACGTCCATGCCGTCGACCGCCCAGGACCGCACGCCGTAGGACCCGGCGCGCAGCGCGAGATCGGTCTCGGCGTGGCTGCGGGCGAGTGCCGTTCCCATCGCGTACCGGTTGTTCTCGCAGCAGAACACCACCGGCAGGTGCCACAGCGCCGCGAGGTTGAGCGACTCGTGGAACTCGCCCTCGGCGACGGCGCCGTCGCCGAACAGGCAGGCGGTCACGTGCGGGCGGCCGCGCAGCCGGTCCGCGAGCGCGAGCCCGACGGCCACCGGGATGCCACCGGCGACGATCGCGTTGCCGCCGTAGAAGCGCCGGGACGCGTCGAAGAGGTGCATCGAGCCGCCCCGCCCCCGGCTGCAGCCGGTCACCCGGCCGAACATCTCCGCCAGCAGGGACTCCATCGGCACCCCGCGCGCCAGCGCGTGCCCGTGCTCCCGGTAGGTGGAGACGACGGCGTCGTCGGGGGTCAGTGCCGCCAGCACGCCGGCGGCCACGGCCTCCTCGCCCACGCACAGGTGCAGGAAGCCCCGGATCGCCCCGGCGCTGTAGAGCTCGACGCACCGCTCCTCGAAGCGCCGGATCCGCAGCATCGTGGTGAGGAGGCCGGTCCGGTCGGCGGCGGGCCCCGGGTCGCTCACGGCGCGCCCGCCGTGGTGTCGGCACCGGTGCCCGGCAGCACGTCCGCGGCGTTCTCCAGCGTCGACAGGTCGCCCTCGGGCAACCCGAGCTCACGGGCGCGCAGCAGCCGGCGCATCACCTTGCCGCTGCGGGTGTGGGGCAGGGCCGGCACGATCGCGATCGACCTCGGCGCCACCGCCCCGAGCTCGCGACGGGCGAAGGCGAGCAGCTCGCGGCGCAGCTCCTCGCCGGGCTCCGCACCGGCCCGCAGGGTGACGAAGGCCTTCACCACCTCGCCGGCCGTGGCGTCCGGGACGCCGATCACCCCGGCCTCGGCCACCGCCGGATGGCGCATCAGCGTGCTCTCGACCTCGAAGGGGCCGACGAGGTGGCCGGCGGACTTGATGACGTCGTCGGCGCGGCCCACGAACCAGTACCAGCCGTCGCGGTCGCGACGGGCGATGTCGCCGGTCAGGTACCAGCCGTCGGCGAAGCACCGGGCGTGGCGTTCCGGGGCACCGAGGTAGCCGCGGAACATCGAGGGCCATCCCGCCCGCAGCGCCAGCTCGCCCTCCGCCTCGCCGTGCAGCACCTTGACCCGCCCGTCCGGCGCGACGAGCGCGCGGCCGTCCGGCCCCTGCTCCAGCAGCCCCGCGCCGATCCCGGGAACGGGGCGGCCCATCGACCCGGGCCGGATGTCCGAGCCCGCGAAGTTGGCGATCATGATGGCGCCGGTCTCCGTCTGCCACCACGTGTCGTGCACCGGCCGGCCCAGCACCGCGTCCGCCCACACGACCACCTCGCCGTTCAGCGGCTCGCCCACGCTCGCGATCAGCCGCAACGCCGACAGGTCGTGCCGCCGCGCCTCCACCGGCCCGGCCGCCATGAACATCCGCAGCGCGGTGGGTGCGGTGTACCAGACCGTCACGCGCTGCTCGGCGAGGACGCGGTACCACCGGCGCACGTCGAACTCGCGGGCGTCCGCGACGAGGGTCGCGCCCACCACGAGCGGGGCGACGAGCCCGTAGGAGGTGCCGGTGACCCAGCCGGGGTCCGCGGTGCACCAGTAGACGTCGTCGGGTCGCAGGTCGAGGGCCACCCGGGCGGTGGCGTGGTGTGCGACGACGGCCTCGTGCACGTGCAGTGCGCCCTTCGGGGTCCCGGTCGTGCCGCTGGTGAAGTGCAGGAGCGCGGGGTCCTGCGGATCGGTGGGGCCGATGACGTACTCCGGGCTCGCCGCGTCGAGCAGGGCGTCGAGCGAGCAGCCCTCCTCGCCGGGCGGCCCGACGAGCAGCACGTGCCGGAGCCCCGGCAGGGCGTCCCGGACCGGGGCGACGGTCCGGCGGTAGAGCGCGGGCGTGGTGACCAGCACCGCGGCCTCGCCCAGCTCCAGGCGCCGGCGCACCGGTTCCGGTCCGAAGGCGGAGAACAGCGGGGCCAGCACCGCGCGCGCCTTCAGCGTGCCGAGCGCCGCGACGAAGAACTCCGGTTGCGGGCCGAGCAGGGTGAACACGCGCTCCCCGGGCCGGACGCCGAGGGTGCCGAGGACGTGGGCGAAGCGGTTGCTGCGCCGGGCGAGCTCGCCGTACGTCAGGTCGTGGACGGTGCCGGCACGATCGAGGAACCGCACCGCGGTCCGGCCGCGGCGGGCGGCGTGCGCGGCGTGCCGGTCGACGGCCTCGTGCGCGATGTTCAGCCCGCTGCCGCCCGGCAGGCCGGACAGCTCCAGCCGCGCGTGCGTCCAGCTGAACTCGCGGCGGGCGCGGGCGTAGTCCCCCATGACGGCGGCGCGCCGCACGTGGTCCGGCTTGCCGATGGTGGCGTAGGGCATGGGAGCGAGGCTCGTGCGGGCGCCGACGACGGGGCAGGGGCACCGGTCCCCGCGTCGGCGGGACCTCCGTCACCCCGTGCCGGTGACCAGGCCGAGCAGCAGGCCCCCGCCGACGCCGATCGCGAGCGATGCCGCGGCGGCCGTGACCGCGGTGGCGCTCGCCCACGGCCGTGGTCTGCCGTGCTGCTCGCGGGGCTGCCGGTCTGGGGGGTCGGTGAACACCGGGGCGATCCAGCGCAGGTAGTAGAAGAGGCTGGCGACGGTGTTGACCACCGCGAGGACGGTCAGCCACGCCATCCCGCCGTCGACGGCGGCGGTGAAGACGGCGAGCTTGCCGAGGAACACCCCGGTCGGCGGCGTGCCGACCAGCCCGAGCAGGCAGACGACGAGTGCGGTGGCGAGCGCGGGGCGGCGGCGGGCCAGGCCACGATGGTCGTCGAGGGTGCGGGCGGGGCCGCCGCCGGGGGCCACGACCGCGGCGGCGACGGCGAAGGCGCCGAGGTTGGTGACCGCGTAGGCGGCGAGGTAGACCAGCAGGGCCGGGGCCGCCTGCCCGGTGCGGGAGGCGACGGCGACGGCCATCAGGACGTAGCCGACCTGCGAGACGGCCGAGTAGCCGAGCAGGCGCTGGACGGAGCTCTGGAAGAAGGCGGCGAGGTTCCCGAGCGTCATCGACACCGCGGCGAGGATCGCCACGATCAGCGGCCAGTCGACGACCTCGTCCGGGATCGCGGCCGAGAGCAGCCGGAGGGCGGCGACGAGCGCGCCGATCTTGGGGATGGTCGTGACGATCCCGGCGACCGGTGCCGGGGTGCCCTCGCTGACGTCGGGCACCCAGAAGTGCGCCGGTACCGCGCCGGCCTTGAACGCCAGTCCGGCCAGCACCGCGATCAGCCCGACCGCGGCCAGGGCGGGCACCGACCGGCCGCCCGCCGCCGCCAGCCCGTCGCGCAGGGTGGCGTAGGCGGTGCCACCGCCGGCGGCGTACAGCAGCGCCACCCCGGTGATCATGGTGACACCGGCGAAGGCGCCCGAGAGGTAGTACTTCATCGCCGCCTCGGTGCCCGACGCGGTCGCGGCCCACCCGACCAGGGCGTAGAGCGGGATGCTCGCCAGCAGGAACGCCGCGAACAGCAACAGCAGGTCGGTGGCGCCCGCGAGCAGGACGGCGCCGAGCGCGCCGAGCAGCAGCAGGACCCAGTACTCGGTCTCCCGCGGCCGGGCCCGGGCGGTGTCGACCGAGGCGCCGACGGCGAGCAGGACGGCCACCAGCACGATCAGCCGGGTCGCGTTGGTGGTGGTGTCGACGGCGTGGGAGCCGAACACCGTCTCCGGGGGCCGGGGGAACGCCAGGCCGGTGGCGACGAGACCGGTCACGCAGGCGGCCCCCGCGAGGACCGCGACCGGCCACTGGCGCGTCCGCGGGAGCCACGACCCGGCGAGCAGCCCGAGCACCGCGGCAGCGAGCAGCGCGAGCTCCGGGATCAGCGCGGCGGGGTTCTCGTTCATCACCGCGCGACCAGGGTGTTCACGGCCGTCGCGGCGGGCTCGACGACGTCGAGCAGGAACCGGGGGGCGAGCCCGATCAGGGTGGCCAGCGCCAGCAGCGGCGCGATCGCGACGAGCTCGCTCGCCCGCAGGTCGGCGACCGCGCGGGGGGTGCCGGGGGCGTCCGGGACGCGCAGCGGCCCGAGGAACAACCGCTGCAGCGCCACCAGGAACAACGCGGCGGTGACCAGGATCCCGGTGACCGCGATCGCGACCGGGACCGGGGCCGCGGGCAGGGAACCGGTGAAGATCTGGAACTCCGCGACGAACCCGGAGAAGCCGGGCAGCCCCAGGGAGGCGAACGCGGCCACGGCGAACAGCGCGGCGAACCGGGGGGTGCGGGCGGCCAGCCCGGACCAGGCGCCGAGGTCGTAGGTGCGGCCCCGGTCGTGGAGGACCCCGGCGAGCAGGAACAACGCGCCGGTGATCAGCCCGTGGGACACCATCTGGACCAGCGCCCCGGTGGTGGCCAGGGTGCGGGCCTGGGCGTCGCCGGCGACCACGAGCCCGGCGGCCCCGATCCCGACCAGCACGTAGCCCATGTGGTTGACCGAGGTGTAGGCGATCATGCGCTTGAGGTCGGTCTGGGCGAGCGCGACGAGCGCCCCGTAGACCACCGACACGACGCCGACGACGAGCACGACCAGCGCGTACTGCCGCCAGCTGGTGGGCAGCAGGGGCATGGCGATGCGGACGAAGCCGTAGGTGCCCATCTTCAGCAGCACCCCGGCCAGGATCGCCGATCCGGTGGCCGGGGCCTCGGTGTGCGCGGGTGGCAGCCAGGTGTGGAACGGCACGGTCGGTGTCTTCACGGCCAGCCCGACCCCGAGCGCCAGCAGCGTGAGGCCCGCGTAGGGGCCGCCGGCGGCGAGCGGGTTGGCGGCCGCGAGCGCGACGATGTCGAAGGTGTGCGGGGCGGCCGCGAGGTACAGCAGGATGAACCCGAGCAGCAGGGCCAGGGAGCCGAGGAAGGTGTAGAGGAAGAACGTCAGCGCCGCGGCACGCGCCCGCTCGGCGTGCCCCCACCCGGCGATCACGAAGTACATGAACACGATCGAGAGGTCGAAGAACAGGAAGAACAGGATCAGGTCCAGTGCGGCGAACAGCCCCAGGCAGACCGTCTGCAGGGCCAGGAACAGCAGCACGTAGGGCTTGACCCGGCGGGTCTCGCGCAGCGCGAACACCGCGCACGCCCCGAACAGCACCGCCGTCATCGCCAGGAGCGGCAGCGACAGCCCGTCCACCCCGAGGTGGTAGGAGACCCCGACGCCGGGGATCCAGGGCACGCGCTCCTCGAAGGCGTACCCGTCGCTCGTCGCCGCGCCGGGGAACCGCACCCAGGCGGCGACGATCAGGGCGAGATCGGCCAGCGCGGCGGCGATCCACGTCCCGACGAACACCCGGGCCGGCAGCCGCGCGGGCAGCGCCGCCAGCACCACCGCCACCGCGGCGGGCAGGAACACGATCAGCGACAGCACCGCTGGGCCTCCTTCAGGACACGACGATCACGACGACGGCCAGCACGGCGAGCACCACGAAGCCGACCGACGCCTGGGCGTAGTACTGGTGCAGCTGCCCGGTCTGCGGTCGCCGGGCCCACCGGCCCAGCGCCCGGGCGCCGTCGGTGACACCCCGCACGGTGCCGTCGAGCGCGGGCTCGCCGCGCCGGTCGAGCAGCCGTGCCAGCGCGAGGGTGGCGCGTGCGGTGGAGTCGACCCCGCGGTCGAGGACGCGGTCGTCGAACCCCGCCAGCCCCTCGGCCAGCCTGCGCACGGGGCGGACCACCAGCAGCCGCGCGACCCGTTCCAGGTCCCACCAGCGGGCCGCCGGCCCCGGCTCGGGCAGCCGGGTGGCGCTGCGCCAGCCCCACAGGGTCGCGCCCACCGCGACGACCGCGGAGACGAGGAGTTCCCACCAGCGCGGGGTGGACCCGGGGGCGAGGACGCCGCGGCCGAGCACCGGGAGGAGCCCGAGCGTGGCGGCTCCGACCGCCAGCAGGACCAGCGGTGGCCCGGCGACGGCCGGCACGTGCCCGGTCGGGTCCTGCTCCCGCCCGTCGGTCCCGGCCCCGCCACCGGGCACGTCGGTCCGCGGGGCCGGCCGCCACACGAACCACAGCGCCTTCGCGCTGTACACCGCGGCCACGGCGGCACCGGCCAGCCCGACCACGTACAGGGCGACGGCGCCGGGCACCCGTGCGTCGAGCGTGGCGGCGAGGACGGCGTCCTTGGCGACCCACAGCGACAGCGGCGGGAGCCCGGCCAGGGTCAGCGCCCCGACCGTGAACACCGCACCCACGAGCGGGAACCGTCGGGCCGCCCCGGCGAGCCTGCCCAGCTGCTTGGTCCCGGTCGCGGTCAGCCAGGCGCCGGCGGCCAGGAACAGCAGGCTCTTCGTGGCCGCGTGCGCGACCAGCTGCAGCACGGCGGCCGACCCGCCGCCGACCCCGGCGCCGAGGATCATGTAGCCGATCTGCGCGCAGGTGGACGCGGCCAGCAGCTGCTTGAGGTCGCGCTGGGCCACCGCGACCAGGCCCAGCCCGAGTGCGGTCGCCGCCCCGGTCCACGCCACCAGCGGGCCGGCCCAGCCGACCGGGCCGAGCAGCGGGTTCAGCCGCACCAGCAGGTAGGCGCCCGCGGCGACCATGGTCGCCGAGTGCAACAGCGCCGACACCGGGCTCGGGCCGCGCATCGCCCCGGACAGCCAGAAGCTGAACGGCAGCTGCGCGGACTTGCCCAGCGCGGCGACCACCACCCCGGCCACCAGGAGATCCCGCCAGCCGCCGGACGCCGTCGGCAGCGCGTCGAACCCCAGGGACCCGACCCCGCCGGCCAGCGCCGCACCGGCGGCGAGGTAGAGCCCGAGGTCGGCGGCGCGGGTGGTGAGGAACGCGGTGTGCGCGCCGCGCACCGCGGCCGGGTCGCGGTGGTGGTAGCCGATCAGCGCCCAGCTCGCCGCACCCATGACCTCCCACGCCATCAGGAGCGGGGCCAGGCCCGCCGCGGTCACCGTCGCGAGCATCGCCGCGGCGAAGACCAGCATCAGGCCGGTGAACCGGCCGGTCCGCAGCTCCGCCTCGCCCGCGGCGAACACCAGCACCGCGACCAGCACCACGGCGACGGTCACGACCAGCACGGCCGAGAGCCCGTCGACCGCGAACCCCGCCCGGATCCCGGCGAACAGCGGCGCGTCCGTGGCCGGGCGGGTGACGGCGGCGAGCACCGCGAGGGCCAGGACGGCGACCGACACACCGGTGCCGAGGGCGGGGGCCAGCGGCTCGGCCCGTCGTCCGCCCAGCGCGAGCAGGGCCCCGGCCAGCAGCGGGAGCGCGATCAGCCAGTACAGCACCACGAGCGGCTCAGCCCTCGAGGTCCGCGGCGCCGTCGGTCATGTCGACCTGCCGGGCCCGGTAGATCGCGGTGGTCACGGCGAAGCCGGCGGCCATCTCGATCGCCATCGCGGTGACCACCACGACGATCAGGACCTGGCCCTCGGTGCCGGCCGGGGCGAGGAAGTACCAGAACGCGGCGGCGGCCAGGATGACCCCGTTGAGCATCAGTTCGAGCCCCATCATCAGCATGACGATCGACTGCTGGGACAGCGCCCCGTACAGCCCGATGGCGAACAGTCCGGCCGCGGCCAGCAGGAACGGCTCGAGCGTCACCGGCCGACACCTCCTCCGAGCGGGTCGTCGGCGGTGGCCGCGTCGAGGTCGTCGCCGAGGCGGTCGTAGCGGCCCCGCCCGGTCGACAGCACGACCGTGGCCACGATGGTGGCGAACAGCGTGATCCCGAGGACCATCATGGTCAGCATCTGCTCACCCATCAGCGACCGACCGAGCGCGAACGTGGGGTCGGGGCCCGGCACGCCCCGGCGCTGCGGCCAGTCGACGAGCAGGATCCCCGCGGCGAGCAGCACGAAGGTGCCCACCGAGATCGTCATCGCCCCGGGCTTGTTGTGGTACATCGCCATGGGCATGAGCCCGGCCGGGTTCATCATGTACATGATCATGAAGACGGCCATGACGACCATCTCGATCACCATCATGAGCACGATGACCGCGCCCAGGTAGCCGAGCCCGAGCAGCACCACCAGCCCGGCCACGGCGAGGAAGGAGGCCAGGAGGGAGAAGGTCACCTGCGCCATCGAGTTCAGGCGGAACACGCCGAACCCGCACACCACCGCGACGACGGCGAGCACCCAGAACGCCACGACCATCTAGAGGCCTCCCTGCACGAGCACGACCACGGCCACCACCAACGCCTGGGCCAGCGTCAGGGGCACGAGCACCATCCACGAGACCTCGGTCCAGCGGTCCATCCGGATCGTCGGGAACCGGCGCCGTGCCCACACCAGGAGGGCCAGGACCGCGCCGGTCTTGACCACGACCCACGCCCACGCGGGCAGCAGCGGCCCGGCACCGCCGCCGAGGAACAGCGGCACCGCCATCGCCGCCGCGGCGGTCAGCAGCAGCCAGCGGCCGCCGAGGAACAGCAGCCGGTCCACCCCCGACAGCTCCGCGGCCGCCCCGCCGGCGAGATCACCGCCGACCGGGGCGTCGAACGGCCCCCAGAAGGCCATCGCGGCCGCCGAGACCAGGAAGACCACGAACGCCACCGGCATGATCACCACGAACCACAGGTCCTGCTGCGCGGCCACGACGTCGGTGACCCGCAGGCTCTGCGCGCCCAGCGCGGCGGTGGTGAGGGCGAACATGTGCGGCAGCTCGTTGGCCAGCCCCTGTGCGACGAACCGGTACCCGCCGACCAGCGACAGCACGCTGTTGGGCCC
The DNA here is from genome assembly GCF_047200735.1 of Pseudonocardia oceanicola. Taxonomy (NCBI): domain Bacteria; kingdom Bacillati; phylum Actinomycetota; class Actinomycetes; order Pseudonocardiales; family Pseudonocardiaceae; genus Pseudonocardia; species Pseudonocardia oceanicola. The sequence goes on from NZ_JBJZON010000004.1 coordinate 136,122, forward strand.
CCACCCGGCCAGCCACACCGCGGCCCAGGCCAGGACCTCCATGGCGTTGAACCAGACGATCCCGATCCCGAGATCGGCGACGGGCCGCGAGCCGAGCGGGACCACGACCGCGGCCAGGACGGCGGCCACGGGCAGGACCACCGACCCCGCCCGCCACAGCACCGGGTCCGCCGCCACCGTGCGACGGCGCTGCCCGACCAGCAGCCGCGCCGCCTCCCGCGCCGGTGCGGCGAGCCCGTCCGGGCGACCCGCCGCCCGCGCGGTCACTGCCGCGTCGGCGGCCGCGACGGCCCCTGCCACCGCGACGAGCAGCACCGGCACCAGCAGCGCCCACCACCACGGCAGCGCCGCCGTGGGTGCCGGCACCGGAACCGGCTCAACCATGCTCGTGCCCCCTCTCCGGCTGCCCGCCGTGCGGTGCCTCCCGGTCGCCGGCACCCGACACGGCCCCCTGCCCGACCCGCTGCGCGTCGTCCCGGGCGGGCCCGTTACCGATGCCGCCCGTGCTTCCTGCGGCGGGGTGGGTACTGCGGTCGGTGCTGCCTTCGGTGCTGCCTTCGGTGACGGGGTCGGCGGCCGCGACGAGCAGGCGGGCCGCGGCGAGGTCGGCGCCGACCAGCAGGCGCTCCAGCTCCCCGAGTTCCGGCCGGGTCCGGTCACCCCCCGGCGGGGGCGACACGCCGGCGGCGGCCCGCGTGGCGGGCTCGCGCAGTGCCGCACACGCGTCGTCGACGGCGTCGAGGCGGAGCGCGAACCGGGCGGGCACGTGGGGAAGGCCACGCAGCATCCGGCACAGGGTCCGCGAGCGGCGCACCTGCCGCACCAGCGCCTCGGCCGAGGTGACGGCCGGATCCGGGGGATCCCCGGCGAGGAGTCCGTCGCGCAGCCGGCGGGCCCGGGCCGCGGGTGCCGACCAGCCCGCCACCGCGAGGAACCGGGCGAGGGCGTCGAGCTCGCGGGCCGCCCGCCGCGCCGGGTCCGCGACGTCGCCGTGCTCGGTGTCGCCCGGGGGGCGGGGCGTCCAGAAGGGATCGCCGAGCGGGTCGTCGACGAGCCGGGCGCGCGCCTCCTGCACGACGTCGCCCTGCAGGACCACCTCGAGCACCAGCCCGGCCGGCCAGTCCGGCAGGACCGGGCCCAGCGCCACCTGCAGCCGGTCGAGCATCAACCCGTCGCGATCCTCGCCGACGTCGGCCATGGGCAGGTCGCCGGGCATCTCCATGTCGTCGTGCCCCTCGTCGTCCTGGTCGTCGCTGTGCCCCTCGTCGTCGTGCCCCTCGTCGTCGTGCCCCTCGTCGTCGTGCCCCTCGTCGTCGTGCCCCTCGTCGTCGTTCTGGTCGTCGTTCTGGTCGACGCCGTGCTCGTCGTCGTGGTCGCCGTGATCGCCCTGGTCGGCGTTCCGGGACCGGTCGGCCTGCCCGTGCTCGTCCGCCGTGTGGTCGGGTGCCGTTCGCGAGGAGGGCGGACCGCCGGCCGAGTCCCCCGCGACGAGGTCGGCCGCAGCCCGGTCCAGAGTGGTCCCGAGGTCGTGGAGACGGGGCGCCGCGGCGTAGGTACGGGGCTGCGGGATCGCCGCCCAGATGTCCGAGACCGCGTCGGCCAGCTCGCGACCGGGAGTTCCGGCGACGAGCAGCACGTCCGCGTCGGCCGGGGTGGCGGCGAGCGGCCAGTCGCGCCGGGCGAGCTCGGCCTCGACGGCCAGGCGCACGGCCGTCCCGCCGCGGGCGGCGACGATCAGCACGTGCGGTCGCCCGGCCGCGTACCGCCGTAGCCGGGTCCTCAGGTCCATCGCAGCGCGCCCTCGCGCCAGGCGTAGACGACCCCCGCCACCAGGATGCCGAGGAAGACGAACATCTCGATCACCGCGGAGGGCCCGACGCGGGACACCACCAGCGTCCACGGGTACATGAAGACCATCTCCATGTCGAAGGCCAGGAACACCATGGTCACCGGGTACCAGCGCACGTGGAACCGGGAGAAGGCGTGCTGCGCCGGCGGGAGTCCGCCCGCGAACGGGAGGACCGCCGTCGCCGCCCGTGCGGTCGCGGTGAGCGCCGCGACCGCGTGGAGCGCGGCGACGAGGACGAGTACCGCGCCGAGGGCGAGCAGTACCGGCACGAACTCGCTCATCCTCACCTCCGAGACCTCGGTCCTGTCATACCCCTACCCGGCATGGGCATACTGGGGTATCCCGCTCGGCCTGTCCACTCCGTGCACCCCGACGGGGCGCAGTGGACACCCGAAGGCCTTCCTTCCCGATCGGGCGCGGACGAATCCTCGACGGCGGACTTGTCACGCATTCCGCGCGCGTGTGGAGACGGGGCTCTCGCTACGGTACCCCCCTAGGGTATGGTTGCCGTAGCGCTCACGAGGAGGACGCAGTGAACGGATACGCCGACACCAAGGATTCGCACCTCAAGCGGATGCGCCGCATCGAGGGCCAGGTGCGGGGCATCACGAAGATGATCGAGTCGGACAAGTACTGCATCGACGTCCTGACCCAGATCTCCGCCGTGAACAAGGCGCTCGAGGCCGTGGCGCTCAACCTGCTGGACGAGCACCTCAAGCACTGCGTCACCGACGCGGTCGCCGAGGGCGGCATGGTCGCCGAGCAGAAGGTCGCCGAGGCCAGCGCCGCGATCGCCCGCCTGGTCAGGTCCTGAGCGCGCGACGATCATGAACACTTTCGCGAAGCTCTCCGCCTACGGCGCGGCGCTCGCCCTGCTCGCTCTCGGGGCGTACGCGACCGGATCCGCTGTCGGTCCCCTGTCCGGCCCCGCCGCGGCTCCGGCCGCTCCCGCGGGCACCCTCGGCGGCAGCGCCGACGGGGACGCCGGGGACACTCACAGCGGCGCCGTCCCGGAGACCGCGGACCAGCCCGCCGGGCTGGCGTCGAGCAGGGGCGGCTACACCCTCACGCCCACCGCCTCGACGCTGACCGCGGGAACCACCGGCGATCTCGCCTTCCGCATCACCGGCCCGGACGGAGCCACCGTCACCGCGTTCGACGAGGAGCACACCAAGCGGCTGCACCTGATCGTGGTGCGCCGTGACCTCACCGGGTTCCAGCACCTGCACCCGACCATGGACGCCGACGGCACCTGGCGCACCCCCCTCGACGTTCCCGCGGGTGGGGTCTACCGGGCCTTCGCCGACTTCACCCCGACCGGCGGACCGGCGACGACCCTGGGCGTGGACCTGTCCGCGGCCGGCCCCGACGACCCGGTCGGCCACCGGACCGGCCGCGTCGCGCAGGTCGACGGCTACGAGGTCCGCCTCGACGGCGAGCTCACCGCCGGGCGGTCCTCCCCGCTCACGCCGACCGTCACGAAGGAGGGTGCGCCGGTCACCGACCTGCAGCCCTACCTGGGCGCGTACGGACACCTGGTCGCCCTGCGCTCGTCCGATCTCGCCTACCTGCACGTCCACCCCGACGGCAGCCCCGGCGACGGGCGGACCGCCGCAGGACCGCAGGTCCGGTTCTTCGTCGAGGTGCCCTCGACGGGGGACTACCGGCTCTTCCTCGACTTCCGGCACGAGGGCACCGTCCGTACCGCGGAGTTCACCGTGTCCGCCGGTCCGGCGAGCGCGGCGCCCGGGGGAACGGCCGGAGCGGTCGGCACCCCGCACACCGACACCCACGCCGACACAGCGGGAGGGGGGCACTGATGTCCACGACCAGCCACACCTCCGTACCGGCCACCGGGACCGGCACGGTGACCGACGTCGAGCTCGTGATCAGCGGCATGACCTGCGCGTCGTGCGCCCACCGCATCGAGCGCAAGCTCAACAAGCTCGACGGTGTGACCGCCACGGTCAACTACGCCACCGAGAAGGCGAGGGTCACCGCTCCGGACGGGATCGCCGCGGACGAGCTCGTCGCCACGGTGGAGGCCGCGGGCTACCGGGCCCGGCTGCCCGAACCCCCGGCCCCGTCCGCCGGTCCCGACCGTCCCGACGGCGAGACGGGCGAGGAGTCCGCCGAGCTGTGCGCCGCCCGGCAGCGGCTGCTGGTGTCGATCGTGCTGTCCGTGCCGGTCGTCGCGCTGGCGATGATCCCGGCGCTGCAGTTCACCTACTGGCAGTGGATCTCGCTCGCCCTGGCCGCGCCGGTCGTCGTGTGGGGGGCGCTGCCCTTCCACCGGGCCACGTGGGCGAACCTGCGCCACGGCGCCGCCACCATGGACACGCTGATCTCGCTGGGCACCCTCGCGGCCTTCGCGTGGTCGCTGTACGCGCTGCTCTTCGGCACCGCCGGGATGCCCGGCATGACCCACCCGTTCGAGCTGACGGTCAGCCCCTCGGACGGGGCGGGCAACATCTACCTCGAGGTCGCCGCCGGGGTGACCACGTTCATCCTGGCGGGGCGCTACTTCGAGGCCCGCTCCAAGCGCGGCGCCGGCGCCGCCCTGCGCGCGCTGCTCGAGCTCGGCGCCAAGGACGTCGCGGTGCTGCGCGGCGACGGCGAGGTGCGGATCCCGGTCGCGCAGCTGGTCGTCGGCGACCGGTTCGTGGTCCGGCCCGGGGAGAAGATCGCCACCGACGGCACCGTGGTCGAGGGCAGCTCCGCGATCGACGCGTCGATGCTCACCGGGGAGTCCGTGCCGGTCGAGGTCGCGGCCGGGGACGAGGTCGTCGGCGCCACGGTCAACGCCGGCGGACGGCTGGTGGTCCTGGTCCGCCGTGTCGGCTCCGACACCCAGCTGGCCCAGATGGCCAGGCTGGTCGAGGACGCGCAGGCCGGCAAGGCGGCCGTCCAGCGGCTCGCCGACCGGATCTCCGGGGTGTTCGTCCCGGTCGTGATCGCCCTGGCCGCGGTCACCCTCGGCTTCTGGCTGGGTACCGGCGCCGGCGCCGCGGCCGCGTTCACCGCCGCGGTGGCCGTCCTGATCATCGCCTGCCCCTGTGCGCTCGGGCTCGCGACCCCGACCGCGCTGCTGGTCGGCACGGGCCGCGGCGCCCAGCTCGGGATCCTGATCAAGGGTCCCGAGGTCCTCGAGTCCACCCGCCGGGTCGACGCGATCCTGCTCGACAAGACCGGCACCGTCACCACCGGCCGCATGTCGCTCACCGCGGTCCACGCCGCCGACGGGACCAGCGAGGACGAGGTGCTGCGGCTCGCCGGGGCCCTGGAGAACGCCTCCGAGCACCCCGTCGCCGCCGCGATCGCCCGTGCCGCCCGCGACCGGATCGGCGAGCTCCCCGACGTCGCGGAGTTCGCCAACCACGAGGGCCTCGGTGTGCAGGGCGTGGTGGACGGGCACGCCGTGCTCGTCGGGCGGCCGCGGCTGCTGCAGGAGTGGAGCCAGCCGCTGCCCGAGGACCTGGACCGGGCGGTGCGGGCGGAGGCCGCCGACGGCCGCACCGCCGTCGCGGTCGCCTGGGACGGCCGGGCCCGCGCGGTACTGGTGGTCGCCGACACCGTCAAGGACACCTCGGCCGAGGCGATCGCCCGGCTGCGCGGGCTCGGGCTCACCCCGATCCTGCTCACCGGGGACAACCGGGCCTCGGCCGAGGCCGTGGCCCGGGACGTCGGCATCGAGCCCGGCCCGGAGACGGTGATCGCCGAGGTGCTGCCCGCCGACAAGCTGAAGGTCGTCGAGGACCTGCAGGCCCGCGGGCGGGTCGTGGCCATGGTCGGCGACGGGGTCAACGACGCCGCCGCGCTCGCGCAGGCCGACCTCGGCCTGGCCATGGGGACCGGCACCGACGTCGCGATCGAGGCCGCCGACATCACCCTCGTCCGGGGCGACCTGCGCACGGCGGCCGACGCGATCCGGCTGTCGCGGCGCACCCTCGCCACGATCAAGGGCAACCTGTTCTGGGCGTTCGCCTACAACGTCGCCGCCCTGCCCCTGGCCGCCCTCGGCCTGCTCAACCCGATGCTGGCCGGCGCCGCGATGGCGGTCAGCTCGGCGTTCGTCGTGGGCAACAGCCTGCGGCTCCGGCGGTTCACGCCCGCCGCGCGCTGACCGCGCGCTGAGCGGGCGCCCACCCGGGCCCGGCGGCGGGGACCTTCGCCGCCGGGCCCGGGGCCCTTGTCCCCTGCGCGAGCCGGCCCCGACGAGGCAACCTGACGGGGTCGGTGGCTCCCTGCGCCGACCGAGGCGGAAGGACGACCGATCATGTTCTGGTGGGGCACCCACATGGGTGGTTGGGGCTACGCCCTGATGGCCTTCAGCACCGTGGTGTTCTGGGCGTTGGTGATCACGGCGATCGTCGTGGGCATCCGCGCCGTCCGCCACGTCCGGACCACTCCCACGCCTCCGGAGCGGTCGGCTCCCGAACAGCTGCTCGCCGAGCGGTACGCCCGGGGCGAGATCGACGACGACGAGTACCGCCGCCGGCTGGACACCCTCACCGCACGGACGCGGTCCGACCTGCCCGGGTAGTCGGGCCCGCCGGACCGACCGAGTGAGCGGGGGAGACGTGCCCGGATGACCCGGCAGCTGACCCGTCGGAGGGCCCTCGTGCTCGGCGGTACCGGGGCCGTCGCCCTGGTCGCCGGTGCGGCCGGGTGGGTGGCCGCGGCGACCTCCGGTCCCGCCGGCGACGCCGTACCCGGCGAGGTCCTGGTGCCCGGGGCGAGCGGTGAGGAGCTGGCCCGGCCGCCGGAGAGGGTGAGCCGGGACGGGCGCCTCGCGATCGAGCTGGTCGCGGCGGCGGGAGCCCGCGTGGCCGGCCGGGACACCCGTGCGCTCGGGTTCGACGGTTCCTCACCGGGGCCGACCCTGCGGGTCCGCCCCGGTGACGAGCTGGCCGTGCGGCTGGTCAACCACCTCGACCAGCCCACCAACCTGCACACCCACGGCCTGCGGGTCTCCCCGGAGGGCAACGCCGACAACCCGTTCCTCCGCATCGACCCCGGCGCCTCCCTCGACTACCGGATCCCGGTGCCGCCCGACCACCCGCCGGGCACGCACTGGTACCACCCGCACCACCACGGCACCGTGGCCGACCAGCTCTTCGGCGGTCTCGCCGGCGCCGTGCTCGTCGACGGCGGTCCGGACCTGCCCGTCGACGACGACCGGGTCCTGCTCGTCACCGACATCACCCTCGCCGCCGACGGCACCGTCGCGCCGGCCGCGCCGGTCGAGCGGATGCGCGGCCGCGAAGGAGACCTGGTGCTGGTCAACGGCCAGTACCGGCCGGTGGTGCCCGCGGCCCCCGGCCGTGCCCAGCGCTGGCGCCTGGTGAACGCCTGCACCTCGCGGGTGCTCGCCCTCCGGCTCGAGGGCCACACGCCGGCGCAGATCGCCCAGGACGGTGCGTTCCTGCCCGCCCCGGTGCCTCGGGAGCGGCTGGTGCTCGCCCCGGGCAACCGCGCCGACGTCGTCGTGCAGCCCGACCGCCCCGGCCGGTTCACCCTGTTCGCCGATCCCTACGACCGCGGCGCGGCCATGGGCGGCCGCGCAGGGGCGCCACCGGCGGCGACGGGACCGGTCGCGCTCGCGACGATGGCGGTCGACGGCGCGGCCGCCGTGGTGTCCCCGCTGCCCTCCCGGCTGCCCGCCGAGCCCGCGCCCGGCCCGGCGACCGCCACCCGCTCGACGGCCTTCCGGATGGGCCCGGCCGGGATGGTGCGCGGCGGGCCCGCCGACGGCGGCGACGACGCGCTTCCGATGAGCTTCACGGTCGACGGCCGTTCCTACGACCCGGACCGCGACGACCAGATCGTCGCCGCCGGCACGGTCGAGGAGTGGACCGTGTCCAACACCGGCCCGCTCGCGCACCCCTTCCACCTGCACGTCTGGCCGTTCACGGTGGTCGCCGCGAGCGACGGCGGCCCGACGACGGGGGTGCCGCAGGACGTGGTGCTCGTGCCGGCGGGCGGGTGGGTGCGGCTGCGCATCCCGTTCACCGCCCACACCGGCCGCACGGTCTACCACTGTCACATCCTCGACCACGAGGACGCCGGGATGATGGCCACGGTGGTCGTCCGTTAGCGAGCGGGGCGGGCCGGACCCGCCACGGGCCGCTCACCCGGCGAGGTCCCACACCGCACACCCGTCCTGCTCCGGTGAGCGCACCTGGTCCGCGTTGTCGGGGCTCCTGGCAGCTGTTCGTGACCCCGTCCTCGACGGTGCGGCTGGTCGTGCTGACGACGGCGAGGTCCGTGGCCGCGGAGACGGCGTCGAGCTCGATCGCGCAGGTGCCGAACACTCCTGCGCGGTCGTGCAGCGACTGGGCGAACACGGACAGGGCCTGGGCCCCGAGCAGGACGGCCACCGCCGCACCGGCCGCCACGACGACAGGTCGGCTGGCGGACGTTGCGTGCCGTGGGTCGACACGGTCGGGGGAAGACACAGCTCGGTCACCTTGCCGAGGCCGAAGGCGGGGACGCGGGGCGTCCCCGGCGAAGGGTGGAGCGAGCCGACAGCCGGCGCGGCGGCGTGGGCCGGTGCCGGTGCGGGCGTCGCACGGGGATCGGGCGGGACCGGTGAGCCGGCCTACGTCCGCATCACACAGAGCCGGTCGGGCGACGGGGCCGGCGGTGGGACGCCGAGGACGGACGGGACCGGTGCCGAGTGCGCGAGGGCCGGCACGACCACGACCACCGGGAGCACGACGGCGCCGGTGGCGCCGAGCGGGGCGCGGTACTGCGCCGGCGTGCACGTGGGCACGGTCGAGGCAGGGGCGCACACGTCTCCGACGGCTCGGCCCGTTCGCGCTGCGCGGACGCGTGAACCACTCGCGCGGACCCGCCGAAGACGTGCGCGTCGCCGGGCACCTCGCCGAACGGCAGAACACCCGCAGCGGTGCCGGTGGCCGGAGGCCCCCGCGGGCCGAGTGCGCCGCCGTGGTGTCCAGGCAGCAGCACAGTGCCAGCAACCCACCCAGGACGAGCGCCAGCGCCGACCAGCGGAAGGAGGACCGCCCTCCCGGGACACGGCGCGCGCCGTGCCCGGCAGGCGTCGACCCCGCACCGCGCGGCGCCGACGACCGAGTCACGGCCCGGGAGCCTAGACGGGTGAATTGAGAAGACGCTGAGACCGTCGTCGACGACGCTGGGTGATCGGACCTCACGGGTGCGGGGCACGCCCGCTCCTGCTCCCGTGCGGGCCGCGGATCAGCCCGCGCGCGGCACGACCAGCACGGAGCAGGGTGCGTGCACGACCGCGGCGCGGGCGGTGAGCCCGAGGTCGGTGGGGCCCTCCGGCCGGGGACCGCCGACGACCAGCAGGTCGGCGTCGAGGGTCTCGTCGAGGACCTCGTGCGGCCATGCCCGGACCAGGTCCCGGCTGACCGCCACACCCGGCTCCTCGGCGGTGCCGACCGAGCTCACCAGTCGTCGCCCGCGCTCCACCGCCTCGGCCAGGCCGACGCTGCGTTCGCCGAAGGAGCGCGGTACGGCGTGCACGACCCGCAGCCGGGCGCGACAGGCCGCGGCCGCGGACACCGCCGCGTCGACGACGGGCCGGTCGGCGGCGTGCTCCTGCACGGCGACCACGATCCGGCGCGGCGGCTGCGTGGTGTCGCGCCGCAGCAGCAGGACCGCCGCGCGGCGCGTCCGGCCGGCCTCCGTCACCGCGGCCGCCACGTCGCTGCCCGGGGCGGCCTCCACCACCGGCGCGGAGCCGTCGACCCAGCGCCGGACCCACCCGGGAGGTCGGCGGCCGCCCGGTGCGTCGGCCCCCTCGTCGAGCAGCACCAGGGTGTCCACACCGGCGAGGGCGGGATGGTCGAGCAGGATCATCGTCTTCTCCGGTCTGGTCGGGGTCGGCTACCGCGACGTCGCACCCAGGGTGGGCCCGCGAGCCCCGGGTGCGGCAGGGTCGCAGGGCCCGGGCGGCCGGGACGGAGGGCGCGGCGGGCCGGGGCCGGGGTCCGGCCCAAGGTCCCCGCGACGTCGGGCCCATGCGCCGCGGCGCGGTGGCGGGCGGGCGCCGCATCCTCGGGGGGACGGACGGAGGCGACCATGGTGGACCACCGACACGACCCGGCACAGGGCGAGGCCGTGCACCCCGACCCCCGCTACCGGGATCCGGCGCAGGTGCCCGCCCCGACGGTGGTCGTCGGCATCGACGGCTCGCGCGCGGCGATCGACGCCGCCACCTGGGCGGCCCACGAGGCGGACCGCCGCGGGGCGGTGCTGCGGCTGGTGGAGGTCGTCGAGTGGCGGGCGGACGAGAACGGTCACCCCGAGGCGGCCGACGCGGCGCAGCGCAGCCGGTCGCTGTTGCGGGAAGCCGCCGGGCGGCACGTCGACCGGGCCGCCCAGCACGCCGGCTACCTGCTGCCGGGGGCACGGATCGTCCGGCAGGTGCTCGAGGGCGCGCCCGGGGAGGTGCTCGGCCGGATGTCGGACGACTCGGACCTGCTGGTCGTCGGCGGCCCGGTCGGCGGCTGGTCCGGGTCGCTCCTGGGGCTGGCGCTGGCCGCGCGCAGCAGCTGCCCGCTGGTGTTCGTGGAGCGCGTCGGGCCGGCGCCGGGGGGCGCCCGCGTCGTGGTCGGGATCGACGGTTCGGACGACGGCGACGCGGCGCTCCGCTTCGCCCTCGGGGAGGCCCGCGACCGCGGGGTGCCACTGGAGGTGGTGCACGCCTGGAGCGACACACCGCTCGACCCGTACCTCGCGCCGTCCGTGGACTTCGCCGCCTTCGCCCCCGACGTCCGGGCGGCGATCGACGCGCGGGTGGACCGCTGGGCCGGCGCGTTCCCCGAGGTGGAGATCCGGCACACCGTCGCCCGGGACCGGCCGGAGGCCGCGCTGGCCGAGGCCTCCCGCGGGGCCCGGCTCGTGGTCGTGGGCGCACGCGGCCGCCGGGGTCGCGGCACGGTCGCGCTGGGTGAGGTCGCCCGCCGCGTCGTGCTCCTCGCGCACTGCCCCGTCGCGGTGGTCGGTCCCCGGTGGCGGGGCGGCGCCGGTGCCCTCAGCCGCGAGGGCGCCGGCGCGGCCGCCCGGGGTACGCCGCCGTGATCCGGCCCGTGAGCTCGACGGTCGTCCCGGCGACGCCGGTGGCGAGCCGGAAGGTGTCGACGAAGGCACCGCTCAGGGTGAGCCCGTGGCCACGGAAGCCGCGGTCGGCGTCGGCGGGTTTCCAGCAGCCGTTGTCCCTGATCACGATGCGGACCTCCCGGCCGTCGTCGTGCTCGTGCAGCCGGCAGTCCACCCAGATCGACGGGGGGTCGGGCCGCGGCCGTGGCGGCGGGGTGCGGAACGCGTGCTCGGCGGCGTTCGTGACGGCCTCGCTCACCGCGTAGACCAGGTCGTGGGCCTCGTCCGGCGGCCAACCGTGGTCGTCGAGCCAGGACCGGACCCGTTCGCGCGTCAGTGATGCCGAGGCCACGTCCGGCGCCAGCCAGAAGGACGCGCAGGGGGGCGGCACGACACCGGATGACCACGGACGGACGCTCCCAAACGTTCGTTCGCCCGGCCGACAGCCGGTGCGTTCGGGTCGCAGAGCGGGGCGGGTACCGGCCTGTAGGGTTCGCCGCGTGATACCTGCCGGTGACGAACGCACGCCCGACGGCGGGGGTGGTGGGGGAACGGCCCCCGTCCGGCCGACCAGCGAGCAGTTGATGACCGTGCACGCCCGGGAGGGCGGCGACGCGCTCGTCGTGACCGTCGAGGGCGCGGTCGACGCGCTGACCGTGCCCCGGCTGCGGGAGTCCCTGCGGGCGGCGTTCGACTCCCTGGACGGCCGGGTGCTGGTGCTGGACCTCACGGCCGTGGAGTTCCTCGGTTCCCCCGGGCTGCGGGCGCTCACCGACAGCGCCGACGAGGCCGTGCACCATCGCGGTGCCCGGCCGCTGCGGGTCGTCGTCGACTACAGCCGGCCGGTGATCAGGCCGATCGAGATCGTCGGCCTGGACGGGGTGCTGGCGCTCTACCACGACGTCGAGGCCGCCCTCCGCGACGCCGGATGACGCGGCAGCACGTGCCCGCGGAGGGCCCGAGCACAGCAGAAGCGAGGTGATCGGCGGCCATGGCTCCCCCCTCCGAGCAGGACGAGCAGGCCTCCGGCCGCCGGCACCCGCGGGTCAACGGGTTCGGGTCGCACGGGCCCACCGTGCTGGAGCTGTCGTTGCGCGCCGACCTGGTGTCCGCCTCGATCGCCCGTGACGAGCTCGCCGCCTGGCTGGTCGACCACGCCTGGCCCCCGGCCCACGCCGACGAGCTGGTCCTCGTGGTCAGCGAGGCCGTGACCAACAGCATCCAGCACGGGTACGGCGTCGGCCCGGACACCTACGACCATCCCGGGCTCGTGCGGGTGCGGGCCGAGGTGGGCCCCGGCCCGCACGGGTTCCGCCGCGTCCACCTGGTGGTCTCCGACGACGGCCGGTGGCGCGAGCCGGCGGAGCGGTTGCGGCCCGGGCACGGCTTGTTCCTCATCCGCGCCCTGGTCGCCGAGATGACGATCGACGGCAGGTCCGAGGGCACCACGGTGACGATCGCGAGCCGGGTCAGCCCGGTGCGGTAGCCGACGTCCAGGTACCTCAGCCGGTGGTGAGCAGCCGCACCCATCCGGCGAGATCGGTCAGGCGCTCGTAGTCGTCCTCCTCGATCCGCCGACCGGTCCGCCCGGACACCCCGACGACGAGGTTCCGGAAGTCGAGGGAGTCGAGCCCGAGGGTCTCCCGCAGGTCGTCGCCGGGGCGGAGCCCGTCGAGCTCGGGGCCGGGGGCGATCCCGGCGAGCACGTCGACGACGAGCGCGCGGGCGGCCTCCTCGGCGGGGGTGGCGGGGGCGGTCGGGTCGGTCACGGCGGGCACCTCGGCGGGGTCTCGGTCGGCGGGGTCTCGGTCGGCGGGGTCTCGGTCGGCGGGGTCTCGGGTCCGGTGGATCTCGCGGGTTCGCGGAGGGCCCGAAGGTCCGATCCGTCACCCTGTCGGTGTCGGCCTCCCCACGGCAGGGCCGGAGGACCCGCACCCGACCGTCCGGCACCGACGACCGAGATGTGACCGGGAGCACCGGATCCGCGTACGCGGACGGTCGGGGCCCCGATCGGTGAGAGGTCGTCGTGAGCGCCATCCCCTCCGCGAGCGCAGCCGGAACGGACGCCTGGGTGCCGGGCACGCCCTTCCCCGCCCGCCCGCCGGGTCCGCACGAGCACCCGCCCGCGTGGCCGCTCTACGCCACCGATGTCGGCCGCGCCCTCGCGGCCACCGGTCTGACCGCGGCGGGCCGGGTCGTCCTGCGGGCGGCGCCGCCGGGCGACGGGCATCCCGTCCTGGTGCTGCCCGCCCCTTCCCGAGGACTGACCGGGCGGCGACAGGTCGGAGGGAGCCCTTGTGCCCTGTGTCCGCGTGCGCGGCCCGGCGATCGTGGACCTCGTGCTGTGGATCCCCATGCCGGCGGACGACAGGGTCTGGCTGCGACTCGACCGGCCCGAGAACGTCCTCTCGGTCGTGTCCGCGACCTGGACCGCCACCCCCGTCGACCCGGGCCGGCTCCGGGCCCTGATCACCGGGCGGATGCTCCGGCGGTACCCGGTCCTGCGGTGCCGGCCGGTCCTGCCGCCGTGGCCGCTGCCGGCGGTGTGGGAGGAGGACCCGCACTTCGACCTCGACCGCCATCTGCACGTCGACCGCCGGGCCGACGCCGCCGAGCACGACCTGCAGCGGTTCGTGGGCGATCTGCGGTCGGCGGAGTTCGATCGCAGGCACCCCCTGTGGCGGGTGCACCTGCTGCCGCACGGGTCCGGGAGCGCGGTCGTCCTGCAGGTCCACCACAGCATCACCGACGGCATCCGGCTCACCCGGCTCATGGTCGAGCTGCTCGACCCGGCCCACCCGGGCGACGCCGCCGCGCTCACCCCGCCTGCCACCCACATGAGCGGGGCCCCCTCACCCGCCGCGTTGCTGGACCCGCGACGCGCGGTGGGCGCCGCCGGTGAGCTCGCCCGCACCGCGCTGCACAGCGTGGGCAGCCTGGTGAAGCTGCTCGCCTGGTCCAACCCCTGCACGGCGTGGACGGGCTCTCCGGGCCCGGCGAAGCACGCCGCCTGGGGCGACCCGGTGCCGCTCGCCGCGCTCGCCGACCTCGCCCATCGCCACGGCGCCACCGTCAACGACGTCCTGCTCGCCCTGGTCGGCGGCGCCGTCCGGCGGGTGCTCGACGCCCGCGGCGGGGCACCCGCGGACCTGGCGTGGATGGTCCCGGTCAATCTCGAGCCGTACGACCCGGCGCCGCCGGCGGCGCTCGGGAACCACTTCTCACTGGTCCTGGCGGTGCTGCCGACGTACGGCCCGTTCGCCGCCCGGCTCGCCGAGGTGCACGCGCGCAACGACCGCATCCGGCACTCCTGGGAGCCCTGGCTCACCGCGGCGACGCAGCGCCTGGTCGGAAGCACGCCCGCGGCGGTCGGGGTGCCCGTCGCCCGGTTCTTCGCCGACAAGGCGGTCGGTGTGCTGACCACCGTGCCGGGCCCGCCCGTCCCGATGACCCTGGCCGGGGCGCCGGTGACCGGGAGCGTGGGGTGGGCGCCGTGCAGCGGCGACCAGGGGCTGACCGTCTGCATGTTCAGCTACGCCGGGCAGGTCTTCACCGGCTTCGGCACGGACGGGCGCCTGGTCGGCGACGCGGGCCGGCTCGTCCGCGCCTTCGGGGCCGAGGTCGCCGAGGCCCTCGGTACGTCCGCGCCCGTCCCCGCGGCGGCGCCCTGACGCGAGGGGTGCGCACCCTCACCCAGCCCACCGACGAGGAGGACGGACATGGGCCTGAACCTGGCGACGACGGTGCGCGAGGCGGCGCCCGCCCACCGCCGCTGTTCCCCGTCTACGCCCTGTCCAGCCAGCTGCACGTCTGCGTGCGGTTCGCCGCGACCATGACGCGGATCCCCCGCTTCGAGCCCGGCAAGGCGCTGGAGGTGATCGAGCGTGACCGGGTCACCGTGTTCGAGGGCGTGCCCACGATGTACGTGGCGCTGCTCGAGCACCCCGACCGGCACCGCCGCGACCTGTCGTCGTTGCGCGTCGGCGTGTCCGGCGGCGCGCCGATCCCGGCCGAGGTGCTCGACGCGTTCGAGCGCGAGTTCGGCGTGACCGTGCTGGAGGGCTACGGGCTCACCGAGACCGCCTCCACGACGACCTTCACCATCAGCGCCGACTCCGACGGGTTCGTCTTCGTCGTCGACCGGAAGAAGGACCTGATCATCCGGGGCGGCTACAACGTCTACCCGCGCGAGGTGGAGGACGTGCTCTACACGCACCCGGCGGTGCGCGAGGCGGCGGTGGTCGGGGTGCCGGACCGCCGGTTGGGGCAGGAGGTCAGGGCGGTGGTCGCGCTGCGGCCGGGGCACCGCGCGACGGATGCCGAGCTGATCGAGTACGTGCGGGAGCGGGTCGCCTCCGACACGTACCCCCGGTCGGTGGAGTTCCGCGACTCGCTGCCCAAGGGGGCCAGCGACAAGATCCTGAAGCGCGCGCTGTGAGCCCGGACCGGATGACGCCGCTCGACGCGGCGTTCCTGCAGGCCGAGGACGCCGAGCCCGCGGCGTCGCTGGCGATCGCCTCGATCGCGGTCTTCGAGGGCCCGCCTCCGGGCTACGCCGCGTTCCGCGCGCACCTCGCGGGGCGGTTGCCGCTGGTCCCGCGCTACCGGCAACGCGCCGTCCGGGTGCCGTTCGACCTGGGCCCGCCGGTGTGGATCGACGACCCGCACTTCGATATCGACCACCACCTCGTCCGGACCGCGCTCCCGTCGCCGGGGGGCGACGCGGAGCTGCGCGGGTTGATGGCGCGGGTCATGGCGACCCGACTCGACCGGGACCGACCGCTGTGGCGGTACTGGCTCGTCGAGAACCTGGCCGGACGGCGGTGGGCACTGATCTCGACCGTCCACCACTGCATGGTCGACGGCGTCTCCGGCACCGACCTCTACCGCGTGCTGCTCGACGAGGAGCCCGAGCCGCTGCCGCCGGTCCCCGACGACTGGCGGCCGGGCGAGCCCCCGTCGGCGGCCGCGCTGGCGGCCACCGCCGTCCGTGACCTGGGCCTGCTGCCGGTGACCTCGCTGCGTGCCGCTGCCGGGATGCTGCGCCACCCGGCGGGGTGGCCGCCCCGCCTGGCCGCGGCGGCCCGCGGCTCGCTCGCCCTCGCCGGGAGCCTGCTCCCCGCGGCCCGGTCATCGCTGACCGGGCCGGTCGCGCGGCCGCGCCGGTTCACCTGGACCCGGCTCCGGCTGGCCGACGTCCGCGCGGTGCGCCACGCCCTCGGGGGCACGGTCAACGACGTGCTCCTCGCCGCGGTCACCGGCGGGCTGCGGGAACTGATGCTGGCGCGCGGCGAGGTCCCGCTGCCGACCTCGGTGCGCTCGCTCGTGCCGGTGTCGGTGCGCGCGCCCGGCCAGGAGGGGATCCGGGACAACCGCGTGTCGCTGCTGCTCGCACGCCTGCCGGTGCACCTGGCCGACCCGCTGGGCCGGTTCGCGGCCGTGCGCGCCGAGCTGACGGAACTGAAGAGCGTCGGCGAGGCCGAGGCGGGCGCGGTCCTCACCGGACTGGCCCGCTTCGGACCGTTCCCGCTCGTCGCAGCGGTCGTGCGGCTGGCCGCGCATCTGCCGCAACGGTCGGTCGTCACCGTCACGACGAACGTGCCCGGACCCCGGCGGACGCTCTACGGCCTGGGCCGCGAGCTCGTCGAGATCATCCCGTACGTGCCGATCGCCAGCACCGTGCGGATCGGGGTCTCGATCCTGAGCTACCGCGACGCCGTGGTGGTCGGGCTGACCGGTGACGAGTCGGCCGACGACCTCGACGTCCTGGCCGCCGGGACCGACGCGGAGCTGGCCCGGCTCGTGGCCCTGGCGGCCGCGGTAGCCGGGCGGGACGGGGACCGGGGTCCCGCACCACGGGTGCGGGCCGTCCCCGTGCCCGGGGACCTTCGCCCCTGATCGCCGCACCGGCGGTTTCGTAGCGTCGCCCCCGATGCCCGAGGAGGAGCCCATGCGCGCGAGCACGCCCTCGACCGGCCCCGGGCCGACCGTGGGGCCGGCCGGCCGGCCGGAACCCGGTGGTCCCGGTCCCGCGTCGCGGGAGGAGGAGCCGCGGCCCGGGGTGCTGTCGGTCGGGCGGGTGGCCGGCGTCCCGGTGGGGCTGCACTGGTCGGTGCTGGTCGTCGTCGCCCTGCTGGCCTGGCTGCTCGCCGCCGGGGTGCTGCCCCCCGCCGCGCCCGGGACGCCGTCCGGCGTGCTCTGGGCCGTCGCGGCCGTCGCCGGGGTGCTGTTCATGGTGACCATCGCCGCGCACGAGCTCGCGCACGTGCTCGTGGCGCACCGCTTCGGGGTCGACGTCCGGCGGGTCACGCTCTGGATCATCGGCGGGATCTCGGAGATGGTCGGCCGGCCGCGGGGCCCGCGGGCGCTCGCGCTCGTCGCCCTGGCGGGCCCGGTCGTCTCGGCCGGGCTGGGCGGCGGCTTCCTCGCGCTCGCCGCGCTGGGCCGCGCCGAGGGCTGGCCCGCGGTCGTGGTCGCCGCGCTCGGCTGGCTGGGTTCGGTCAACGTGCTGCTGGCCGTGTTCAACCTGCTGCCGGCGGCCCCGCTCGACGGCGGCCGGGTGCTGGAGGGCCTGGTCTGGGGGATCACGGGCGACCGGGAGCGGGGCCGCCGGGCCGCGGCCGCGGCCGGGCGGTTCCTCGGCCTGCTGATGATGCTCGTCGGCCTGCTGCTGGTGTGGCGAGGTGACCTGTCCGGCCTGTGGCTCGCCGCCGTCGGATGGTTCGTGGGCCGCACCGCGGCGAGCGAGCAGGCGGGCAGCCGGGTCGCCGCCGCGCTGGCGGGCCGGACCGTCGCCGAGGTCGTGCACCCGCCGGGGTTCGTCGCCCAGGCGGGGTGGACGGCCGAGGCACTGGCCGCGGAGCTGCGTGCGCGCCCGTCCCGTGACACCACCTTCCTCGTGCTGGGGCTCGACGGCGACCCGGTGGGGCTGGTGACGGTGCGCGACCTGGCGCGGCTCCCGGCCGGCCGGCGCGCCACCACCCGCGTCCGCGAGGCGGGCCGGGCGCTGCCGGGCGAGCGGGTCGTCGGCGTCGACACCCCGCTCGAACGCCTGGCCGGGCTGGGCCCCGTGCCCGGGACGGACGTCCTCGGCGTCGTCGTCGACCACGGCCGGACCCTGGGCACGGTCACGACGGCCGATCTCGCCCGGCTCGTCGAGCTGGAGCGCCTGGACGGACAGAGCCGGCGGTGAGCGCCGGTCCGGGGACGGGCGGTCCGGTGACGGGCGGCCCGGGGACGGGCGGCCCGGTGACGGGCGGCCCGGGGACCGACCCGGCGGTGCCCGCCGGAACGCGTCGCCCGGACGCCTGGACCCTGGTCCTCGACGGGTTCGACCCCGCCGACGAGGGCCGCCGCGAGGCACTGTGCACCCTCGGCAACGGGTACCAGGCGGTGCGCGGTGCGGCCCCGGAGAGCCGCGCCGGCGGCGCCCACTACCCGGGCACGTACGCCGCCGGGTTCTTCAACCGGCTCACGGACGAGATCGGCGGCGTCCGCGTGGAGACCGAGAGCATGGTCAACCTCCCGAACTGGCTGGTGCTGCGGGTCGCGGTCGAGGGGGAGTGGATCGACCCGCTCGACCCCGCCCACCTGCTCGAGCACCGGGTCACCCTGGACCTGCGGCGCGGATTGCTGAGCCGGGTCCTGCGGTTCGCCGACGCCGCGGGCCGCCGGACGGCGCTGCGCCAGCGCCGGTTCGTCCACCTGGACCGCCGGCACCTGGCCGGACTGCAGACCGTCCTCACGCCCGAGAACTGGTCGGGGCGCCTGCGGGTGCGCTCCGGGCTCGACGGGACGGTGACCAACTCCGGCGTGGCGCGCTACCGGGAGATGGCCGCCCGGCACCTGCGGGTCCTCGTCCGCGAGGAGGTCGATCCCGAGACGGTCCTGCTCGTCGCGCGGACCACGCAGTCGGAACTGACGGTGGCCCAGGCCGCGCGCACCCGGGTGGACGACGGCGGGGGAGTCGGGGCCACCCGCCGCACCCTGCGCGAGCGCGGCCGGATCTCCCACGACCTGGAGCTGAACGTCGCCGAGGGCCGGGCGGTGACCGTCGAGAAGATCGTCGCCCTGGTCACCTCGCGCGACGTGGCGGTGTCGCACCCCGCGCTGACCGCCGTCGAGCAGCTCGCCGAGGCGCCGGGCTTCCAGACCCTGCTGGCCGGCCACGAGCTGGCCTGGGACCAGCTCTGGCGGCGGTTCCGCGTCGACCTCACCGACGGCGTCGGCGACCAGCACGCCGCCACCACCGCGGAGACGCTGCGCACGCTGCGGCTGGGGCTGTTCCACGTGCTGCAGACGGCGTCGCCGCACGACCTCGATCTCGACGCCGGCGTCCCGGCACGCGGCCTGCACGGGGAGGCCTACCGGGGGCACGTGTTCTGGGACGAGCTGTTCGTGCTCCCGGTGCTGACCCTGCGCATGCCGCAGCTGACCCGGTCGCTCCTGTACTACCGCACCCGGCGCCTGGACGCCGCCCGCCGGGCCGCCCGGGCCGCCGGGCTGCGCGGGGCGATGTATCCCTGGCAGTCCGGCAGCGACGGCCGGGAGGAGAGCCAGCGGGTGCACCTCAACCCGCTCTCGGGCCGGTGGCTGCCCGACACGAGCCACCTGCAGCGGCACGTGGGCCTCGCCGTGGCCTACGACGTCTGGCAGTACTACCAGGCCACCGGCGACCGGGAGTTCCTCGCCGGGCACGGTGCCGAGGTGCTGCTGGAGATCGCGCGGTTCTTCGCCGACCTCGCCCGGCACGACCCGGCGCTCGACCGCTACCGGATCAGGGGCGTGATGGGGCCGGACGAGTACTCCGCGCGCTATCCCGGCGCCGCCGAGCCGGGGATCGACGACAACGCCTACACCAACGTCATGGCCGTGTGGCTCTGGCACCGGGCCCGGGACACCCTCGCCGCGCTGCCCGGCACCCGCCGCGCCGAGCTCGTCGAGCGGCTCGGGCTCACCCCGGCCGAGCTGCTGCACTGGGAGGACCTGTGCCGGCGGATGTACGTGCCGTTCCGGGCCGACGGCGTGCTCGAGCAGTTCCACGGCGCGAGCCGGCTCGAGGAGCTGGACTGGGCGGACTACCGGAGCCGGTACGGCGACCTGCAGCGCCTCGACCGGATCCTGGAGGCGGAGGGCCGCTCGGTCGACGACTTCCAGGTCTCCAAGCAGGCCGACACCCTCATGCTCTTCTACCTGCTCTCCGCCGACGAGCTGCGCGAGCTGCTCGGCGGGCTCGGCTACGCCCTGCCGCCGGAGGTCATCCCGCGCACCATCGACCACCACCTCGCCCGCACCGCCCACGGCTCCACCCTCAGCGCCCTCGTGCACGCCTGGGTGCTGGCCCGCGCGCACCGCGAGGACGCCCTCGACCACTTCGCGCGGGCGCTGCGCAGCGACCTCGCCGACGTCCAGGGCGGCACCACCGCCGAGGGCGTGCACCTCGGCGCGATGGCCGGCTCGGTCGACCTGCTGCAGCGCTGCTTCGCGGGCCTGGAGACGTGGGCCGACGCGCTGTGGTTCAACCCGCACTGGCCGAGCCGCTTCGGCGCGCTGGAGTTCGCGGTGGAGTACCGCGGCGTCACGCTCGACGCGCGGGTCAGCGGGCGCGAGGTCCGGGTCGCCGCCGCCCCGGGCCCGGGTCGGCCGGTCCGGGTGGGCTGCGGCGAGGACGTCCGGCTCCTGCACCCCGGGGAGACGGCCCGCTTCACCGCGGTGCCCACCGCGGCCGGGACGGTGGCCCCGGTTCCGGCCGCGGGTCGCTGACGGCGGCCGGCCCGGCGCCGGTTCAGCGGCGGCGGGCGAGACCGCCGTCGTCGATCCGCCAGGTCAGGTGGGAGACGACGTCGACCACCCCGTCGAGGCGGCGGACCAGGCGCTCGGCGGCCTCGGCCGTACTGCGCTCGCCCAGCTCGCCCGTCAACGAGACCACCCCGTCGACGACCTCGACCTCCACGGCCGTCGGGTCCTGCCACAACAGGTGGACCAGGACCTCGCCGCGCACGTCGGCGCGGATGTCGTCGTCGGAGCGCAGGAACGCGCGGAGCAGGTCGGTGCGGCTGACCACGCCGACCAGGCGCCTGCCGGCCTCGTCCAGGACCGGCAGGCGCTTGACCCCGTGCCGGTTCATCAGCCGCGCGGCGCGGGCGAGCGGCACGTCCGCGACAGTGGTCACCACCTTGGTCGTCATCACGTGGCCGACGGTGTCCCCGGAGCGGCGGCGCAGCTCGTCGCGGCGCGCGGGCGCCTCCCACCAGTGCGCGTCGCGGGGGATCGGGGCGCTCTGGGCGAGCAGGACGTCGCGTTCGGAGACGATCCCGACGAGCCGGTCGTCCTCGTCGAGCACCGGCAGCGCACTGATGTGCCGGTCGTGCAGCACCCGCGCGGCCTCCTTGAGCGGCATCGCGGGACGGGCGGTCAGCACCGCCGTGGTCATGACGTCGCCGACGGTCAGGTTCTTCATGCGTCGAGCGTCGACCGGTGCGGCGCGTCGGCACAGGTACGCGAGTCCCGGGCCGGCAGGGTCGGTGGTCGCTCCGGCACGACCAGCACGGGGCACCGGGCCGCCGCGAGGACCTCGGCCGTGGCGGCGCCGGCGACCGTCCCCGTGGCCGCACCCCGCGCCGACCGGCCCAGGACGAGCAGTTCGGCCTCGGCCG
Source organism: Pseudonocardia oceanicola (assembly GCF_047200735.1). Classification (NCBI taxonomy): domain Bacteria; kingdom Bacillati; phylum Actinomycetota; class Actinomycetes; order Pseudonocardiales; family Pseudonocardiaceae; genus Pseudonocardia; species Pseudonocardia oceanicola. Next base: position 157,716 of record NZ_JBJZON010000004.1, read on the forward strand.
ACAGCATGACGAGCAGGGGTGCGGCGTCGTCCCGGACGACGACGGGGTGCAGCCGCAGCCCGGGACGGTCCCGCCACGGGGCGAGCGTGTCGGCGAGCTCGCGCTCGGCCCGCGCCGCCGCGCGGTCCCACCGGGTCAGCCCGGCCGGCAGGACCCGGCCCAGGTCGACGAGCCTGCTGCTCCAGGCGCGCGCGGCGACCAGCACCGCGTCCCGGGCGAGGGCCTCCTCCACCGCCCGCCGCAGCACGTCCTCGCGCGTCCACGGTGCGACGCCCACGACCACCCGGCCGCGGACGGGCTCGCCGGCCGGGACGACGGCCGTCGGACAGCAGGTGGCGGCGAGGACGGCGGCGGGTGCCGGCGCGGGCAGGACGAGCAGCGACGCCTTCGCGGTGAGCGGGCCCAGGGCCTCGGCCGGCGCGGCGGAGAGCCCCGTCAGGTGCACGGACAGGCGCGGGTACTCGCGGCGAAGGCGGTGCAGGGTGCGTGCCGCCGCGAGGTCGTCCCGGGTCCCGACCAGCCGCAGCGGGAGCCGGTGGCGGGCGGCCTCGGCCGCGGCCCACCGCTGGGCGGCGAGCCCGGCCGCGGTCCCGCCGTCGTCGAGGACCACCACCGGCCGGTCCGCGGTGACGTCGGAGCGCATCTCGTCCACGCCCGGAGCCTCCCGCCGCGGCGCGCCCGGGGGCAGTGTCCGAAGTCCCGGTCCGGCCGGAACGAGGCAGGGGCGTTCGGCCCGGCCCGCCGGTGCGCGGCGCCGCCGGTGGGCCCGTCCCGCTCGTGGCCACCGCAGGGGCGAAGGCGGACCTTCGGCCCTGCTCCGAGCGCGGACCCCGGGGGCACGCTGGGCCCATGAGCACCCGGTCGCCGACGGCGCAGGACCCGCCCGTCGAGCCGGCCGGGGTCGACGACACCGATCCCGTCCTCGACGCGCTGTACGGCGACGAGGCCGACCTCGACCCGGCCGTCGACGCGGCGCTGCTGACCGCGAGCGCTGCGGCACCGGGGACGGACACCCCGGAACCGTCGATCGACCCGCGAGGAGACGAGGACATGCCGCGCACCGATTCCGTCGACCGCCCGGCCGCGCCCGTGGGGGTGACCCGCGATGCGCGCCGATGAGCACGCCCGCCCGTCCCGTCCCGGACGCCGCGCCGCCCGGATGCCCCGTCGCCGATCCGACCGGATCGCCGACCTGACCGCCTGGGCGGTCTGCGCCGCGGCGCTGCTGGTGCTCGGGGCCGCACTCGTGCTGGGGCTCAGGGTGCACGGCGCCCTGTCCGACCGGGTCGAGGCCGAGGCCCGGGATCGCAGCCCTGTCGTCGCGGTGCTGACCGAGGACGTGCCGATCGTGCCCGAGGGCGCCCACCGCGTCCCCGCCGCCGTGCGCTGGACCGACGGCCAGGGGGTGGAGCACACCGGGACCACCGAGGTCACGGGCCCGGCGCAGGTCGGGGCGCCGGTCGGGGCATGGGTCACCGACGACGGCCGGCTGGTGCGCGCGCCGCTGACGACGACCGAGGCCGTGTTCGTCACGCTCGCGACCGCGCTCGGCGTCCTGCTGGTCGGCGGGTGCGTGGTGGGCGCCCTCGGGCACCTGGCGTTCCGCGGGGTCGGCCGGCTGCACGCCGACGAGTGGGAGCGGGAGTGGGCCGAGGTCGAGCCGCAGTGGCGGAGGACCCGGTGACCGCCGGGGTGGTGACCGGCCTGCGGGCCGAGGACGTCATGAGCAGCCCCGTCATCACCGTGCGGAGCGGGACACCGGTCGCGGCCGCGGCGGCCCTGCTGGCCGCGCACGGCTTCACCGCCGCCCCGGTGGTCGACGCCGGGGGGCGGCTGCTCGGCATCACGACCGAGACCGACCTGGTCCGCGACCGGTTCCGGCCCGACGGGTGGCCCGAGGGCCCCGCACCGCAGGTCGTCGACGAGGCCATGTCGGGGACACCGTTCGCGATGCGCCCGGAGGACGATCTCGCGGACCTGGTGTCGCTGATGCTGACCTCCCACGTGCGGTCGGTGCCGATCGTCGACGACGGCGACCTGGTCGGGATCGTCACCCGCCGGGACGTGCTGCGGGTCGTCGCGCGCGGCGAGCACAGCGCGGAGCAGGTGCGCCGGCGGCGCGGGCTGCCGGACCGGCCGGCCCGGCGCGAGGCCGCACCCGGCGGGCGGATCGTGGTCGGCGACGACGGGTCGCCCGGTGCCGTCGCCGCGGTGCGCTTCGCGCTGCGCGAGGCGGCCCGCCGCGGAGCCGGGGTCGAGGTGGTGTCGGCGTTCGCCGTTCCCGCCTCCTGGCCGGTGGTCTACGGCGTCCCGCAGGTGCCGACGCCGGCCGGGCTGGCCGCGGAGATCGAGCGCGAGCTGCGGGCGAGGGCCGGCGAGGTCGCCGGGGGAATGCGCGCGGAGGACGGCGCGGCCACACTCCCGGAGGTGGCGGTGCGGGCCGTGCCGGGCGACCCGGGGCACGTGCTCACCGGCTGCGCGGCGGGGGCCGACCTGCTCGTCGTCGGCTCGCGGGGGCGTGGGGCCGGGGCGAGCCTGCTGCTCGGTTCGGTCGGGGTGCACTGCGTGCTGCACGCACCCTGCAGCGTGACCGTCGTGCCGTCCGTGGGGCAGCCGGACGAGGAGGCCCGCCCTGCCCGCGCGGCCGAACCGGCCGGGGTGACACGGTGAGCGCGCTGCGGCGGACCCTCGTCGGCGAGGTCATGACGACCGACGTCGAGGCGGTCGGCCCGGACGCCTCCGTCACCGAGATCGTCGCCGGCCTGCGCCGGCGCGGCGTCCGGACGCTGCCCGTGCTCGACGGGGAGAGCCTGCTCGGGGTCGTGTCGGAGGCGGACGTGCTCCGCCTCGCCGAACACGACGACGTGGAGCCGCCCGTGGTCCACCGCCGGCTCCGGTGGCGGCACCGTCCGGAGGTCCCGCCGCACGCCCGCGCGCGCGACCTCATGACGACCGAGGTCGTCACCGTGACGCCCGAGACCGGCGTCGCCGAGGCGGCACGCACGATGGCGACGCACCGGGTGGGCTGGCTCCCGGTCGTCGACCGGGTCGCGGACGACACGCTGCGGCTGCGCGGCGTGGTCGGCCGCCGGGACCTGCTGCGCGTGTTCGAGCGACCGGACGAGGACCTGGTGCGCGAGGTCCGCGACGAGGTCTTCCTCCGAATCCTGCTCGTGGACCCGGCACGGGTGACGGTGACGGCATCCGGCGGGATCGTGACGCTCGAGGGCCGGGTCCCGAGCCATGCCGACGCCGTCGTGGCCGTCACGCTGACCCGCCGCCTCGAGGGGGTGGTCGACGTGGTCGACCGGCTCACCCACGACGTGGACGAGCGGGCGGTCGACGTCTGGAGCCTCTGAGTGAGCCCGGTCCTCGCGACCGGGCCGGGCGACCGGGCCGGGCGACCGGGTCCGGCGGCGGGGCTCAGCGACCGGGGAGGGTGCGGGCCATGATCCCGAGCAGGTCGGCGACCCGGTGCACGTGTCCGGCCTCGGGGTCGTACCAGCCCACCACCGTGACCAGCTCGCCGCGGGTGCGGACGAGGCCGAGGTCGGCGACGCACGAGGCGGTCTCCCCGACGACGTCGCGCGAGACCAGCGGCTCCCGGGTGCAGGTGAGCAGGCCCTTGAGCGGGCCGTCCGCGGCGGTGGTCAGGCTGCGCCGGACCTGTCCGGGCGTGACGGGCGCGGCGAGCCGCGCGGTCAGGTCGACGAGGGCGGCGTCGGCGGTGGGCACCCGGAGCACCAGCCCGTCGACGCGGTCGCGCAGGTCGGGCAGGAGCGCACCGACCTCGGTGCCGACCCGGCAGCCCGTGGGCACGATGTTGACCGCGGCGTCGCGCCCGAGGTGCGGGTCGGTCGGGTCGGCGACGGGTGCGGTCCGGCCCTCGACCGCCGTCACCAGCGCGTCCACCACGCCGAAGCCGCGGTGCAGCGGGGCGAGCAGCGCCGCGGCACAGGCCGCCTCCGCCGACGACGCCGAGACCACGCGGTGCCGGGTGGCGTCGTAGACGTCCTCGTCGAGGCCGGGCACGACCGTGACGTCCGCCCCGTCGTCCGGTCCCCCGGCGACGAGGACGGCGCGGACACCGTGGGCCGGGCGCGCACCCTCGCGGTCGAACGGCGCCGACCCTCCCGCACAGTCGGCCCCGGTGCGGACGACGATCTCCACGTCGGCGCCGGCCCAGTGCGGGTGCTCCTCGTGGAGCACCCGGATCGTGTGGTCGTCGAGGCCGAGGTGCTCGTCGACGACCTCGACGCGGTGGTCCCAGTGGCCGTGGGTGGAGTCGTGCAGGAGCCGCCGCGCGACCTCGTGGGCCGGCGCGCGGTCGCGGACCGCCACGACCTCGTAGTCGGGCTCCCGGCGGTCGGTGATCGCCCGCAGCAGCTGACGGCCGAGTCGCCCGGCCCCGTCGATGCTCACGCGCACGCGCACGGCGGTGTCCCCTCGTGACGAGGGGTGCCGCGCCCGGGCGGGCGCGGCACCCCGGTGGATCGTGGTCAGGAGCTGCTGACCGGGATGGTGGTCGGCTTCTTCACCTCGGGCTCGGGCGGCATCGGGACGCGGATCTCGAGGATGCCGTTCGCGTAGCTCGCCGTGATGTCGCTCTCGGAGACGTTCTCGGGCAGGGGAAGGGTGCGGGTCATCGACCCGTAGCGGATCTCGTGGCGGGTGTAGCCCTTGTCCTCGCGGTCCTGCTCGATGCGGCGCTCGGCCTTGATCCGGAGCATGCCGTCGGTGGCGGTGATCTCGACGTCCCGGGCCGGGTCGATGCCGGGCAGCTCGGCCTTGATCACCTGGGTGTCGCCCTCGCGGTACTCGTCGATCCGGATCAGCTCCTCCCCGGGCCAGTCCGGCCCGAAGGGCCGTCGCATCGGCAGCGCACGGAACCACTCGTCGAACAGGCGGTCCATGCGGCCGAAGGGCGAGACGTCGGATCCCTTCTCGCGGCGCGAGATCATGCTCATGTCCGTCCTCCTCGTCGTCGTTCGTGCCCGGGTGTCGTCGTCCTCGTCTCCTGCGGGCCCCTCCGACCCTGCGCCGCCGCGCCGCCGGTGCGCAGGGGCGTCGGTCCCGGTTCCGGGCGGGCGGACGTCCCTCGTGCGTGCCGCCGACGGTGGCCCGCGAGTGGGACCACCGGCCCTGCCACGACCGAGGGCGCCGAGGTTGGCTGACCGTGTCCCCGGACGGCGAGCACGGGAGGTGCGGTGTGGACGCCGAGGAGGCTCGCCCGCTGCCGCGACGCGGCACGGACCGGATCGAACTGGCCGCCGTGGTGGTGTTGTCGGTGGCCGGTCTCCTGGGCGCGCTCGCGATCATCGTGCTCGCCCTGTCCAACTACGGCGCGGGTCTGGCCCGGGCGGAGCAGGAGGCGGCCGAGCGCACGCAGGTCGAGGCGACCGTCCTGGCCGATGCCCCGCCGCTCTCACCCGCCGCGACGCGCGGGGTCGCACCGACCTCCCGCGTGCCCGCCAGGTGGACCGCGCCCGACGGCACACCCCGGACCGGGACCGTGCAGGTGCCCGGGCGGCCCGCCGCGGGCGAGGTCGAGCTCGTCTGGGTCGACCGGAGCGGCGCCACCGCCCCCGCGCCGGCCGGCCGCGGGTCCGTCCTCGGCGGCGCGGTGCTCGGCGCCGCCGTCCTCCTGGGCCTGCTGGTGGGTGTGCTCGTCGGCGTGCGCCGGCTCCTCGCGGCCGTGCTCCTGCGGGCCAACGCCGCCACGTGGGGCCGGGAGTGGGCGGAGGTCGAGCCGCGCTGGAGCGGGCGGACCTCGACCGGGTGAGCGGGCGGTAGGGGCACAGGTCCCGGTCGTGCCGCCCGCAGCGCACCGGCTCTCGCGCCGGCGTGCCCTGCCGCGCAGCGGCGGGTCGTGCGACCGTGAGGGACGGCAGACCGTGGCCGGGGACCGGCCGGACCTCAGGGGGACGCGTGGTGGACAGCGAGCAGGAACGGGCCGCACGACCGGTGGTCGTCGGGGTGGACGAGGCACCGTCCGCCCGGGACGCCGCCGCCTGGGCCGCCGAGATCGCCGACGCCCGCGGGGCCCCGCTGCACCTGGTGCACGTCGGGGCGGGAACCGGGGCACCCGGATGGCTGACCGCGCTCGCCGCGAAGCTGGGCGCCCACGCGGACCTCGTCCAGGGTCCGGCGGGGCCGGAGGCCGTCGCGGAGGCGCTGCTGGCGCGGGCGGACACCGCGGGCCTGCTGGTGGTGGGCAGCTACGGGGAGGGCAGCTCGTCCGGGCTCCTCGCCGGGACCGCCGCCGCCCGGCTCGCCGGGGGGACGCCGTGCCCGCTCGCGGTCGTCCGGGGTGCGGCGCCGGACCGGCCGCCGGCGGTCTCCGGACCGGTCGTCGTGGGGGTCGACGGCACCGAGGCCGGTGCCGGGGCCCTCGATCTCGCCGCCGACCTGGCCCACGACCTTGCGGCCACGTTGCTGCTGGTACACGCCTGGTCCGACGTCGTCGCCGGGCCCGGCGGCGGCGCGCACCGACTGCAGGACGACCCGACCGAGCTGGCCGCCCGCGGCCGGGCCACCCTCGACGCCGCGCGGCAGCGGGCCGCCGCCCGGGTCCCGGAGGTACCCGTGGAGGCCCGGGGAGTGGAGGGCACGGCGCTGCGCACGCTGCTGCGACTCGCCGAGTCGGCCCGGCTCGTCGTGGTCGCGCCGCGGCGCGCCGCCCGGTCGCCCCGGCACGACGACGGGATGCTGCTCGGCTCCACCAGCCGCGGGCTCGTCGGCTTCGCCCCCTGCCCGGTCGTCCTCGGCCCCGTCCGCGTCCCGGCCGCGGCCCCGGCCGACTGATCTCGCGTCAACCGCCCTGCTCACGGTCGGGTTCCGCACCCGGCCGCCCGAAGATCGCGGTGCTGGTCGTGCGGATGACCTCGTCGAGCCGGTCGACCACCGGCCGGAGGTCCTGCGCCGAGTCCGGGTGGCGGGCCCCGGCCGCGGTGACCGCCATGGTGATCGAGGACAGTTCGAGCAGGACGTCCTCGCGCAGCTCACCGGCCATCCGCTCGGACTCGGCCGCCCCGCCGTCCCGGCGGGCCAGGGCGGCGGCGTCGGCGGCGTGGGCGGTCAGCCGGTCACGCATGAGCCCGACCCCGCGGCCGACCGTGGCCAGCTCGAGCAGCCCGTCGTCGCGGATCGGATGCCCGTACCGGCCACCCGCGACCTGGGAGACGTCGTCGACCAGCCGGTCGAGCGGGGTGATCACCCAGCGGCGGAGGAACACCAGGGCCGCGACACCGAGCAGGACGGTGAGCACCCCGGCGGCCACGAGCACGGTCGTGACCCGCGCCCGTGCCGCATCGGCGTGCCCCTGCGCCGCGGCGGCTTCCAGCTCCACCTGCGTGCGCACCGCGTCGAGCCGGGCGCGGAGCGCGTCGAAGCGGCTCTTCCCCACGCCCTGCCCGACCATGGCGAGGATGCGGTCCATGTCGCCGGCGCGACGGAGCTCGAGGCCGAGCCGGGCGACGTTCGTCGACCAGTCCTCGTGAGCGGCGGCCACCTCGTCGAGCATGCCGGTGTGCTCGGGCAGGGCGTCGCGGAGCCGCCGCTGCTCCGCGGCGATGACGGGTTCGGCGGCGGTGTAGGGCTCCAGGAACGGCTCCTGCCCGGTCAGCACGAACCCCCGCAGCCCGGTCTCCTGGTCGACGTAGGCGCTCTGCAGCCGCTCCAGCGAGGTCGCCGCGGGTCCGAGCCGCTCGATCACGACCCGGTCGGCTGCGGCGGCCTGCCAGGAGCTGACCAGGGCGACCGCGAGCAGCGCCAGGACCGTCGCGAGCACCCCACCCACGAGGATCTGGATGCGCCGGCGCAGGGAGCGCCGGCCCGGACGAGGTCGCCTCACACGTTCGGAGCGTAAGGCGATGTGGCGGGCGCGGGAATCCTCCGCGGCGACCTCGAGCACGTCACCGCGGGATCAGCAGACCGGCGACGAGCGGGGACACCACGGGGACCGGCAGGTCGTGCCGGTCCCTGTCGACCCAGGCGAATCCCGCGTCCTCGAGCAGGGCGGCGGTGTCCTGGTTGGGCCGGCATCCGCACGCGAGGGTGCGCCACACCGGCGCGACGAGGTCCTGCACCCGCGCGTGCAGTCCCGGACGGCCCCGCACGTGCTCCAGCAGCACGAGCACGCCGCCGGGGCGCAGCGCGCGACGGGCCTCGGCGAGTGCGCGGTGGGGCTCCGACACGGTGCAGAGCACGAGGGTGCAGACGAGCGCGTCCACGGTGGCGTCCGCGACCGGCAGGTCCTCGGCGGGCGCGCTGCTCACCGTGGTGGCGGGCCGGTCGGACACCGCGCGCTCCAGCCTGCGCCGCATGGGCAGGGCCGGTTCGCAGACGGTGAGGTCGACGTGCGACCCGTAGTAGGCGAGGTTCGCGCCGGTCCCGGCGCCGATCTCCACGACCCGCCCCGACAGCGGCGTGATCAGCCGGCGGCGGACCCGGCCGAGGACGCGGCGTTCGGCCAGTGCCGTGAGCGGGTCGTAGGCGGCCGCGAAGGCGCGCTCGGCGAGGCCCGGTCGCTGCTCCGGTTCGTCCGGGCGGGATCGCGTCATCGTGCGGCCTTCTCCTCGTCGGGTTCGGGCGGTCGGCCACCTGCTGCCGGGGTTGCGCCGACGCGGGCCAGCCAGTCGCGCAGGGCGCCGTCCGGCGCGCCGCGGAAACCGATGTGACCGTCGGGCCGGACGGCGAGGACGCCGCCGGTCCACGGCGTGGCCGCCAGCCGGTGCACGTGCACGAGCGGGCCCGTCGGGCGCACCGCCGGGATCGCCGGGTCGTCGGGCTGCAGGACGTGCACCCCGGGGTGGGCGAGCAGCGCGTGCAGCCGGACCCGGCGGCCGTCGGCGGTCGTGGCGGTGGCATCGGGCAGGCGGTCCCCGGCGTGCGGCCCGTCGGGCGGGCGAGGCCTGGCCTCCACCGAGATCGGGCTGCTCCGGTAGTGCTCGCCGAAGCGCGCGAGGAGCCGCACGACCTCGGCGACCGGCCGCCGGAGGCGCAGGGCGACGGGGACGACCGGCGCACCGAGCGGGGCGAGCGTGCCGCGGACGAACGAGGCCAGCGGGTCCGTCCCGGCCTCCGCCCAGAAGACGGCGTGCGTGAGCGCCAGCACGTGGCGGGCCACGGGCCGCCGCTCCCGGTCGTAGGAGTCGACCAGCTGCTCCGGGGCGGTGCTGGTGGCGGCGAGGGCGAGCTTCCAGCCGAGGTTCGCCGCGTCCTGGATGCCGGTGTTCATCCCCTGGGCGGCGGCGGGGGAGTGGGTGTGCGCGGCGTCGCCGGCGACGATCAGCGGCCCGCGCCGGTAGGTGGCCGCCAGCCGGTGCTGGACCCGCACGACGCTCGACCACGCCACGCGCCTGATGCGCGCCGGCAGCCCGGCGTCGTCGAGCAACCGCTGCAGGTCGCCGGGGTCGACCGGTGGCCCGGACCGCCCGAAGGGCAGGTTCGGGTCGGTGCAGGGACGCGTCGCCAGCAGCCGCCACGTCGCGCACTCCCCGAGGGCGAACACGAACAGCAGCCCGCGCCGCCCGGCGACGACGTGGGCGGCGCCCGGGGCGAGGTCGCCGTCGAGCTCGAGGTCGGCGAGCACGATCTCCGGGCGGTAGCCGCCGCCGTGCCACCCGATGCCGGCGGCCCGGCGGACCGTGCTGTCGGCGCCGTCGCAGCCGACGACCCACCGGTAGGACCCGCGCTCGATCCCGGCGGGCCCGCGCAGGGTGACCCGCGACCGGGCGCCGTAGGCATCGGCGATCTCGGTCAGGTCGGTGCCGCGCTCCACCCGCACCCCGCGCTCGGCCAGCGCGCGGTCCAGCACCGTTTCGACGTCCGCCTGCCGCAGCAACGTCAGGTGGGGGTAGGCGGTGTCCGGCAGGTCGACGTCGGTGAGCCGCACGGGGACGACCCGCCGGCCGAGGTGCAGGTGTGCGGCGGGGGCGGTGTCCGCCCGGGCGAGGAGCGCGTCGACCACGCCGAGCGGCCGGAGCACCTCCAGCGTGCGCGGGTGCACGATCAGCGCCCGGGACGGCCGGAAGGGCGACGGCCGGCGTTCGACGACGCGCACCCGCGCGCCGTGGGCGTGCGCCTGCAGGGCCAGCGCGAGCCCGGTCGGTCCGGCGCCGACCACGAGGAGGTCGGGGTGCGGGGTCACGCGACCGCGACCAGCTGCCACCAGTGCGCCGCACCCTCGTCGCGCACCGCGCGCGGCGCGGCGGAGCGATCGCGCAGCAGCGCGTCCCGCCGCTGCCCGGGCAGCACCCGGTAGTGGATCGTGGCGGGCGCGGACACCAGCGCGAGCACCCGCCAGAGCGCGCGGGCGTAGGCCTCGGCGAGCACCGGGTCGTCCCACTCGTAGAGACCGCGATAGGCGCCGCGCTCGTCATGGGCCAGCCAGAGCTTCGACACGTACCCGGGGAACCCCACGAACAGCGGCGTGTTGAGCAGGCTCTCCGCCCGGAACGCGGCGTGCCCCAGCGAGCCGTGCACCCCGCGCAACCGGAACCGGACCACGAGCACGCTCGGATCCCGCGGAGCGGGGCGGTCGAGCACCGTCTCCCGGTAGACGCGGGCGGACGTGCCGTCGCCGAAGCGCAGCCGCATGCCGACGTGGGCCCGGGGCAGGTGGACCCGGTTGCGGGCCAGCAGTGCGCCGGTGGTGGCGGCGCACCGGGCCACCGCGCGCACCGCGGCGGCGACCGGGAGGGGCTCCTGCTCGACTGCGGTCACGAAGTCGGTCACCTCGACCTCCGGTCGGTTCGGCGGCATACTGCGGGGCCGCAGCCGGGCGGGCTGCGGCCCCGCGGGTGTCAGGCGTGCCCGGTCGCCGTGGGTCCGGCCGGCCCGTGCTGGGCCGCCGGGTGCTCCCGGACGTGGATGAGCTCACCGAGCGCCCACGTCACCACGATCGCTCCCACGAACGCCGCGAGCAGGGCCTCGTTCACCGTCCACAGCACCGCGATGCCCAGGCCGAGGGCGACCGTCCCGGTCAGCAGCGCCGTACGCTGCAGCACACCGGGGTCGAGCCACCGCCGGACCACGAGCATCGCCGCAGCGATCCCGAGCACCAGCCCGGTGGCCGCCATGCCGACGGGATCCTGGACGAAGGGCATCGCACCCCGGACCAGATAACCCACGTACGGCACCACGATCGCCGCGACGAGCACCGTCGTCGCCGTGTCCGTCCACGTGAACCTCATGATCTCCACCTCCCTTCCCGACACGTCCATCGTCGCGCCGGAGCGGGCCCGTCCTGCAGGGTCGAACGGGCCGGGTCGGGGCGCATCGGGTTCGGGTCCGGCAGGGTCCCCGGTCCGGCGGGCGGCAGGGCCGATCGGCCCGGCCGCCCCAGCCGGTCACGGACGGGCCGCGCCGCCCAGCTCGCGGGTGCTGCCGTGGCGCAGCGGGCAGCGGGGCACGAAGGCCGAGCACCCGGCGAGGCCCGCGGCGACGACGGCCAGGGCGATCAGCGCGGGCAGCCGGAAGCTCTCCGGCACCTGCTGGACCAGCACGAAGGCGCCCATTGCGAGGACGAACCAGCCGAAGGCCCGACGCAGGGCGTCGCCGGGGATGCGGCCGACCAGCCGCGCGCCGACCAGGCTGCCGGCGACGGCGGCGAGGGTGACGGCCCCGACGAGCGGCCAGTCCAGCGACACGCTCGCGAGGTAGCCGGTGAGGCCTGCGAACGACTTCATGGCGATGACCAGCAGCGAGGTCCCGATCGCGACCCCCATCGGCAGGCCCCCCAGCAGCGCCAGGGCGGGCACCACGAGGAAGCCGCCGCCGGCGCCGACCAGGCCGGTGACCAGGCCGACGACGACACCGTCGAGCAGGACCCGCCCGATCGGCAGCTCGGTGTGCGCCTTCGCGGGGTCGGGGGAGCCGCGGCCGCGCAGCATCGCCGCGGCGGTGGCGATCATCATCAACGCGAAGGCGACCAGGAGCAGCTGCCCCGGCAGGTGGCCCCCGACCCAGCCGCCGGCGAAGGCGCCGGCCATGCCGGCCAGGCCGAACAGCAGGCCGGTCCGCCAGCGCACCCGCCCGGCCCGGGCGTGCCCGACCACGCTCACCGCGGCGGTCACGCCGACGACCACGAGGGAGGCGGCGATGGCCTCCTTGGCGTCCATCCCGGCCACGTACACCAGCAGCGGGACCATGAGGATCGACCCGCCCCCGCCGAGGAGCCCGAGGGTCACCCCGACGAGCACGGCGAGGGAGATGGTGAGTGCGACGGACATGGTGTCCTCACCTCGTTCGTGTGCGGTGCGGCGGCACCGGGTCGGTCACCGGCCCGGTGGGGTGGTCGGTGGGAGGGACAGGGGCAGCCCGGCGGCGCGGGCCGAGGTGAAGGCGTCGTCGATCGCCACGACGTCGAATCCGCGAGCGTCGAGCAGGGAGGCGACCACGCCGGCGCGGTAACCGCCGGCGCAGTGCACCCACACGGTCCGGGACGGGATCTCGTGGATCCGGTCGAGGACCTCGTGGATCGGGATGTGCACCGATCCGGTGACGTAGCCCTCGGCCCGTTCCCGAGTACGCCGCACGTCGAGCACGACCGGCGGTTCGGGCGACGCGAGCGCGGCGGCGAGGTCGGCGAACCCGGCCCGCGGGAAGCTGCGCACCGGTTCGTCGCCGGCCCAGTCCTCGGGTTTCCCGGTGGCCATCGCAGCCGGCCGGTCCACGCCGATGCGGACCAGCTCGCGCTGCGCCGCGGCCACGTCCTCGGCGGTCTCGCCGAGCAGCGTGACCGGGGTGCCCCAGGGCAGCAGCCAGCCCAGGTAGGTGACGAACTGGCCGTCGAGGCCGACGTTGACCGTCCCGGCGAGGTGGCCGGCCGCGAAGGCGGTGCCGGTGCGCAGGTCCACGACCCACTCGCCGTCCTCGATCCGCCGGCGCAGCTCGGCGGGATCGGCCTCCGCCGGCGGGGACAGATCGACCTCCGCGGGCCCGGCCGAGTTGAGCGGAGCCATGTGGGCGTAGTAGGCGGGGTGGGCGTCGAGGCCGGCGAGCAGCTCGTCGACGTAGCGGGCCTCGTCGGCGGTGAGGGCGGGGTTGGTCCGCCTCTCCCGGCCGATGGTGCTCGCGGTCCCGTCGGACTGGGTCGCCGAGCAGAAGCTGCCGAACCCGTGGGTCGGGTAGACCTCGGTCTCGTCCGGCAGCTCGGCGGCCAGGCGCCGGGCCGAGTGCCACTGGGCGTGGGCCAGCGGGTGGGTGTGGTCGGGGCCGAGCAGATCCGGCCGGCCGGTGGAGCCGTAGAGCAGCGACCCGCCGGTGAAGACCGCCCGCGGCCGGCCGTCGGCCTCCAGCGCGAAGGACAGGTGGGTGTGGGTGTGCCCGGGCGTGTGCAGCACCCGCACGCGCATCCGGCGCCCGATCTCGACGATCTCGCCGTCCCGCAGTCCGACGTGCTCGAAGGCGACCGGGTCGTCCGCGTTGAGCAGGTACCGGGCGCCGACCGCCCGGGCGAGCCGGTAGCCGCCGGTCACGTAGTCGTTGTGGATGTGGGACTCGAAGACGTGGGTGATCCGCACGCCGGCCGCCTCCGCCAGCTCGAGGATGCGGTCGTGGTCGCGCTGCGGGTCGACGACGAGGGCGACCTCGCCGTCGTGGGCCAGGTACGAGCGGTCGCCCAGCCCGGGTGTGTCGATCGGCAGGACCGTGATCATCGACTGTCTCCTCTCGGTTCGGGGCCGCGGTCGCGGCTCTCGGCCTAAGTACCCCGGGGGGTATCTGAACGGTACAACGCCACCGCTCCGCCGGCCATTCCCCCGACCACAGCGTGCTGGTCCACGAGCACGCCGGGGTGAGGTCCGACGGCCGGGGCGCACGACGGGACGTCCCCATCCGCAGGTCGGTCCGTTCGGCCCTCTCCCCGGACACCGCGGAGCCGCGATACTGACCGGGTGCGGGTGTCGTTCGCGGAGTTCGACCTCGACACCACGACGTTCGAGCTCCGCAGGGACGGCGCGCCGGTGCCGATGGAGCCCCAGGTCTTCGACGTGCTCGTCCACCTGGTTCGCCACCGCGACCGGGTCGTGCCGAAGGAGGAGCTCCTCGACGAGGTCTGGGGCGACCGGTTCGTGAGCGAGTCCGCGCTCACCAGCCGGATCAAGAACCTGCGCCGGGCACTCCACGACGACGGGCGCACCCAGCGGTGGGTCAGGACGGTGCACGGCCGGGGATACCGGTTCGTCGCCGAGGTCGCCGAGGCCGGGGACACCCCCGACAGCGGGCGCCCCGCCGCCGACGGGGAGCGGGGCCCCGTGCCCCCGGCCCGGCACAACCTGCCCGCCGAACGCACGCCGCTGTTCGGCCGGGCCGAGACCGTCGCGCAGGTCGCGGACCTGCTCGGTACGCACCGCGTCGTCACCCTGCGCGGTGCCCGCGCTCGGCTGCGACGACGCGGACGCCCCCGCGCCCGCGCTGTTCCACGCCGCCGCCGAGCGGCTCGGGGCGGTGGTCCCGGCGCGGGACGAGCCGACGGTGCGGTGGATCTGCCGCGACCTCGACGGCCTGCCGCTGGCGATCGAGCTCGCCGCGGCCCAGCTGCGGGTGCTCACCCCCGCCGACATCGCCCGCCGTCTCGACCGGCGCTTCGCGTTGCTGCGCGACCGCCGGGGTCCCGGGCGGGACCGGCACGCCAGCCTGTCCTCGGTGCTGGAGAGCACCCTCGCCCTGCTCGACGAGGGGGAGCGTGAGCTGCTCGGGCTGCTCGCGGCGTTCCCGGCGACGTTCTCGCTCGTCGACGTCGAGGAGGTGGCGGGCGACGCGGCGGGTGCCGGGGTCGCCGCGGCGCTGGCCCGGTTGGTCGACCACTCCCTGGTGGCCCCTACCGACGGCGACCGGTTCCGCCTGCTGGAGAGCGTGCGGCTGTTCGCGGCGGGGCTGGCGGACGCCGAGCGCCACCGGGCGCGACACGCCGAGTGGTGCCGGGACCGGGTCGGCCGCGACCTCCGGCGGCACCTCTACGACTGGGACGCCGCCGCGTGGTGCACGGCCCACTACGACGACCTCGGTGCGGCCGAGCGCAGGCTGCTCGAACGGGGGCGGACGGACGACGCGGCGTGGCTCGTCGCGGGCGTCGCGTTGGCGATGCACAGCGACACCGGCGCCAGGGCCGCGGCCGTGCTGCCCCGCGTCGAGGACCACGCAGGGCGCCAGGAGGACCCGGCGCTGGTCGCGCGGCTGCACCTGACGGGTGTGCACGCGGGGATGGCGGCCCGCTCGCCCGCGGCGATCGCCGACCACGGCGAGCGCGCGCTGCGGGCGGCGCGGGAGGCCGGTGACCCGGTGCTGCACGCGGCGGCGCTCGTCCTGCGCTCGTGGTCGACCGTCTTCACCGACCGGGACACCGCGCTCGCGCAGGTCGAGGAGGCCGCCGGGCTCGCCGAACGGGCCGGGGACACCGTGACCCGCAACCTCGCCGACTCCTACCGCGCGTTCCACCTGGCCGTGCTGCACCGCTACGACGAGGCGGTCGCGCAGGCCGCGGAGGTCACCGCCCGCTCGCCCGATCCGGCGGGCTACGACACCTACGTCGCGGCGATGGCCCAGACGGCCTGCTGGGCGGTGCCCGACCCGCAGCGGGCCCGACGGTTCCTGGGGCACGTGCTGTCCCGACCGTCACCGGACGACCCGGCGTGGGGGAGCCTGCTGGTCGCGGCGGCGGTGCACGCCGCAGCGGACGAGCCCGCGCAGGCCCTCGCCCTCGTCGAGACCGCCCGGTCCCGGCTGCACCGGGCGGGCCGGGACGGCCTGCCCGACCTGCTGGTCCCGGCGGCAGTACTGGCCCACCGCCGCGGGGAGCAGGCCCGTGCCGCGCGGTGGCTGCGGGCGGTCCGCCGAGCGGGGCGGCCCACGCAGAGTTTCCAGGTCACCGTCGTCTACCGCAGGCTCCGCGACGCCGTCGACGCGGCCGTCGACGCCACCGCCGATCCCGACGCCGACCCCCCGGCGGCGACGGACCCGGCCCGCCTCCCGGAGACCGGGGACGAGGCGCTGTCGTGGATGCGTGCCCTCACGCGGCCCGCCGTCCGCTCAGGTGGGCGACCGGGTGGGCGGTGAGCTCGCGCGCGTCCGGGCCGACCCCGTCGAGGAAGTTCGACTTGCGCCTGCGCAGGAACGGCAGGCCCAGCAGGGACATCCCCGGGACGGGGAGGACGCCGCCGTCGTGTCGGAGCCTGCCCCGACGGTCGAGCAGACCAGGGGCCCGGACGTGGTCGCCCGACTGCGAGGGTCACCGGCCGGCCCGACCGGTTCAGCTCGTCGGCGATCTGGACGCCCGAGGAGGATGCCCCGGCCACCAGCCCGGCAGCGCCAGGTCCCGCGGTCGGTCTCGACGCGGTGGCCGCCGGGGGCGGGGTGGACCCCGGTGACCGTGGTGCGGGTCTGCACAGGGGCCCCGACCCGGTGTCGGTACCGGTCGAGCAGGGCGACGACCTCGGCGGCCGTGCGGTAGCCGTCGGGGTCGTCGCCGTCGTAGGGGTGCCCCGGCAGCCTGGAGAGCCAGTTCGGGGTGACTCGACGGTCACGGCCGTCGGGTTGGTGAGGATGTCGAACACGGCGGAGCGCTTCTGCGACTGCGCGACGACGGCCTCGATCTGCGAGCGGGAGGCGTCCGCGTCGATCACGTGGCGCACCCGGACGGCGCTGAACCCGTTGCGCACGTCGGGATCCCGAGGATGCCCTGCAGGTCCTGGGCGGCCTCGATCGTGGCGTGCACCGAGCGCAGGCGTACCCCGCGGCGGGCCGCGACCGAGGCGACGCCCCCCGTCAGGCACCCGCCCAGGGCCGTGAGGACGATCTCGACGGGGGTGGCGCCGTTGTCCTCGGCCGCGAAGAGCTCGGGGTGGTCGGCCTCGACGACGAACTCCTGCCGGTGCGTGTGCTCGGCCCCCAGCCCGGCGTCGTCGTGCGCGGTGCTGCGGCTGTGGGTGCCGTTCACCCACCTGCACTGCGCCCGCCACCGGAACCGCGCGGCCCCGGGGGTCTCGGTGAGCGCCTCCCGCGCGGCCAGGACGGCCTCGACGACACCTGGAGGCGGGGTGGGGGTCCACCGGAGAGGTTCTGGAGACCGGGGCGGGGCGGGTCTCCACCGGACCGCCACGCCGTCTCCATGACCGGGCCGCGAGGTCTCCCGCACCGTGACCGCATGACCACACCTCCGGAGACCACGACCCGCCCCGCCCACGACCGGCGCGAAGCGGGAGCGGCCTGGGCCACCGCGCGGCCGACTGGGCCTGCCTGTACGAGCACTACGGCCTCGACATGATCACCACGTTGTTCCGGCGGCTGGACGTCGGGCCCGGCACGCGGCTGCTCGACGTGGCGTGCGGATCGGGCCCGGCGGTCCGGCTCGCCGGTTCCCTCGGGGCGAAGGCCGCGGCCCTCGACGCCGCCGCCGACCTCGTCGCCGTGGCCCGGACCCGCAGCCCCGGCGTCGACGTGCGGGTCGGCTCGATGTTCGACCTGCCCTGGCCGGACTCGGCGTGCGACGCCGTGGTGTCGATCAACGGGATCTGGGGCGGCTGCACCGACGCGCTCGCCGAGGCCCACGGGGTGCGGCGTCCGGGTGGGCTGATCGGCATCAGCTTCTGGGGGGTCGGGCCGCCGCTGGACGTCCGCGAGTGCTTCCGCGCTTTCGCCCGGCACGCGCCCGAGAACCACCTGGCGGCGATGCGCAGGCTCAACGGCATCCTCCGGCTGCGCAACGACCACAGGTTCGTGGTCGCGCAACGGTCGGCGGACGGGTGAGCGCGGTGGAGACGCTCGGCACGACCACCCCGGCGGGAACGACACCGGCGGGCACGACCCTGGACGCGACGCCACATGCCGTCCCGGTCGTCGTCGACCCGCGCTACACCGGCCCCGCCGGGTCCGGCCACGGCGGGGTTACGGCCGGGTACGCGGCGGCCCTGGTCGACCCGCGCCGGGCGGTGGTCCGGCTGCACGCCGCGATCCCGCTCGGCACGCCGCTCGTCCCGCGGAGCCGGGCCGACGGTGCGGTCGTCCTGCACGCGGGTCCGGTCCCGGTGGCCACCGCGCGCCGCGGGGGGCCGTGGGACGTCCCGCCCTTCGAGCCTGCCCCGCCCGCGCTGGTCCGCGCCGCGGAGCGCCACTGGCTCGACGCGCGGGCGGGCGTGCACCCCCATCCCCGCTGCTTCGGCTGTGGGCCCGACCGGGTCGACGGGCTCGGCCTGCGGCCCGGCCCGGTCCGCGGGCGCGGCGTGCACGCCACACGGTGGGTACCGCCGGGGGAGGGGGAGGTCCCGTCGTGGCTCCTGTGGGCGGCGCTGGACTGCGCGAGTGCCGGACCGGTCCTCGGCGCCGCCGCGCGGGGCGGCCCGCTGACCGGGGAGCTGGCCGTCGAGCAGCGGCTGCCGGTCGCGGCGGGTCGCCGCCACACGCTCTACGCCCGCACGGCGCGACGCCGGGGGCGCCGGGTCGTCACCGAGGCCGCGCTCCTCGACGACCGCGGCCTGCACGCCGCCGTCGCCGTCGTCACCTGGTTCGTCACCGGAAGCGAGGTACCGTCATGAGTCTGCGCAGCATCGACCCGCGCTCCCGTCGCGCGCTGGTCCTCACCCCGATGGAGACCCGGATCGAGGTCCTGGTCGCCGCCGCCCGGCACGCCGAGCGGCTGGGCTACGAATCCGTCGTCGTCCCCGAGGGCTGGGGACTGGACGCGGTCGCCGCGCTGGCGGCGATCGCGGCGCGCACCGAGCGGATCCGCCTGGTGGCGGGCGTGCTGTCGGTCTGGGGGCGGACGCCGGCGACGCTCGCCATGGCCGCCGCGACCCTCGACGACCTCTCCGGCGGCCGGTTCACCCTCGGCGTCGGCGCCAGCACGGCCGCCCTCGCCGAACGGTTCCACGGCGTGCCGTACCGCAGGCCCGCGGCCGAGCTGCGCCGAGTCGCCACCGAGGTCCGCCGCCTGCTCGACGGGGAGCGCGCGACCGCGGCCCACGAGGGCCGGGGCATCGTCCTCGGCAGGTCCCGGCCGGGCCTGCCGCTGTGGATCGCCGGGTTGGGGCCGCGGGCCGTGCGGGTCGCCACCGATCTCGGGGACGGCTGGTTCCCGGCGCTGGTCCCGCGGAACGGGCTCGCGCGGCTCCGGGCCGGGGCGCTGGCGGGCGCCGTCCGGGACCCCGAGCTCGTCTGCGGCCCGATGGTGGCCGTGGACGAGGCGTCCCGCAGCGGACGCATCGGCGCCGAACGGCTGGTCGGCTGGTACCTCACCGGGATGGGACCCGTCTACGGCGACCTGGTCGCCGCGCACGGACACGCCGCGGCCGTCGCGGCGCTGCGGGCGGCCAACCCCCGGCCGGCGCCCTCCCGGATCGACTGGCCCCGCACCGCGGACCCGCTGCTCCCGCAGCTGGCGGTGTACGGCGGCGAGGAGGCCGTCCGCCGAGGGCTCGCCGCATGGGACCGGCTCGTGGACGTGGTCGCGGTCTGCGTCGGACCCGCTCCGCTCGCCGCGGTGCTCGCCACGGTCGCCGCGGGGGCCCCGGACGGTCCGGTGGCGGAGGTGGCGTCGTGACCACCGACGCGCGCGCACCGCAGGACCGCCTCCCGGGACGCCCGCTGCCGACGCTGAGCCTGCCGAGCACCGACGGTGTGCGGGTCGCCCTCGACCGGCTCACGGGGCGCACGGTGCTCTACCTCTACCCGCTCACCGGGCGACCGGGCCGCAACCTGCCCGAGGGGTGGGACACCATCCCCGGCGCCCGCGGCTGCACACCCGAGGCATGCGACTTCCGGGACCACCACGCCGACCTGCGTGCCGCGGGCGCCGACCGGGTCTACGGGGTGTCGGCCCAGCACACCGACGAGCAACGCGAGGTCGTCGACCGGCTCCGGCTGCCCTTCCCGCTGCTGTCCGACCCGCGCCTCACCCTGGCGGCGCGGCTGGGCCTGCCGACCTTCCGCGCGGGTGGGACGACGCTGTTCGGTCGCCTCACCCTCGTGCTCCTCGAGGGCGTGGTGGAGCACGTCTTCCACCCGGTCCGGGTCCCGGCGGCGCATGCCCGCGAGGTGCTCGCGTGGCTGGGATCGCGCACGAGCCCACCCGACCGGGTTCGTCCGCCCCACGCCGGAGAGGGCGGTCGGGGAGGGGCGCCGCGCTCCCCGATGTGAGAGGGGCGACGCAGGCTCGTTCCCCGTCCGCTCGTCCTCCGGCCGTGCTCAAGCGCCGGGTCGACGCCGTCGCGGCCGGTCAGCCGACCGGTGGCGGCGTCGCCCCGGCCGTCGCCGCCCGGTAGGCGGCGACCGCCGTCGGCAGGGTCGGGTAGAGGCGCTCCGGCGGGATCGTGTCGAGCACACCGCCGGCGGCGAGGTCCGCCACCAGCTCGCGCTTCGCCCGGGCGATCGCGACGACCACCCCTCGGGCGGCGAGGTCGCGGCCGAGCGCGGCCAGCATGTCCGCGGCGGTCACGTCGAGCTCCGTGACCGCCTCGAGGTTGAGCACCACCCAGCGTGTCCCCGTGGTCGTGTCCGCCGCGTGCAGGACGCTGCGGCGGAAGTCGTCGGCGTTGGCGAAGAACAACGGCGCGTCGTAGCGGTGCACCACCAGCCCGGGGACCTGCTCGCTGCCCGGGAAGTCCCCGACGTCGTGCATGCCGGCCACCCCGGGGGCGAAGCCCAGGACGGCCGAGTGCGGGCGGGCGATCCGCCGCACCAGGTCCAGCAGGGACAGCCCGACCGCGGCGAGCACCCCGTACAGCACGCCGAACACGAGGACGGCGGCCACCGTGGCGAGCGCCAGCAGCAGCTCGCTGCGCCGGAAGCGCGCGATCCGGCGGAACTCGCCGACGTCGACGAGCCGGACCGCGGCGGCCACGACGAGCGCCCCGAGGGCGGCCCGCGGCAGCGTCTCGAGCACCCGCCCGCCGACGAGCAGCACGCCGAGCACCGCCGCCAGCGCGACGAACGCGTGCAGCTGGCTGCGCGCCCCGGTCGCGTTCCCCAGGGCGGTCCGGCTGCCGCTGCTGCTCACCGGGAAGCCGGCGACCAGGCCCGCCGCGAGGTTGGACCCGCCCAGCGCGAGCAGCTCCCGGTCCGGGTCGAGCGGGGTCGCGGTGCGGTCGGCGAAGGCCCGTCCGGTCAGCACGACGTCGGTGTAGCCGACCATGGCGACGCCGAGGGCGGGCAGCAGGAGCGAGACGTAGTCGCCGAGGGCGACGTCCGGCAGGCCCGGCACCGGCAGCCCGGGCGGCACCGTGCCGGCGGTGGCGACGCCGCGCCCGGCGAGCCCGAGGGCCGCGACCAGGCCGGCCGCGAGCAGCACGGCCAGCAGGGGGACCGGCGCACGCGGTGTGAGCAGGGCGCCGAGTCCGAGCACCGCGAGCACCGACAGCCCGACGGCCAGGGTGGGCAGGTGCGTGTGGCCCACCTGGCCGGCGAAGGAGCGGACCTCGTCGAGGGCGCCGTCCCCGGTCACCGGCACGCCCGTCAGGGGCCCGAGCTGACTGATGACCATGATCACCGCGATGCCCGCCAGGTACCCGACGAGGACCGGCCGGGAGAACAGGTCGGCCAGGAAACCGAGCCGGGCGACCCGGCCGAGCACGCAGACGGCGCCGACCACGAGCGCGAGGCCGGCGGCGAGGGCCGCGTAGCGGCCGGGATCGCCGCCGGCCAGCGGGGCGACCGCGACCGCGGTGAGCAGGGCCGTCGTCGACTCGGGGCCGATCGAGA
Source organism: Pseudonocardia oceanicola (assembly GCF_047200735.1). Taxonomy (NCBI): domain Bacteria; kingdom Bacillati; phylum Actinomycetota; class Actinomycetes; order Pseudonocardiales; family Pseudonocardiaceae; genus Pseudonocardia; species Pseudonocardia oceanicola. Next base: position 179,409 of record NZ_JBJZON010000004.1, read on the forward strand.
GCAGCCGCGAGGTGCCCAACAGGGGGTACACGACCAGGGCGGCGCCGGCCGCCCACAGCCCGGCGACCGGGGGGAGCCCCGCCACCACGGCGTAGGCCAGGACCTGCGGCACCAGGTAGGCGGCGACGGTCAGCCCGCCGAGCAGGTCGCCCCGCAGGGCCGCCCACCGGTGCGTCCGCAGGGCCTCGAGCCCGGGCGCGAGTCCCGGGGCCGGTCGCGGGACGAGCCGGGCCCACCCCCCGTGCTTCCCCCGGCCGGTCCGGCCGGCGGGCGCGGTCACGGTCCGAGGAGGACCGACCCCAGCGGGCGACGGGGCGTGGGCTCCAGCGGCGGCGCTCCCGGGAGGGGGAAGCCCAGCCGGATCACCAGCTGCGGCTGGTCGGGCAGCCCGAGGGCGGCGCGCAGCCGGCTGCGCGTGCGGGGCAGCTCGACCGCCTGGCTGAGCGGAGCGGTGGCGAGGCCGCCCCGGGTGGCCGTGAGCAGGACCGCGCTGGTCGCCTCGCCGGCGGCGAGCCGGGCCGCGACGTCGTCGCGCGGGGTGGCCAGGACGAGGAGGGTGCCCCCGTCCGCCCCGGTGTCCCGGCCCGGGGCGAGCGAGCCGGACGGGAACCGGTGCAGGTGGGGCTCGTCCCACTGCCCGCCCCGGGTGGGCACCGCGACCCGCGGGACACCGTCGCGCGCATCGGCGTAGCGGTGCGTCCACACGAGGAGCTCGGCCAGGTAGCCCGCCTCGTGCCGCTGCTCGCGCGCGGCCTCGCGCAGCACCTCGTTCATCCGCGCCAGGACGACCGGATCGCCCACCGGCACCGCGAGGACGCCGAGGTCCCGGGCGGAACCGACGAGCGTGGCCAGGCGGGCGGGCGGGACGGGGTCACCGGAGTACCGGCGCCGGTCGGTGTGCCGGCGGGTGAGCTGCCCGAACAGGGCGGCCGCCGCCCGGTCCGGCGGTCCGTCGGCGAGCCGCACGGTGGCGAGGTGCTGGGAGTTCTCCGGGTCGGGCAGCCGGTCGACCGTGACGGCGGCCCCGAGCCCGGCCGCGGCCACCCGCAGGTGGTGCAGCGCCGCGCCGCAGCTGATCAGCAGGTCGCGCCGGTCGGGATCGGTGCCCGGCAGGTGGCGGCCGAGGTCGGCGTGCAGCTCGACCTCGCCCGGACGCAGCCGCCAGCGCCACGGCTGGGTGTTGTGCACGGACGGGGCCCGCAGGGCGAGCTCGACGGACCGCTCGAGCAGGCCGCCCGCGACCTCGTCCGACCTCGTCGTGGCCATCTCAGGCCGCCGGGGCGACGGGCCGCAGGTGCGCGGCGACCGTGCGCGCCCACTCGCGGACGCGGTCGTCGTCGCGGTAGTCCCCGCCGAGCTCGCCGCGCGCCATCCGGCGGGCCGGGAAGCCGCGGGCCGTGGCCGGGTCGAGCACGCCGCCGAAGGTGACCGTCGGGGCGGCGTCGACGTCCTCGCGCAGCCTGCGCACCACCGTCGGCTCGGGTTCGCCCGCCTCCGCCCTGCGTCCGGCGCCGGGCCCGCACGGTCCCGACTGGAACAGCCAGACCTGCCGGCCCCGCAGCATCACCGCGTGCCGGCGCAGGAACCGGACGGCGTCGCGGCGCCAGCGACCCGCGTAGAGCGCACTGCCGAGCACCACGGCCCGGTAGCCGGCCAGCGAGACGTCGTCGGCACTCGCGTCGGCTGCGGTGGCGACGTCGACGGTCAGCCCCTGCGCCCGCAGCTCGTCGGCGACGACGACGGCGATGCCGGCCGTACCACCGTGGCGCGACGCGTGCACGACGAGCACGTCGGCGTGGCGCCGGGCGGACGGTTCCGAAGTGGACATGGTGGGCTCCTCGGGCCTCTCGGTGTACCCCCCGAGCGTGCCCCGCCTTGACGGCCGGCGACGAGAGCCCGCGGACCCGGCGGGTGCGGGCCGTCCGGCCCGGGCCGGCCGGGACCCGGGGTGTGACACGGGGCCGCCCGATCAGAGGATCCGGGTGCCGGTCACGCGCTTGTCCACGGCGATCACGACGGCGACGACGGCGGTGACCGCAGCGATCCGCCCCCAGGTCGCGGCGTCGAGGGGCTCGGTGTGGAACACGGCGTTCATCGGCGCCGTGTAGGTGAACAGCAGCTGGGCGAGGACCTGCACGGTGACGCCGCCCGCGATCCAGCGGTTGAACCGGCCGTCGCCGCGGTGCCGGCGGCCCGGGGCGAGCGATCGGCAGCTGAACAGGTAGACGGCCTCGACGGCCACGAACAGGTTCACCGCGGCCGTCCGGGCGCCGTCGAGGGACGCACCCGCGTCGAGCTCCCACCGGAACAGCGCCCAGGTGCCGGCCAGCAGCAGGCCGGAGACCAGCACGATCCGGCCCACCAGCCGGCCGGTCAGCAGCGCCTTGGCGGGGTCGCGCGGCGGGCGCCGCATGATCCCGGGCTCCTTGGCCTCGAACGCCAGCATCAGACCCAGCGCCACGGCGGTGGTCATGTTGATCCACAGGATCTGGGTCGGCAGGATCGGCAGCGCGATGCCGAGCAGGATCGCGACGAGGATGACCAGCCCCTCGGCCATGTTGGTCGGCAGGGTCCACACGATGAACTTGGTGAGGTTGTCGAACACCCCGCGGCCCTCCTCGACCGCGGCCTCGATGGTGCCGAAGTCGTCGTCGGTGAGGACCATGTCGGCGGCGTCCTTGGCCACCTCCGTGCCGCTGCGGCCCATCGCGACGCCGATGTCGGCCTGCCGCAGCGCGGGTGCGTCGTTGACCCCGTCGCCCGTCATCGCGACGACGTGCCCGCGGGCCTGCAGGGTGCGCACGAGGCGCAGCTTCTGCTCGGGGGAGACCCGCGCGAACACGGCGGCGCGGTCCACGGCGTCGGGGTAGGCGCGGTCGTCGAGACCGGCGAGCTCGGTGCCGGTCAGCACCGCCCCGGGGGTGCGGTGCCGCCGCTCGTCCCCGGCACCGCCGTCGAGCAGGCCGAGCCGGGCCCCGATCGCGGCCGCGGTCACCGCGTGGTCCCCGGTGATCATCTTGACCGCGACCCCGGCCGAGCGGCAGGCCGCGACGGCCTCCGCCGCGGCGGCCCGGGGCGGGTCGTGCATCGCCTGCACCCCGGTGAACACCAGGTCCCGGCGGTGCACCCGATCGGCGAGGTCCTGGCCCTCGGGCGCCTCGCCGATCGCCGTCGCCAGCACCCGCAGGCCCTGCGCGGCCAGGTCCTCCGCCCGCCGGTGTGCGGCGGCCCGGTCGACCGGGCGCACCGACCCGTCGGCGGCGAGCTCGCCCGTGCAGAGCTCCAGCACGCGCTCCGTCGCCCCCTTGACCAGGACGGTCCCGGGCCCGCCCTCCTCGCCGTGCAGGGTGGCCATGTAGCTGCGGCGGGAGTCGAACGGCAGCGTGCCGCGCCGCGGCGGGAGGTCGGCGCGGCCGAGACCGGCCTTGCCCGCGGCGACGAGCATCGCCGCCTCGGTCGGGTCGCCGACCGCCGTGACCCGGCCGTCCTGCTCGACCAGTGCGGCGTCGTTGCAGCCGGCGCCGGCCAGCAGCGTCCAGCGCAGTGCCCGGTCCCGCGGGTCCGCCCCGACGACCTCGCCGTCCGGGCGGTAGCCGGTGCCGGTGACCTCGTAGGTGCGGTCGGGGGTGGCAAGCGTGCGGACGGTCATCGCGTTCTCGGTCAACGTGCCGGTCTTGTCCGTGCAGATCACCGTCGTGCCACCGAGCGTCTCCACCGCGGGCAGCCGCCGGATCACGGCGCGCCGCCGGGCCATCCGGGCGACCCCGATGGCGAGGGTGATCGTCACCGCGGCGGGCAGGCCCTCGGGAATGGCACCGACGGCCAGGGCCACGGCGGCGGTGATCATGTCGGCGATCGGCTCGCCGCGGAGCAGCCCGACGGCGATGCCGAGGGCGGCGAGCCCGAGGATGACCGCGGTCAGTACCGCACTGAACCGGGCGATCTTGCGGGTCAGCGGGGTCTGCAGGATCTCGGCGGTGCCGACGAGCCGGTGGATCTGCCCGAGCTCGGTGCCCGCGCCCGTGGCCACGACCACGCCGCTGCCGCTGCCGGAGGTGACGAGGGTCCCCGAGTAGAGCATGTTGCGACGATCGGCGACGGGGGTCGCGCCGGGCAGGGCGTCCTCGTCCTTGACCGCCGGGTCGGACTCGCCGGTGAGCGCGGACTCGTCGGCGGTCAGCTCGCAGTGCCGGACCAGACGCAGGTCGGCCGGGACCCGGTCGCCCGCCTCCAGCACCACGAGATCGCCGGGCACGAGGTCCTCGGAGGGAACCTCGCGGCGGTGGCCCTCCCGGACCACGCGCGCCACGGTGCGGGTCATCGCGCGCAGGGCGTCCAGGGCCGCCTCGGCGCGGCTCTCCTGCAGATAGCCGATGATCGCGTTGACCACCACCACCCCGAACACGACGGCCGCGTCGACCACCTCCCCGAGCAGCAGGGTGACCGTGCCGGCGGCGATCAGGATCAGCACCAGCGGGTTGTTCACCTGCCGGAGCAGCCGGACGAGGGGGCCCGCCCGGTGCGCCGGGGGCAGCGCGTTGGGCCCGTAGCCCGCCCGCCGGCGGGCCGCCTCCTCCTCCGTCAGGCCCCGGTCCGGGTCGCTGTCGAGCACGAGCACCACCTCGTGCGCCGGCAGGGCGTGATGGTCCTCGGCCCCCCGGGGCGCGACGTCGGCGGTACCGGGACGACCGCGGTCGAGGTCCCTGCCCGCCATCAGGGCACGACGACGGCGCGGCCGTCGATCCCGCCGGTCCGCAGGGCCCGGTAGGCGGCGAGGGCGTCGTCGAGGGCGAAGGTGCGGAACTCGGGTGTGACGAGCCCCCGCGCACCGAGGGCCAGGACCTCGGCCAGCTCCGGCCGCGTGCCCCAGTAGGTGGTCTGGACACTCGCCTCGTACGGCACGCCGAAGAAGGACACGGGGAGCGTCCCGCCGCCCAGCCCGACGATCGTCAGGTCGCCCAGGACACGGGTCGCCGCGGCGCCGAGAGCGAGCGTCGCGTCGCTGCCGACGCAGTCGATCACGACGTCGGCGCCCTGCCCGGCGGTCATCCGCCGGATCTCCTCCGCCGTCCCGGCACCGCTGCGCAGCACCTCGTCGGCGCCGGCCTTGAGCGCCAGGTCGAGGGCGGAGTCACGGCCGTCGACGGCGACGACCCGGGCCGCCGTCGTCGCCTTGAGGATCTGCACCCCGACGTGCCCCAGTCCGCCGACGCCGACGACCACGGCCGTGCTGCGCGGATCGAGCTTCGGCCACGACCGACGGATCGCGTGGTAGGGCGTGAGGCCGGCGTCGGTGAGCGGCGCGGCGTGCACGGGGTCCAGGCCCTCGGGCAGGGGCAGCAGCTGCCGGGCGTCGTCGACGAGCATGTACTCCGCCATCCCGCCGTCGAGGCCCAGGCCGCCCCCGCCGCCGGGTACCGGGGCCTCCGCGACGTCCTCGCAGTAGTTCTCGGCACCGGTCCGGCACCGGCCGCACCGGCCGCAGCCCCACGGCCCGTACACCGCGACCGGGGCGCCGATCTCGAGGCCGCGGACGCCGGGGCCCAGGGTGTGCACCCACCCGGCGTTCTCGTGACCGAGGGTGAACGGCGGGCCCCAGGGGAGCGCGCCGGCGTCGAAGTCGTACATGAGGTGCAGGTCGGAGTGGCAGGCCCCGGCACCGCCCACGCGGATCACGACCTGCCCGGGACCGGGTTGCGGTTCGGGCACCTCCACGAGCTCCGGCTCGGACTTCCAGGCGGTCAGACGCAGGGCACGCACCGCGGTACCTCTTCCTCGGTTCACCTCGCAGGGACGTGATCAAGCCTGCGCGGGTCCCGGCGACCGGGCGAGGGCCGACCGGCCCGTCCCCCCGGGCCGTCGGTCTCCGGAGCGCGGCGCCGGACGCGGACGTCCGGCCGCCTTCGGGACGCGGGGTCCTCGGGACCCGGGTCCATCGGCCCTGCCGGCCGGGCCGGAGAGCCGCTGTCGACGGCCCGGCGTCCGCGCGACGGTGGAAGCCGATCTCCGGAGCGACGCCCGGAGCGACGTCGAAGGGGAGTAGTCATGACGGAACAGCTGGCCGGCGCGGTGGTCGTCGGGGTCGACGGCTCCGACTCCGCGCTCGACGCCACCCGCTGGGCGGCGGCCGAGGCGGCCCGCCGCGGCGCCCCGCTACGGCTCGTGGCGGCGGTGGCCTGGACGATCTTCCGGCCGATCGGGCTGCCGGCACTCGGGCAGGAGTACCAGCGCCAGGTCGTCGAGCGCGCCGCCGGGGAACACCTCGAGGCTGCTGCGGCCGTCGCCCGGGAGATCGCGCCCGGCCTGGAGATCGAGCAGAAGGTGGCCGGCGGGGAGCCCCCGGTCGTGTTGCGGGGCGAGTCCGAGCGCGCGGCGCTCGTCGTGCTCGGCACCCGTGGCCGCGGCGGGTTCGCCGGCCTGCTGCTCGGCTCGGTCGCGATCGGTGTGGCGGCGCACGCCGGGTGTCCCGTGGTGGTCGTGCGCGGCGCGCCGCCCGCCGTCGAGGGCCCCGTCCTGGTCGGCCTCGACCGACACGGGGACGACGAGACGGCCCTCGGCTTCGCCTTCGAGGAGGCGGCCCGCCGGGGCGCGCCGCTCGTCGCCGTGCACGCCCTGAGCGGAGCGGTGCTGGACCCCTTCCTGGTGCCGCTGCTGGACTGGGCCGTGGTCCGGGCCGACGAGGAGAAGGCCCTGCGGGAACGCCTCGCCGGGTGGACGACCAAGTACCCGGGCGTCGAGGTGACCACCGTCGTCGTGGTCGACGGGGCGGCCCGGGAACTGGTGGCCCGGTCGGCGGGCGCCGCCCTGGTGGTCGTCGGGTCGCGCGGACGCGGCCCGGTCGGGGGACCCCTGCTCGGCTCGGTGAGCCAGGCCGTCCTGCACCACGCCGCCTGCCCGGTCGCCGTGGTGCGGCCCGAGACCGTCGCTCCCTGAGCGGCCGAGAGGACTGAGGATGAACGAGAGGCACCCCGGTGGTGGGGTCGTCGGCGGGCCGGTGCTGGTCGGGGTCGACGAGTCGGAGTCGGCGCTCGACGCCGTGCGCTGGGCGGCGGCGGAGGCCGCGCTGCGGCATGCCCCGCTGCGCCTCGTCGCGGTGTTCACCCCCGTGCCGCCCGGTCACATCGGCAACCCGGGCCTGGGCACCGCCTACCGGCGCCAGGTGGCGAAGGCGGCGCGGGCCGTGCTCGACACGGCCGTCGCGCTGGCCGGTGAGGTCGCGCCGCGGGTCCGGACCGAGGCGGAGCTGCGGGAGGGCTTCCCCGTCCCGGTGCTGCTCACCGAGTCGGACCGGGCACAGCTGACCGTCGTGGGCAGTCGCGGGCTCGGCGGGTTCAGCGGCCTGCTGGTCGGGTCGGTCGCGGTGGCCCTGGCGGCCCGGGGCGGATCGCCGGTGGTCGTGGTGCGGGGTGACCGGGCCGAGCCGGCCGCGACCGCCGAGCCGGACCCCCGGCCCGTGGTCGTCGGTGTCGACGGCTCGCCGCTCAGCGAGGCCGCGGTGGGCCTGGCCTTCGAGGAGGCCGCACTGCGCTCCGCGCCGCTGCTGGCCGTGCACACGTGGCTCGACGACATGCTCGAGCCCGCGCTCGCCCCGATGATCGACTGGTCGGCCCTGGAGACCGAGGAGCACGTCCTGCTCGCCGAGCGGCTGGCCGGGTGGTCGGAGAAGTACCCCGACGTCGAGATCCGGCGCCTGGTGGAGCGCGACCGGCCGGCCCGTGCGCTGATCGCCGGGTCGACCGGGGCCCAGTTGGTCGTGGTCGGCTCCCGTGGGCGCGGCGGGGCCGCCGGTCTGCTGCTCGGGTCGGTGAGCCACGCGCTGCTGCACCACGCCCACTGCCCGGTGCTGGTCACCCGGCCGCACGGAGGTGAGGAGACGCCGTGAGCACCCCGGCCAACGGTGCGGTCGTCGCGGGGATCGACGGTTCGGACCTCTCCACCGAGGCCGCCCGCTGGGCGGCCGCCCACGCGGCCCGGCACCGCCGCGTGCTGCGCCTGGTGCGCGCCTACCAGCTACCCCCGCACACGGCCGACGAGGTGCGGCGGCAGATGCAGGCCCACGTCCGGCGGCAGCTGTGGTCCGCGGCCCGTCTCGTCCGTACGGTGGCGCCGGAGCTCGCGGTCGAGCAGGCGGTCGTCGAGGGCGATCCGGCGGAGGTCCTCGTCGCGGAGTCCGCCGCGGCGCGGCTGCTCGTGGTCGGCACCCGGGGGGTGGGCGGGTTCGCCGGGCTGCTCGTCGGCTCCGTCGGCGACGCGCTCGCGCGCCGGGCCGAGTGCCCGCTGGTGGTGGTCCGCGGTCCGGTCGAGTCCGACGACGCGCTGAGGCGCGGCGACCGGGTGCGACCGGTGGTGGTCGGGGTGGACGGGTCGCCCGCGGGCGAGGCGGCGCTCGCCTTCGCGTTCGCGGAGGCCGACGTCTGGACCGCCCCGCTGGTCGCGGTGCACGCCTGGACCGAGCACCTCGAGGACCCGCAGGCCGTGGCGTGGTCCGAGCTGGGGGCCCTGGAGGCCGAGGAACGCGAGGTCCTGGCGGAGCGGCTCGCGGGCTGGACCGAGAAGTACCCCGGCGTGCGCGTCTCGCGCGAGCTCGTGCACGGCCCCGCCCACCGCGCCCTCGTGGACCGGTCGGTCAACGCACGGCTGGTGGTCGTCGGGTCGTTCGGCCGCGGCCGGCTCGGCCGCACCCTGCTCGGCTCGACCGGCCGGACCGTGCTGCACCACGCCCACAGCCCCGTCGCCGTGGTCCGGCCGTGACGTCGCCGTGGTCCGGCCGTGACGTCGCCGTGGTCCGGCCGTGACGGCACCGGTGGGGAGCACCGTGGCGGTGCGCCGGGCCGTGCCACGACACCCGGACATCGAGAGGAAGGACCGACCATGACCGCATCGACCGACAGGGGCCCGACCGACAGGGGCCCGACCGACAGGGGCCCGACCGACAGGGGCCCGACCGACAGGGGCCCGACCGACAGGGGCTCGACCGACAGGGAACGGATCACCCCGGAGGACCCGGTCGTGCGCATCATGCGCGCCCCGGTGGCGACGCTCCCGCCCGAGCGGAGCGCCCGGGAGGTGGCCGAGGAGCTGACCGCCGACGAGCTCGGTGCGGTCCTGGTCGAGGGCCCGCACGGTCCGATGGGTGTGGTGTCGGAGCGGGACGTGGTGACCCTCGTCGGCAGCGGGGGCGATCTCGAGGACACCCAGGCCGCGGACCTGATGACCCCGGAGCTGATCTGGATCGGCGCCGGCGAGTCGATCGCCACCGCGGCCCTGCGGATGCAGCACACCGGGGTCCGGCACCTGCCGGTGCGGCGCTCGGACGGCACGGTCGTCGGCATGGTGTCGGTGCGCGACCTGCTCGGCATCCTCGCCGGACTGGGTCGCTGACCGGCCGCCAGAGGGACACACCGGCCACGCAGTGACGAACCGGCCGGGCCCGACGGGCCCGGCCGGTTCGTCGTGTCGCCGGCTTCTCCCGGACGCCGCACCGTCGCTGCGGTGTCAGTGCGGTGTCAGCGCGGGCGGGCCGCGATCGCGTGGACGAGGTCGGTGGCCGTCACGATCCCGGTCAACGCGTCCGGGGTCCCGATCAGGAGCGCGTCGACCCGCTCGGCGTCCATCAGGGCCGCGGCGCTGCGCAGCGACGTCTCGGGGGACACCACCGGCACCGGACGGAGCACGTCGTCCACGGTGAGCCGCGCCGTGCCGAGCGGGCCACGCACGGCGGCGAGCCCGCGCAGCAGGTCCACCTCGGCGACCATGCCCACGCAGCGGTCGCCGCGGATCACCGGCAGGTGCCGGACGTCGCCGGCCGTCATGAGCCGCAGCGCCGTGCGCAGCGGGGCCGCCGCGTCGATCGCGACGACGCGCCGCGACATCGCCGTCCGGACGGGAGGGTCGTCGTCGAGGGTCTCCGGGGGTGCCGGACGGGCGGGGCCGGTCATGGGGCTTCCTCTCTGGCGGGGAGGGTGTGGCTGCGCCGGATCGCGCCGGTGCCCTGGTCAGGGCCGCAGGTCGGGAAGACCCTCGACCTGGTCGGCGAGGGACCGGCGGGGGGACCCGGGCACGGGGTCGGTCACCGGCGCCCAGCCGACCCGCAGCACGAGCTGCGGGCACAGCGTGCCGTCGAGGACCTGGTCGCGCAGCAGGGCGCGGGTGTCGGCGAGCTCCAGCGGCTCGGACAGCGGCGCCGTGGCCAGCCCGGCCAGGGTGGCGCCGAGCAGGACGGCGCTCGTCGCCTCCCCGGCGCGGAGCTGGGAGAGCTGGTCGTCCGACGAGGTGCCGACCACCAGGAGCGCGGCCCCGTCCTCCGGCGTGCTGTCCTCGGGCAGCTCACCCGCGGAGAACCGGCGTACCGGCACGCCGTGTCCGGGGCTGCCCGGCGCCGGCACGTTGCCCACGGGGACCCCGTCGTCGGACGAGCGCATGCCGGACCACAGCGCCAGCTCGGTGTCGTAGCCGGGCATCGCGGCGTGCTCGAGGGCCGCGGTGCGCACGGCGAGTTCCAGGGCCCGTCGCGCCGGCCCGTCGGGCACGACCCGCAGCAGGGCGCCGTGGGCGGCCGCACACGCCTCGAGCTCGGCGAGCAGCGCCGGCGGCACGGGCCAGTCGGAGTAGCGGCGCCGGTCGGTGTGCCGCTTCCCGATCGCGGACGCCTCGTCCGCCGCCGGGGTGCCGTCGTCGTCGCCCTCCCCGTCCGCGTACCTGCGGGCGGCCGGGCCGCCGTCGGCGACCCCGATCCGGACGCGGGCGAGCAGGTCGGGGCGCTGCGGGTCGGGCATCCGGTGCACCGTGCACGGCACGTCGAGGCCGGCCAGCGCGACCTGCAGGTGGTGCAGGGCCGCCCCGCAGCTCAGGACGAGATCCCGGCCGTCGGGGTCGGTGAGCGGCAGCCACCGCGTGAGGTCCGCGTACAGGTGGACCCACGTCCCGGGCCCGTCCTCGACCACCTGCCACCGCCACGGCTGGGTGTTGTGCACCGAGGGGGCGCGCGCGGCCAGGGCGAGCGCCGCGCGCACGGTTCCCGTGTCGACTCGGGTGAGGGTCATGATCGCTCCTTCGCGCGCGGTCCGTCGCCCTCCATCCAGCCACCCCGTCGCGCTGCGGGCCAGGTGCCGCTGGTCGTCGCGCGCAGGGACTTCGGACCCGGCCCGGAGGGCCGCACGGGTCTCACCCCGGCCCGGCCGCACGGGTCTCACCCCCGGCCCGGAGGGCCGCCCGGGTCCCGAAGCGGTGCCACGGAGTCGGCCCAGGCCCGCTCGGCGTGCGCCGCGGAGTCCTCGACGGGCCCGTCGGTCGCCACCTCGACCGCCTCCGGCCACGGGTCGGCGGTCGCCGCCATCTGCTCCGCGACGGCCACGGTGGCGTCGGAGGCGGACCGGCGGCGGCTGCGGATGCGCCCGGCCGCGACGACGGGCGGCGCGACGCAGCGCACGTGGACGAGCTCGGCGCAGGCCTCGTCCGCGACCGCCCGGGCCCGGGCGCGCCATCCGGCGTCCGTCCACGAGGCGTCGAGGACGACGGACTCCCCCAGCCCGGTCAGCTCGCGCGCCCGGTGCAGCAGCTCGGTGTAGACGTCGGCGGTGTGGGCCGGGTCGTAGAGCCCCGTGCCGTAGTCCGAGCCGGCCGGGGTGGCCGGGTCCAGGCCCGCACGCTCCTTGCGGAGGCGGTCGCTGGAGAGCAGGACCGCGCCGGTGCGGTCCGCCAGCAGGCCGGCGACGGTGGTCTTGCCGGTGCCGGGGAGGCCCCCGACCAGCGCGAGCCGCGGTGCTCCCCGGCGCAGGTGGGTGGCGGCGAGTTCGAGGTGGGCGCGCGCGTCCGCGGCGGCCGACTCGTCGCCGTTCTGGGCGTGGCGCAGGCAGGCCACCTTGGCGCGCACACCGGCCCGGTAGGCCACGTAGTGGTGCGCCAGGGCGGCCGGTGCGGGGTCGCCCGCGAACTCGGCGTAGTCGTCGAGGAACCGCTGCGCCGCGGCGGCCGCGCCGAGCCGCTCGAGGTCCATGGCGAGGAAGGCGGCGTCGTCGAGACCGTCGACGAACCGCAGGCGGTCGTCGAAGTCGAGGCAGTCCAGCACCCGGGGGCCGTCGTCGAGGCAGAAGACGTCGCCGGCGATCAGGTCGCCGTGGCCGTCGACGACCCGGTCCTCGCGGCGGGCGAACAGCGGCCCCCGCCCGTCGAGGAACCGCATCGCCAGCCTGCGCACCGTGGCCGGCCCGGCGGCGGGCAACGGCCCGTCGCGGAAGGGCTCCAGCTCGTCGAGGTTGCGCCGCCACCGCTCGCGCAGGGCGTCGCGCCCGCCCTCGGCGGCGATCGCGGCGGAGCGGCGGGCGCCCGCGTGGAAGGCGGCGAGCAGCCGGGCGACGCGGCGCAGGTCCGCGGTCACGTCCCGGCCGTCCGCGACCAGCGTGGCGAGCCGGCGGTCGTCGGGCATGCGACGCATGACCAGGACGGGTTCCGCGCAGCCGGCGCCCGTGACCTCCGCCGTGCCGAGGTAGACGTCCGGCGCGAGCCGGCGGTTGAGCGCCAGCTCCCGGTCGAGCGCCGCGCGCCGCAGCTCCGCGCTGGAGAAGTCACAGAAGGCCGTGCGGACGGGCTTCTTCAGCTTGTAGGCGCGATCACCGAGCAGGACGACGACGCCGACGTGCGTCTCCCGGACGGCAGCCCCGGGACCTCCGGTCACGACGGCCCGGTGACCGGGGCGCCGGCGCCGGACGACCCGGTGGCCGGCGGCCCCGGCTCGTGCTCGGGCACGGCGACGAGCACGGGGCAGCCCGCGAGCCGGACCGCCGTCCGGCTGGTCGACCCGAGCAGGTGGTGGTGCCGGCCGCCGGACCCGACGACCAGCAGGGCTGCCGCGTTCGAGCGCTCGACGACCGCCTCGAACGGGCGCTCGCGCACGATGTGCAACGCGGTCCGCACCCCGGGCTCGGCCTTGTCCAGGACGTGCAGCACGCGGTCGAGCGCGTCGCGGGTCTCCGCGGCATCCGCCGCCGACCGTGCCGCGTGGACCACCTCGAGCACGCCGCCGCGCCGCGCCGCCGCCCGGTGCGCCTGGGTGAGCACCGCGATGTCCTCGGCGAGGTCGCCCACCGCCGCGACGACGGGCCCGTCCGGTGTGCCGGGCCGCCGCACGACGGCCACGGAGCCGCGGGCGCGCGAGGCCAGGTCGAGCGCGAGGGAGCCGACGAGCGCGTCCTCGGGCCGGCCCGTCCCGGCGATCCCGACGACCAGCAGGCCGCCGTGCGCGCCGGTCTGCCGCGAGGCCTCGACCAGCGCCGCGAGCGGGTCGTCCTCGAGCAGCAGGGTCCGCGCCGGGACCTGCGGCGCGTGCCGCCGGGCCACGGTGTAGGCGCGGGCCAGGATCCGCGACGCGTGCGCGCGTAACGAGCCCGACGACCCGGCGGCGTAGGGGGCGGCGTGCAGGATGGTGAGCGGCGCGTGCCGGGCCGCGGCCTCGTCGGCGGCCCAGCGGACCGCGCGGAGCCCGGCGTCCGTGCCGTCGACGGCGACCGTGACGCCGTGGCGCTCGGCTCCGACGGTGCCCGCCGCGTGCGCGGCGGTCGTGGGGGCGGTCATCGGTCCTCCTCGGGTGTCGGCTCGTCGGTGGTCAGCAGCAGCTCGGTCAGGGGGAGCCGGGGCGTACCGGGCACGGGCCAGCCGTGCCCGATCCGGAGCACGGTCTGGGGCGGCCGGTGCCCGCTGATCAGGCGGCGCATGCTCTCGCGGACCTCGGGCACCTCGACGAGCTGCGACAGGAAGGAGCTGGCCAGGCCGTGGACGGTCGCGGTCAGCAGGACCCGCTGCATGGCCTGCCCGGCGCGGATCTCCTCACGCGGGCCGTCGGTGTGCACGCTGAGCACCGCGATCAGCGGCTCGGCCTCGTAGCCGCCGCCGGACGGGCCGGCTCCGCGGGTGAAGTCGCGCAGCACCCAGGGCTCGTTGGGCCAGGGGAGGGGTCCGCCCGCCAGCAGCGGCACGCCGTCGGCGCGACCGTCGTCGTGCCCGGTCCAGTGCCGGAGCTCGGCGACGAAGTCGGGGTCGGCGATCTGCCGTTCGTGGGCCCGCCGGGCCAGCAGGCTCAGCTCGGCCCGCTGTCCCGGGTCCGTGACCAGGTCCAGCCAGGCGCCCTCCTCGAGCGCGGCCCGGCGCAGCGCGTGCCGCACGTGCGTGGGCACCTCGGCGTCGGTGAACGGCCGCCGGTTCGTGTGCCGCCGCGGTACCGCCTCCAGCAGCCGCCGCAGCTCGGGCGTCATCCGCCGGCTGCCACCGCGCTGCACGGTGGCGATCAGGTCCGGCCGTGTGGCGTCGGGCAGCACGGTGACGAGCGGACGCACCCCGTGGCCGATCAGCGCCAGCCGCAGGTTGAACAGGGCCGCACCGCAGCCCAGGCGCATCTCCCGCCCGGTCCGATCGGCGACGGGGAGCCGGTCCGGCACGGCGTACAGCTCGACCGCCGACGTCGTGACGCGGAACCGCCAGGGCTGCGAGTTGTGCAACGAGGGCGCCAGCGCAGCGGCCCGGAGGGCCTCCTGCAGGTGCGACTCGGTCAGTCCGAGTGCGCCGAGAGTGTCGATCATCACCGCTCGTCTCACGTCGTGTCCGGGCCGTACCCGGCCCGTGTCCTCCAGCCTGCGCCGTCGCCCGGTCGGGTCACCAGCGACGAAGGTCCCGCCCGGACGGGGTGTTGGACCCGCCCGGCGGGACGAGCGCGGTCCCCTCCCGCCGCGGGCGGCCGCTAGCATCGGATCTCCTCAGGAGGACGGGAGTGCCGATGGCCGGTCCGGAACACAGCCCCAGGGTGTCCGGGATGCTGTCCGGGCTGCGGCTGGACGAGCTGCTCGGCGAGGTGCAGGAGCGGCTGAGCCAGGTCGCGGCCGCACGGGACCGGATGCAGAGCCTGCTCGACGCGGTCCTCTCGGTCGCCTCGGGCCTCGAGCTGGAGACGACGCTGTCGCAGATCGTCCGGTCCGCGGTGGACCTGGTCGACGCCCGGTACGGCGCCCTCGGCGTCCTGGCGCCCGACGGGTCGATCGCGCGGTTCATCGACGTCGGGCTCCACCCCGGCGAGCGTGAGCGACTGGGCCGGCCGCCGACCGGGAAGGGCCTGCTGGGGCAGCTGATCGTCGAGCCGGAACCGCTGCGGCTCGCCGATCTCACCGCCCACCCGGCATCCGTGGGCTTCCCCCCGAACCACCCGCCGATGCACAGCTTCCTGGGGGTCCCGGTCCGGGTCCGGGACTTCGTCTACGGCAACCTCTACCTCACCGAGAAGGCCGGTGGCGGCGAGTTCACCGCCGACGACGAGATCGTCCTGCAGGCCCTGGCCGCCGCCGCCGGGATCGCGGTGCAGAACGCGGACCTGTTCGCGCAGAGCCAGCAGCGCCAGCTGTGGCTGGAGGCGCTCGGCGAGGTCCGGGCCGAGGTGCTCGGCGCCGCCACGGAGTCCGACGTCCTGCAGCTGGTCGCGACGCGGACCCTGGAGCTGACCCGGTCGGAGGCGACCGCGGTGCTCCTCGGGCCGGACGAGGAGGGGCGGTACGTGCCGGTCGGCGCCGCGGGTCGCCCGCTCGGCCTGCCCGACGGCCCGCTGCGGGCCGGTCCGGAGCTGGACGAGGTGGCCGAGAGCCGGGGGCCGGTGCTGGTGGAGAACCTCCCGAACCTCGGGGGGCTCGCCCTGTCGGACAGGTCCCTGGGGCCCGCGGTCGCGGTGCCGCTGCGCTCGGGCGAACGGGTGATCGGCGTGCTCGTCGCGCTGCGGGCCGCGGACCGGGAGCCGTACCTGCCCAGCGAGGTCCCCCTGCTCACCTCGTTCGCCGATCAGGCCGCGCTGGCGCTCGAGGTGGCGGAGAAGACGCGGGCCCAGCACCAGCTCGACATCCTGGAGGACCGGGAGCGCATCGCGCGCGACCTGCACGACCACGTCATCCAGCGGCTCTTCGCGACGGGCCTGAAGCTGCAGAGCACGTTGCGGCGGGCGACCAAGCCGGACGTCCAGGAGCGCATCCAGCAGGCGGTCGACGAGCTGGACCAGACGGTCCTGGAGATCCGCACCTCCATCTTCGACCTGCACACCGCCGGTCAGGGGGGCGGGGGGGTGCGGCGGCAGCTGCTGGACCTGGTCGAGGAGGTGAGCGCCGACTCCGGGCTCACGGTCTCGGTGCGGACGACCGGAGCGGTCGACACGCGGGTCTCGGCGGGTCTCGCCCCGCACCTGCTCGCCGCGGCCCGGGAGGGGGTCAGCAACGCGGTACGGCACTCCGGGGGCCGCACCGTCACCGTCACCGTGGAGGCGGGCGCCGACCTGGTCCTGCAGATCGTCGACGACGGCGTCGGGGTGCCGGACGACATCGCCCGCAGCGGCCTGCACAACCTCGGCGAGCGCGCCCGCGAGCTGGGCGGCGAGTTCGACGTGCGGCGTCGGCCGGGCGGCGGGACCCGCCTGACGTGGCGGGTCCCGCTGGCCGACCCGGCGTGAGACCCGGATCCGGTCGTGCCCGGGCTCAGCGCGGCGTGCGGCGCCGTTCCGTGGCGTAGACGGCGGCCTCGGTGCGGCGGGAGAACCCGAGCTTGTGCAGCATCGAGGAGACGTAGTTCTTCACGGTCTTCTCGGCGAGGTAGAGCTCGGCGCCGATCTGCCGGTTGGTGAGGCCGTCGGCGATCAGGTCGAGGATGCGGCGTTCCTGCGGCGAGAGGGCCTCGTACCGGGGGTCGTCGGCCTCCTTGCCGTGGCGCAGCCGGTCGAGCACCAGGGCCGTCGCCTTCGGGTCGAGCAGCGAGCCGCCCCCGGCGACGGTGCGCACCGCGCCGACGAGGTCGGTCCCGGCGACCTGCTTGAGCAGGTAGCCCGCGGCCCCGGCCATGATCGCGCCGAACAGGGCCTCGTCGTCGGAGAACGAGGTCAGCATCAGGCACGCCGGTGGCGGCTCCATCACCGAACGCACGTCCCGGCACACCGACACACCGTCGCCGTCGGGCAACCGGACGTCCAGGATGGCGACGTCCGGCCGGACGGCCGGGATGCGGGCCAGGGCCTGGGCGGCGCTGCCGGCCTCCCCGACGACCCGGATGTCGTCCTCGGTCTCGAGCAGCTGGGCGATGCCGCGGCGGACGATCTCGTGATCGTCGAGCAGGAACACCGAGATGGTCACGGGCGACTCTCCTCTTGTCGGGCGCTGGTCCGACCCTAGCCACGATCCGCGCCCCGGTGCGCGGTCTCGTGGTCCCGGGTGCCCAGGGGCGAAGGTCCCGGCGCGCGAGGGGCCGTCCGGCCCGTGTGCACGAAACCACCCGACGCCGCTCACCGGACGGGCCGCAGCGCCGCGACGAACGGTCAGAACCGCCGCGACGAACCGTCAGACCGGCACGGTGGCGGGCGCCGGCACGGCCGCGGGCAGCGCGACGCGGGGCAGGCCGGGGGTCTGCTCGGGCCGGTGGGTGACGATCAGCGCGGTGCGGTCCGCCGTGGCGGCCAGGATCTCCGCGGCGAGCGCCGCGCCGGTGCCGGCGTCGAGGTGCGCGGTGGGCTCGTCGAGCACCAGGATCGGGCGGTCGGCGAGCAGGGCCCGGGCGATGCCCAGCCGCTGCCGCTCCCCGCCCGACACGGCCCCGCCGTGCCGACCGACGGGGGTGTCGAGACCGTCCGGGAGCGCGTCGAACCACGCGCCGAGCCGCGCCCGGCGGAGCGCGGCGACCAGGTCCGCGTCGCTCGCGCCCGGCCGGGCGAGCCCGAGGTTGGCCCGCAGGGTGCTGTCGAAGAGGTGCGTCCACGAGCCGCACCATGCGACCCCGGCCCGGACGGCGTCGGCCTCGAGGGTGGTGACGTCGCGGCCGTCCGCCTCGAGGGTGCCGCCGCTGAACGGCAGCGTCCGCAGGAGGGCGGCGACGACCGTCGACTTGCCGCTGCCCGAGGGGCCGGTCAGTGCCATGCGCCGGCCCGGGCCCAGCTCGAGGTCCACCCCCCGCACCGCGTCCGTGGCGGCGCCCGGCCACCGCACCGCGAGGGCGTGCGCCGCCAGGGAGTGCGGGGGCGGGGTGGGAGCCGCCGCCAGGCCGGCGACCGGCGGCTCGAGCTGCTCCAGCTCCTGCATCCGCCGGACGGCCGGGACGATCGACAGCAGTCGCACGGCGGCGTCGGGCAGGGGGGCCAGGACCTCGGCGAGGGCGAGCGGGGTCAGGGCGAGCACGGCGATCGCGGGCCCGGGCAGGGCGCCGGCCGCGAACGCGGCCAGACCGAGGGCGGCACACGCGACGGCGCTCAGGCCGACGCCGAGCACGGACACCGCGGAACCCGCACCGGTGGCCGTCGCGGCCCGCCGGCGCAGCCGGCCGAGGCGGGTGTCGGCGGCGTCGAGCGCAGCGTGCCGGCGGCCCGCCGCCCCCAGGACGAGCAGGTCGGCGGCCGCGTCGAGCAGCTCGACCGTGCGGGTGGCCACCTCCGCGCGCAGCTCGGCGGTGTGTCGCTCGGTGCGGCGCGCCGCCCACGCGGACAGGGCCGGGGCGCCGACCCCGGCGACGAGCAGGCCGAGGGCGAGGGCGAGGCCGGCCGCCGGCAGCAGCAGCGCGAGGCCGGTGACGGCCGCGGCCCCGACGAGCAGCGCGGAGGTCGCCGGCAGGAGGACCCGGACCAGCAGGTCCTGCGGGGCGTCGGTGTCGGCGACGAGCCGGGTGAGCAGATCGCCGCGGCGCTGCCGCGCGGTCGCGGCGGGGCCGACCCGGACCAGGTCGGTCCACAGCCGCACGCGCAACCCGCTGGTCACCCGCAGGGCGGCGTCGTGCGAGATCAGCCGCTCGGCGTAGCGCAGCACCCCCTTGCCCAGGCCGAACGCGCGCACGGCCACGATCGCGACCATCAGCGTCAGGACCGGGGGCTGCAGCGCCGCCGCGGAGATCAGCCAGGCCGAGGTGGCGGTCAGGGCGACGGCGCAGCCGAGCGCGGCCGCGCCGAGCAGGGCCGCCGCGACCAGCCGCCGTCCCTGCCCGCGCGCGACCGACAGCACCCACCGGAGGGCGTCGGCCGGGGCCGGGGGAACCGGCCGCGGTGCGCGAGGCACGGCGGTGCCCGCGGCCGGGTGGCCGGTGACCCGGGCGGCTGTTGGACCGGACGGCAGGGTGGCCGCGGGGACCGCGGTCGGGTCCGCCGGCGCCCCCGGCAGCGCGACGATGCGGTCGCAGCGGGCCAGCACCTCGGGCCGGTGGCTGACCAGCACCGTGGTGCGTCCGGCGGTGACGACCGGGAGGGCGTCACCGATCTCCGCCTCGGTCCGCGCGTCGACGCCCTCGGTGGGCTCGTCGAGCAGGAGCAGCGGGCGGTCCGCGAGGAGGGCCCGCGCGAGCGCGACCCGCCGCCGCTGCCCGGTCGACAGACCCTCGCCGTCCTCCCCGACGGGGGTGTCGAGGTCGACGTCGAGCTGGGCCGCCGCGGCGGCCCGGGCGATCGCCGCGGGGGAGGCGCCCGGGTCGGCGAGCGCGACGTTCGACGCGACGGTGCCGGCGAGCAGCACCGGGCGCTGGGGCACCCAGGCGACCCGGCGCATCCACGCCGGGGTCGCGACGTCGGTCAGGTCCACCCCGTCCACGGTGACCGCGCCGGCGTCGGGTGTGCGCAGACCGGCGAGCAGCTCGATCAGCGTGGTCTTGCCGCACCCCGACGGGCCGGTGACACCGAGTGTCTCCCCCGGGCGCACGGTGAGGTCCAGGCCGTCGAGGACCGGGCCCGCGCGCCCGTCGACCCGCACGCCGCGCAGGACCAGTGCGGAGTGCGACGGGTCGGGAGCGGCCGCCCGCCCGGCCGGCTGGGCCGAGGTCTCGATCAGGTCCAGGGCGGCGCCGGCGGCGGCGGTGCCGGCCGCGGCGTCGTGGAACCGGGCACCGACCGCGCGGAGCGGCAGATAGACCTCCGGGGCGAGGAGCAGCACCAGCAGGCCGGTGGCGAGGTCGAGGGTCCCGTCGACGAGCCGCAGCCCGATCGACACGGCGACCAGGGCGACCGACAGCGTGGCCACGAGCTCGAGCACCAGCGCGGACAGGAAGGCCACCCGCAGTGTGCGCAGGGTGGTGCGCCGGTACGCCTCCGCCATCTCGCGCAGCCGGCCGGTCTGGTGCCGGGCCCGGCCGAACGCGACGAGGACGTCGAGGCCGGCGACGAGGTCGAGGAAGTGGTGGCCGAGGACCGCGAGCGCGCGCCACTGCCGCGCGGTGGAGCGCTCGGTGTGCAGGCCGACGAGGATCGCGAACAGCGGGATCAGGGGCACGGTGAGCCCCACCAGCAGGCCGGAGACCCAGTCCGCGGTGAGGATGCGGACCCCGACGACCGCCGGGACGACGGCGGCGATCAGCAGGGCCGGGAGGTACCGGCCGAAGTAGCCCTCCAGGTCGTCGAGGCCGCGCGCACCGAGGGTGGCGAGCTCCCCGGTCGGTGGCAGGTCCTTGTGCCGCGGGCCGAGCCGCAGCACGTGGGCCACGATCCGGCTGCGCAGCTGCCGCACGACGTCGGCGGCCGCCCGGTGGGCGGCGACCTCGGCCGCCCAGGCCAGCCCGGCCCGCCCGACCACGGCGAGCGCGACCAGCCCCAGCAACGGGGTGAGCGCGGCCGGGCCCGCGCCGCCGAGGAAGCCCCCGGCGATCACGTCGGCCAGCAGCTGGGCCTGCACCATCACCAGGACCGCGGTGGCGAGCGCGATCCCGGCGCCGAGCAGGACGAACCGGCGGGCCGCGGCGGCGTGCCGGAGCAGGCGCGGATCGAGCGGCCTCATCCGGCGTGCGCGCCCTTGCGCAGCGGGCGGGGCAGGACGAGGCCGGCCTCGCCCTCGACGTCCGTGCGGGTCAGCCGCCTGCGGAAGACCCAGAACGTCCAGGCCTGGTAGGCGAGCACGATCGGGGTGATCACCACCGCCACCCAGGTCATGATCGTCAGGGTGTACGGGGTGGAGGCGGCGTTGGTGGTCGTCAGGCTGTTCGCCGGGTCGGTGGCGGGCAGCACGTCGGGGAAGAGCGTCCCGAACAGCGTCACCACGATCGCGACGATCGCGCCGGCCGTCGCGAGGAAGGCCCACCCCTCGCGCCCCCGGATCGCGAGCACGGTGCCGACGACCAGCCCCACGGCCGCGACGGCCGCGGGGATCATGGTCCACAGCGGGCCGTACCCGAACACCGCCCAGGCGAGGAACGCACCGCCCGCGACGACGAGCAGCGGGCCGGCCACCGAGGCCACGCGGATCGCCCGGGTGCGGACCTCGCCCGTGGTCTTCAGCGCCAGGAACACCGCACCGTGCAGGGCGAACAGCAGGACCGTCGTGACGCCGCCGAGCAGTGCGAACGGGTTGAGCAGGGTGAAGAACGTGCCGGTGTACTCGTGGTCGGCGTCCAGCGGCACGCCCCGGACGATGTTGCCGAACGCGACGCCCCAGAGCAGGGCGGGCACGAGCGAGCCGCCGACGATCGCCGCGTCCCAACGGCGGCGCCACGTGTCGTCGTCGATCTTGCCCCGGTACTCCAGCGCCATCCCGCGCAGGATCAGCGCGACGAGGATCAGCAGCAGGGCCAGGTAGAAGCCGGAGAACAGGCTCGCGTACCACTCGGGGAAGGCGGCGAAGGTCGCGCCGCCCGCCACGAGCAGCCACACCTCGTTGCCGTCCCAGACCGGGCCGATCGTGCCCAGCGCGACACGGCGGTCGGTCTCGTCGCGGGAGAC
Organism: Pseudonocardia oceanicola; assembly: GCF_047200735.1. Classification (NCBI taxonomy): domain Bacteria; kingdom Bacillati; phylum Actinomycetota; class Actinomycetes; order Pseudonocardiales; family Pseudonocardiaceae; genus Pseudonocardia; species Pseudonocardia oceanicola. The sequence goes on from NZ_JBJZON010000004.1 coordinate 201,091, forward strand.
GACGGGCAGCAGCATCCCGACGCCGAAGTCGAACCCCTCCAGGACGAAGTAGCCGGTCCAGAGGACCGCGATGAGCAGGAACCAGACTGTCGTGAGGTCCATCGCGCGCTCTCAGTAGCTGATCGAGGGGGTGGTGGGCGCGGTCTCCCCGGCGGGCGCCGGGGCGGCCGGCGGGGGCGGGCCCGCCTTGACGTAGCGGATCATCAGCCCGACCTCGACGACCGCGAGTGCGCCGTAGAGCAGGGTGAACACGATCAGCGAGATCCACACCGAGGTGACCGGGACCGCCGGCGAGACGCCGTCGGCGGTCCGGAGCAGCCCGTAGACGACCCAGGGCTGGCGGCCCATCTCGGTGAAGATCCAGCCCATGCTGTTGGCCGCGAAGGGCAGGATCAGCGCGAGCACCGAGGCGTGCAGGAACCAGCGCGGCAGCGGACGCGTGGCCTTCCGGCGGGTGAGCCAGAGGCCGACGACCGAGAGCAGCGCGGCGAGCATGCCGAAACCGATCATCAACCGGAACGTCCAGTACGTCGTCGGGATGCTCGGGGTGTAGTCCCCGGGCCCGAAGGCCTGTTCGCTCGCGGCCCGGACGTCGTTGATCCCCTCGACCTCGCCGTCGAACGTCCCGGTGGCCAGGAAGGACAGCAGCCGCGGGATGCGGATGCTGAAGATCTCCTCCGAGCCGTCGAGCGAGCCGATGGTGAAGATCGAGAACGACGCGGGCGCCACCGTGTCGTAGAGCGCCTCGGCCGCGGCCATCTTCATCGGCTGCTGCTCGGTCATCAGCCGGGCCTGCAGGTCGCCGCTGATCACCACGCCGATGCTGGCGACGAGCACGGCGACGAGCCCGATCCGGATGGAGGGCCGGAAGACCTCCGTGTGCGTCCGGCGCGCCAGGTGGTAGGCGCTGATGGCGATGACGAAGACCCCGGCCGTCACGAAGCAGGCGGTGATGGTGTGCAGGAAGGCCCCGACCGCGGTCGAGTTGGTGAGCACCGCACCGAAGTCGACCAGCTCGGCCCGGCCCCGCGTGTCGTTGACGACCGAGCCGACCGGGTGCTGCATCCACGAGTTCGCGGCGAGGATGAAGTAGGCCGAGAGCATCGTGCCGATGGCGGCGAGCCAGATGCAGGCGAGGTGGATGCGCCTGGGCAGCCGGTCCCAGCCGAAGATCCACAGGCCGAGGAAGGTCGACTCCAGGAAGAAGGCGAGCAGGCCCTCGATGGCCAGCGGGGCGCCGAAGATGTCGCCCACGTAGCGGGAGTAGTCGCTCCAGTTCATCCCGAACTGGAACTCCTGCACGATGCCGGTGACCACGCCGATCGCGAAGTTGATCAGGAAGAGCTTGCCCCAGAACTTCGTCATCCGCAGGTAGCGGTCGTCCTTCGTGCGGACCCACGCCGTCTGCATGCCCGCGACCAGGAAGGCCATCCCGATGGTCAGCGGGACGAACAGGAAGTGGTAGACGGTGGTGATCGCGAACTGCCACCGGGCGAGATCGAGTGTCATGCGGCCCTCCGAGCGCCGGCTGCCGGTGCGTCCGGCCGGCGATCACCATCCCGTCGCGGGTCGGTCGTGCACGACGGGGCGGAGGTCCCGTGCAGGGCCGACCAAGGACCTCGATCATGGTGCCGCTCGGCCGGGGCCCTCCCTGCCCGGTAGGACGGACCGTGGAGGGGGCAGAGGACGACGGACGAGGAGGAAGCATGAGCGTCACGTCCCGCGGTCACGTGGTCGTCGGAGTCGACGGCTCGGAGTCCGCGCTCACGGCGGTCCGGTGGGCGGCCGCGGAGGCGGTTCGGCGAGGAGCGGGGTTGCGCCTCGTCGCCGCGGTGACCTGGATGGCGTACGAGCCCGTCGGGGTACCGGCCATCGGCGCCGGCTTCGAGCGGCGGATGCTGACCGAGGCGGCCGAGCGCCACCTGGAGACGGCCGCCGCGGCCGCCCGGCGGAGCGCGCCGGAGCTGGGGACCGCGAGCGGGGGGATCACGAGCGAGGTCCACGGCGGCGACGCCGTGCCGGTCCTGCGGGACGAGGCGGAGACCGCGGAGCTGGTCGTGCTCGGCACCCGGGGACGCGGCGGGTTCACGGGCCTCCTGCTCGGCTCGGTGGCCGTCGCCGTCGCGGCCCGGGCGGCGGCCCCGGTCGTGGTCGTCCGCGGCGAGGACGGGCCGCGCGATCCCGCCGCCCCGGTCGTCGTCGGGGTCGACGGCGACCCCCGGAGCGAGGCCGCGCTGGACTTCGCGTTCCACGAAGCGGCGCTGCGGCGGGTGCCCCTGGTCGCGGTGTACGCCTGGGGCGAGCCGATCTCCGATCCCTACCTGGCGCAGTACCTCGACTGGGCCGTGATCGAGGCCGACGAGCGCCGCCTCCTCGAGGAGCGGCTGGCGCCGTGGATCGCCAAGTACCCGGACGTCGCCGTCGAGCGCGACGTCGTCCGCGGCAGCCCCGCCGGTGCCCTGGTCCGGCGGTCCCCCGACGCCGCGCTGGTCGTGGTCGGCTCGCGGGGGCGGGGAACGGTCCGCGGGCTGCTGCTCGGCTCGGTCGGGCAGGCGGTGCTGCACCACGCCCGCTGCCCGGTCGCCGTCGTGCGGCCCGAGACCGCTGCGGAGCCGGAAGCCGGCGCGGAGGAGAAGTCTCGTCCGCTCGGGCGGGCACGATCATCCCTGGGCCTGGATCGCGGTGATCGCGACCGTGGTGACGATGTCCGCCACGGTCGCACCCCGGGACAGGTCGTTGACCGGCCTGGCGAGCCCCTGCAGGACGGGCCCGACCGCGACCGCCCCGGCGGTGCGCTGCACGGCCTTGTAGGTGTTGTTCCCGGTGTTCAGGTCCGGGAAGACGAAGACCGTGGCCCGTCCGGCCACGTCGTCTCCGGGCAGCTTCGTGCGGGCCACCTCGGGGTCGACGGCGGCGTCGTACTGGATCGGGCCGGCGACCGGCAGGGCGGGCCGCCGCTCCCGGACGAGGGCGGTGGCCCGGCGGACCAGGTCGACGTCCGCCCCGGAGCCGGACTCCCCGGTGGAGTAGGACAGCATCGCGACCCTCGGCTCGATGCCGAAGGTCCTCGCCGTGTCCGCCGCCGAGAGCGCGATCTCGGCGAGCTGGCCGGCGTCCGGGTTCGGCACCACCGCGCAGTCGGCGTAGACGACGACCCGGTCGGCCAGGCACATCAGGAAGGCGCTCGACACCAGGGACACCCCCGGTGCGGTCCGGATGACCTCGAACGCCGGGCGGATGGTGTGGGCGGTGGTGTGCGTGGCGCCGGAGACCATCCCGTCCGCCACTCCCAGGTGGACCATCATCGTGCCGAAGTAGGTGCCGTCGGCCATCAGGTCGAGGGCCATCGGCAGGCCCACGCCGCGGTGCCGGCGCAGGTCGGCATAGACGTGGGCGAAGTCCGCGCGCCACGGCGAGGCCGCCGGGTCGACGATCCGCACACCGGGCAGGACGAGCCCGAGCGCGGCGGCCCGGGCGCGGATCTCCGGCTCCCGGCCCAGCAGCGTCAGGTCGACGACCCCGCGGAGGAGGAGCTGCTCGGCGGCCCGCAGGATCCGGTCGTCGTCGCCCTCCGGCAGGACGACGTGCCGGCGGTCGGCCCGGGCGCGGTCGAGGAGCTGCTGGGAGAACATCAACGGAGTGGTGCGCGTCGGCCGCGCGACGTCGAGGCGGCGGGCCAGGGCCTCGTGGTCGACGTGGTCCTCGAACAGCCGGATCGCCGTGGCGATCTTGCGCTCGCCGCCCGGCCGGAGCGCCGCCCGGACTTGTCCGACGGCCGAGACCGTGTCGTAGGTGTCGTCCGGGACAGCGAGGACCGGGACCCCCGCCGCGCCGAGGCCCGCGGCGAGCCGACGCACCGCCGGGTCGACGGCACCGCCGGTCAGCACCAGCCCGGCCACCGCCGGGTAGGTCCCCGACAGGTGCGCGGCGAGCGTGCCCGCGACGATGTCCGCGCGGTCGCCGGGGGTGATCACCAGGTCGGCGTCGCCCACGCGGTCCAGGAAGTGCGGCAGGCCCATCGCCCCGACGATCACCCGCTCGATCTCGCGCGCGGACCCGGGACTCCCGGCGACGACGTCCGGCTCGAGCTCGGCCGCCACCTCGGCCACGGTCGGGGCCGCCAGCAGCGGGACCTCCGGCAGCACGCCGCCCGGCAGGCCGCCCGAGGCCGCCGGCAGCCCCGCGCGGACGGCCTCGGCCTCGGCCGGATCGACCCGGTTGGCGACCACGCCGAGCAGGTCGCACCCGCGGTCGACCAGGGCGGCGAGGTCCCGCCGGACGGCGTCGAGCACCTGGTCGGCCGTGCGCCCGCGCCCGCCGACGACGAGCAGGACCGGCGCCTCGAGGTGGACGGCGGCGGCGGCGTTGAGGTCCGGCTCGGACGCGGGCGCCCCGGTCAGGTCACTGCCCTCGACGACCACGACGTCGGCGCCCTCCGCGACCGTCGACCAGCCGTCCAGGATCCGGCTCAGCAGGGTGGCCCGCGGGGCGTGCAGCTCGCCCGCGGTCAGGGCGTAGGACGCCGCGTGGTCCTGGGCGAGGCGGTAGTGCCGCCGGACGAGCTCGACGTCCGGGTCCGGCGGTTCCGCCGCGGCCACCACGGGCCGGAAGAAGGCCGCCCGCCCCGCCCGCCGGGCGAGCACCTCGAACAGGCCGAGCACGACCGCGGACTTGCCGCTGCCCGGCTCCAGCGCGGCGACGTAGACGCTCCTGGCCTTCCTCGGACCGTGCTGCACCGTGCTGTCCCGCTCCCGTCCCCGAACGTTCCCCCGCCCATCCTGCCGTGCGGTCGGGACCGGTGCCGGAGCCGCAGCGCCGAACGTCTCCTCGGAGAGCCCGGCGATCACTCCGCAGCGAGCCGGGGGCGGCGGGTCAGCGCAAGTCGGGGCCTGTCAGCGTGCGTCGGCCTTGCGCCGGTTCGCGGGCCGCCCGCCCTTCCCGGTGTCGGCGGCCGGTTCGGCGGCCTGATCGTCCGGGCCGTCCGTCGCTCGCGCCGCGCCGGGGCGGGTGGAGGCGCCGCTCTCCTGCTCGGCCTCGCCCTTCCCCGCGGCCGTCACCCGGTCCTGCGTCCCCGCGGGTCCCGACTGCCGCTGCGCGGCGGTCGACCAGGTGAGCTCCACCTCGAACTCGACCTCGTCCCCGTCGATCTCCACCTCGACCTTGCACCGGATGTCGCCCGGCACGTGGACCGTCATGCTCGTCCGGCCGAGCTCGAGCTCGACCTTGCCCGAGTCGGCGAGCGCGTCGGCGAGCGCGGCCAGCGTGCGGGCGGCCTCCTTGCGCGACACCGGCTTGCTGTAGGTGACCTCGACGTCGGACATCGCCTTCTCCGATCGCGGACGGTGCGCCCGCGCCCCCACGGCACCGGGCCCCTCCGCCGCGAAGTGTCGGCGGCCGCAGCAGCGGCCTCGTCATCCGTTCCGGGTGGTCGCGGCGAGCGGTGCGGCCGCCGCGGGGCGGGCCCGCACGAACCGCCCGACGAGCTCGACGAGCATGCCCGCGACGACACCCAGCCCCACCCCGACGCCGACCCGCACCCACGTGACGTCCAGCAGGAACACGGTGTGCGACAGGACGGGCACCGCCAGGATCACCACGACGGCCAGCGGCAGCCCCGCGACGAGGGCGACCTTCCAGCGGGTGAAGGGCCGGGCGAACACGGTGAGCGCCCAGAGCGAGGCGACGAGCACCGTCACGGTCGCGACGGTCTGCCCGGCCGCCGACCCGCCCTCCGGCTCGAGCCAGCGGATGGTGCGGTCGCCGGAGTAGGCGGCGGTCCCGATGATCACGCCGATCGGCACCGCGGACCACAGCACCCGGCGCAGGAAGCCCGGGACGTACCGCCGCCGGTCGGGCGCGAGGGCCAGGACGAAGCCGGGGATCCCGATCGTGAGGGCCGAGATCAGCGTGAGCTGGACGGGCGCCAGCGGGTAGCCGGCCGCGGTCGCGATCACGACCAGCGCCATGAGCAGCGAGTACACGTTCTTGACCAGGAACAGGTTTGCCGCGCGCTCGATGTTCGCCATCACCCGCCGACCCTCGCCGACGACGTCGGGCAGGTGGGCGAACCGGCCGTCGAGCAGCACGATCTGCGCGACCGCGCGGGTGGCGGCCGCCCCCTCGCCCATCGCCACCCCGATGTCGGCGTCCTTGAGCGCCATGGCGTCGTTGACACCGTCGCCGGTCATCGCGACCACGTGCCCACGCCGCTGCAGCGCCGCGACGACGGCCCGCTTCTGCTGCGGCGTCACCCGGCCGTACGCGGCGGTGGTCTCGAGGACGTCCGCGAGCGCGTCGGGGTCCTCGGGCAGGGTCCGGGCGTCGAGGGCGTCGCCCGCGGCGGTGATCCCCGGCAGTCCGACGGCGGTGGCCACCGCGCCGACCGTGCTCGGGTTGTCGCCGGAGATCACCCGCAGCGACACGCCCTGCTCGGCGAAGTACCGCAGGGTGTCGGTGGCGTCGTCGCGGATCCGCTCGGCGAGCACGACGAGCGCCCGGGCGCCCAGCCCGGGTGGGAGGACGGGCCCGCCGGCGGGGGAGTCGCCGTGCGCCAGGACGAGCACGCGCCGACCGTCCGCGGCGATCTTCCCGGCGGTCTCCAGCAGGTCGGCCGACCCGGCGTCGCCGGGCCCCGGGAGGACCATCTCGGGCGCCCCGAGCACCCAGGTGCCGTGGTCGCCGGCCGCCACGGCCGACCACTTCCGGTCCGAGGAGAAGGGGACGCTCGCGGTCGCGGTCCAGGAGGTACGGGAGAAGACCGTGGCCAGAGCCGCCGCGGTCGCGTTGCCGCCGGGCTGCGTGCAGCTCAGCGCGAGCGCCTCGCGGACCTCGGCCTCGTCGAGCGCGTCGGCCCCGGGCGGGAGGACGATCCGGTCGAACACGATGTCGCCGTGGGTGAGGGTGCCGGTCTTGTCGAGGCAGACGACGTCGACGCGGGCCAGCACCTCCACCGCGGGCAGCTCCTGCACCAGGGCCCGCTCCCGCGCGAGGGTCACCGCACCGAGCATGAACGCGAGGCTGGTCAGCAGCACCAGGCCCTCGGGCACCATGCCGACGAGGGCGGCGACGGTGCCGGTCACGGCGTCCTGCCAGGTGTCGGCGTCGGCGGTGCGGAACTGGCTCCACACCAGCAGCGGCGCGACCACCAGCATCATCAGCGAGATCCAGCGCAGCACGGTGTTCGTCCCGGCGATCAGCTCGCTGGGGGTGCGGGTGAACCGCTTCGCCTCGGCGGTGAGCCGGGTGGCGTAGGCCTCGGCGCCGATCGCCGTGGCGCGGAACCGGCCCTGCCCGGCGACCACGATCGACCCCGAGCGGACCTGGTCCCCGGGGACCTTGGCGACCGGGTCGGACTCCCCGGTCAACAGCGACTCGTCGACCTCGAGCCCGGCCGACGCCGCCACCGTGCCGTCCGCGGTGACCTGGTCGCCGGGGCGCAGCTCCAGCAGCTCGTCGGCGACGACGTCCGCGACGTCGATCTCGGCCACCTCGCCGTCGCGGACCACCCGCGCGCGGGGCGCGTTGAGCACGGCGAGCCGGTCCAGCGTGCGCTTCGCGCGCACCTCCTGGACGACGCCGATCGTCGTGTTGGCCACGATGACGAGCCCGAACAGGCCGTTCTGCCAGCGGCCGGTCGCCGCGATCGCGAGCCAGAGCGCGAGCAGCAGCCCGTTGAACGGCGTGACGACGTTCGCCCGGACGATCTGCCCGACGCTGCGGCTGGTCCGCGTGTCGACCGCGTTCGTCCGGCCGGCCGCGATCCGCTCGGTGACCTCGGCGGCGGTCAGGCCACGGTGGTCCTGGACGGGCTCCACGACCGTGCCGCGGCCGCGCACCTCCTCCACGCGACCCCCCGCCCTCGCCCCGTGTGCCGGACTCGAACGGCACCGAGGTGGCGTTACACCGAGCCGACGTCCGGTTCGTGAGTATCGAGCCGGTGACCGGTCGGGTGGAAGGGTGTGCGATGCGGCGGTCGGTGGGCGTGTGCCGAGGGGTGTTCCTGCTCGTGGCCGCGGTCCTGCTCGCGGGGTGCTCGGGCATCGGTGCGCACTCCTCGGCGGCCCCGACGGCGGCGGTCCCGGCCGGCCTGGTACCGGTCACGGTGAGCGTGCCGCCCGGCCTCGACGCCGCCCCGCTGGACCTCCCGCGGAAGGCGCTCGTCCCGCCCGGCTGGTCGATGTCGGTGTTCGCGCGGGTCCCGTCCGCACGGTTGGCCGTGTGGGCGCCGGACGGGGCGCTGCTGGTCTCGGTCCCCGAGCGGGGCACGGTCGTGCGGCTGGTGCCCGACGGGCGGGGCACGGCGGGGGAGACGCCGCTGCTGGGCGGGCTGAACCGGCCGCACGGGCTCACCGTCGTCGGGTCCACGCTGTACGTGGCGCAGAGCGACCGGGTCGACGCCTACCCCTACGTCGACGGCCGCACCGGCCCGCCGCGGCCCGTCGCGACCGGCCTGCCGGACGCGCGGAGTCCCGACCTGGGGGGTCGCTACGCCCACGTGCTCAAGAGCGTGGCCGTCGGGCCGGACGGGGCCGTCTACGTGTCGGTCGGCTCGACCGGCGACCTCTCCGCCGCCGACCTCGCGGCCGATCCGCCGCGGGCGTCGATCCTGCGCGTGTCGCCCGGCGTCGGGGAGCCCGAGCCGTTCGCGGTGGGGGTCCGGAACGGGACGGGGCTGGCGATCGCGCCGGACGGCTCCGTGTGGACCGCGGTGAACAACCGCGACAACATCGCGTACCCGTTCGACCGGCCCTACGGCGGGGCGTCGGGGTCCGTACGCGGCGAGGTCGTCGAGGCCTACGTGCGCGACCATCCGGCGGAGGCCCTGGCCCGCCTCACCCCCGGCCGCAACCTCGGCTGGCCGTACTGCAACCCGGACCCGGACGTGCAGCCGGGCGTGGCGGGCAGCCCCCAGGACCTCACCGACGTCCCGTTCACGCGGGACGTGCAGACCAACCCGGCGGGTGCCGCGCTGGACTGCGCCTCGTTGCCGCCGGTCGAGCAGGCGCTGGGCGCCCACTCCGCGCCGCTCGGGCTGGCGTTCGTCGACGGCGGCCTGCCCGGCGACTTCGCCCGCGGGGCGCTGGTCGGGGTGCACGGCTCCTGGAACGCGACGCCCCCGCGGGCGCCCGAGGTCTCGTTCTTCCCGTGGCGCGACGGCGGGCTGGGGCCGCAGCAGACGCTCGTCGGCGGGTTCCAGGCGGCCGACGGCTCGAGGTGGGGCCGCCCGGTCGCCGCGGTGGCCGGCCCGGACGGCGCCGTCTACGTCACCGACGACGCCGCGGGCGCGGTCTACCGGGTCGCCCCGCCCGGCCGGTGAGGGCAGGGACCAGCGGCCCGCGTCGGCGGGACCCCGGACCGTTCCGCCGCGGCCGCCGAGCGCGCGATGCTGCCGGGATGAAGGCGTGGATCGTGCGGCGGCCGGGTCCGATCGTGGCCGGTCCGCTGGCGCAGGTGGACCGGCCGGACCCGGAGCCGGGTACCGGGGAGGTGCGGGTGCGGGTCTCCGCCTGCGGGGTCTGCCGGACGGACCTGCACCTGGCGGAGGGGGACCTGCCCCCGCACCATCCGGGAACGGTGCCGGGGCACGAGGTCGTCGGGGTGGTCGACGCGCTCGGCACGGGCACGCGCCGGTTCGCGATCGGCGACCGGGTCGGCATCGCCTGGCTGCGGAGCACCTGCGGTCGCTGCCGGTTCTGCCGGACCGGGCGGGAGAACCTCTGCCCGGACGCCCGGTTCACCGGCTGGGACGCCGACGGCGGGTACGCCGAGTACGCCGTGGTCCCCGAGTCCTACGCCTACGCCCTGCCCCCACAGCTCGAGGACGCGGCCGCGGCGCCGTTGCTGTGCGCGGGCATCGTCGGCTACCGGGCCCTGAAGCGGGCCGAGCTGCCGCCGGGCGGGCGGCTCGGGATCTACGGCTTCGGCGCGTCCGCGCACGTCGTCGCGCAGGTCGCCGTCGCCCAGGGCGCCACCGTGCACGTGCTCACCCGCTCGCCGCAGGCGCGTGAGCTGGCGCTGGCGCTCGGCGCGGCCTCGGCCGGCCCGGCCGACGGGATGCCGCCGGAACCGCTCGACGCCGCGGTGACCTTCGCCCCGGTCGGCGAGCTCGTGCCCGTCGCGCTCCGGGCGCTCGACGCCGGCGGCACCCTCGCGATCGCCGGGATCCACCTCACCGACATCCCCGTCCTGGACTACGCGCAGGACCTGTTCCGGGAGCGGCAGCTGCGCAGCGTCACCGCGAACACCCGCGCCGACGGGGAGGAGTTCCTGCGGCTCGCCGCCGCGCTCGGCGTCCGGGCGACCGTGGACCCGCGGCCGCTGTCGACGGCGGACCGCGTCCTGACCGACCTGGCGGCGGACCGCATCACCGGCGCGGCCGTGCTGCTGCCCGGATGAGGGGCCGGCCGGACATGGCGGTCGTCCGTCAGAGATCGCCGCGGCGCTGGGTGAGGGTCTCCGCGATGCGGGCGAGCTTCACGTTGAGCGACTGCGAGGCCGACCGCAGGATCCGGAACGCCTCCTCGGCGTCGACGCCGCGACGCTCCATGAGGATCCCCTTGGCCTGCCCGATCACGTCCCGGCTCCGCACGGCCTCGGTCAGCTGGGTGACCTGCAGCTCGGCGCGGGTGGAGGAGAGTGACCCGGCGACCGCGGTGGACGCATGCGCAGCCAGCACCAGGGCGGCGTCCCGGTCGGCCTCGTCGAGGCCCCCGGTGCGGCGCGAGTAGATGTTGAGCGAGCCGATCCGCGGCGGGTCCTGTGCGGGGAACAGCCCGATCGCCAGGGCGCTCTCGATCCCGAGCTCGGCGGCCGCCGGGCCCCACTTCGGGAACTCCTCCCCGGCCGAGAGGTTCGCCGACGCCGCGATCCCGATGCCCGGGACGCGGCTCGCGTCCAGGCAGGGGCCCTCGTCCAGCTCGTTCTGCAGCTCGTCGAGCCGGATCCCGATCGGGTCGGTGGTGGCCGGGGTGTCGAGCCTGCCGCCGCGCGACCGCAGCGAGACGCTGACGAGGTCGGCGCCGCGGACCACCCGCACGGTGGCCTCGGCGATGCGCTCGAGCACGTCGTGCACGGTCGGGGCGTCGAGCAGCCTCTCGGAGAGCGCGACGAACTCGGCGACGAGCGGGGACGGAGGCCCGAGTTCGCCGTACCGGTCCTGCTCCGACATGGTGTCCCCTCCTGGTGGCGTGCCGGTGTGGCCGAGCGTACGCACTCCGCGCGGACGCGCGTCCGGCGAGCCGTCCACGGGTACCACGTGCCCGGTCGGCCACACTGGCGGCATGGCAGTCGACCCCACCGGCGCGGACATGAAGGCCTTCCTGGCCGAGGCGCCCGACCAACCCGTCACGATGCTCAACCTGCTCCGGTTCCGCGAGGGCGGCCGGGCCCGCTACGACGAGTACGTCGCCCACTTCCGCGCGACCGCGACCCGGTTCGGCGCCGAGCTCGTCTACTTCGGGTACGGCCACGCCCCGGTGGTCGCCGAGCAGGGCCAGGACTGGGACGCGGTGCTGCTCGTGAGCTACCCCAGCCGCCGCGCCTTCTCCGAGATGGTGCGCGACCCGGAGTACCAGAAGGGCACGCACCTGCGCTCGGAGGCGCTGGTCGAGGCGGTGCTGCAGCCGACGACACCCGCCGGCTGAGGGTGCGGACGGAACAGCGGCGGGGCCGGGGCCGCGGGCACGTCGTGCGGGTACCCGGCCCGGCCGGACGGCCGGTGCGGGCCGTCGCAGGAAGGGAAGGACGCCGGGCATGGCCGACACCCCCGCCCAGCCGGACGACCGCGAACGGACCGGGGACGACACCTCGGCGCCGGCGGGCGCGGGGCCGCGGATCGCCGTGCTGGCCCCGCTCTACGGGGCTGGGTTCGTCACCGCGTTCGGAGCGCACGCCGTGGCCACGGGCGTGGGCACCGAGGCCGGCTCGGGACAGCTGTCGCTGCTCGCGCTCGGCCTGGTCCTGGCCGTCTACGACGGCGCCGAGGTGCTGCTCAAGCCGGTGTTCGGCGCGCTGGCCGACCGCTGGGGCCCGCGGCCCGTGCTGCTTGGCGGCCTCGCGGCCTTCGCCCTGGTGTCGCTGGTCTACGTGCTGGCCGTGCTGACCGGCGCAGCCCGGGCGGGCGCGGGGGCGGCGGTGGCGCTCACCCTGGTGCGGCTCGGCCAGGGGGCGGCAGCATCGGCCTTCTCGCCCGCCGCCGGGGCCATGGTCGGGCGGTTGGGCGCCGGCGGCCGGCGCGGGCGCGTCTTCGGCTCCTACGGCGCGTGGAAGGGGCTCGGCTACACGGCGGGGCCCCTGCTCGGCGGGGTCGTCGTCGCGCTGGCCGGGCTCACGGCGCTGTTCGTCGTCCTCGCCGCGGTCGCCACCGCGGCGACGGTGTGGGTCGCCCTCCGGGTTCCCGCGCTCCCGCCGCTCCCACGGGAGCGGCAGACGGTCGTCGACCTCGCGCGCCGCCTGGGTGCGCCCGCGTTCCTGCGCCCGACGGCGGCGTTGGCCGGCACGACCGCGGCGCTGTCGGTGGCCGTCGGGTTCCTGCCGGTGCAGGGCATCGCGGCCGGGCTGAGCCCGATCGTCGTCGGTGCCGTGGTGGCCTGTCTGGCCCTCTCCTCGACGCTGGTCCAGCCGCAGGCCGGGCGCGCGCACGACCGCGGGAAGCTGAGCGCGCGGGCGGCCCTGGCGGTGGGGTTCACACTGCTCGTCGCGGGTTTCGTGCTCGCGGCGACCGTCACCGGGATCGTCGCGCTGGTGCCGGCGGCGATCGTCATCGGGCTCGGCGTCGGCATCGCCACGCCGGTCGCGTTCGCCTCGCTGGCCGCGTCGTCCCCGCCCGAACGCCTCGGCCAGACCATGGGTTCGGCCGAGGTCGGCCGTGAGCTGGGCGACGCCGGGGGCCCGCTGCTCGTCGGTGCGGTGGCCGCGGCCGCGTCCGTCGCCGCCGGGCTGGGGACGCTGGCCGCCGTGCTGGCCGCCATCGGGATCGCGAGTGCCGCCCGCCGGTCGCCCGCCCGGCGTGGCGAGGCGGCGGACGGGCGCGGCTGAGGACGGCCGCGGCGGGCGGGCGGCTCAGCCCGGTCGCCGACGAGGCGACCGGGCCCGGAACCGACGGAGGGCGCCCCGTCGTGGACCGTCACGGGGACACCGGCCCGGCCGGGCCCCGCGCGCCGACGGTCCCGTGCCCGCGGCGGTCGGCAGCAGGGGCCAACGGCCCGCTCCCACCGGGACGGACGCCCCGTCACGCCCCCCCGGTCACGACCCCCCGTGCCCCGGCGCCACCGCGCCGGGGAGCTCGGCGAGCGCCGCGTACAGCTCGGCCGGGGTGCGCGGGCGGGCGGGAGAGCCCAGGGCCTGCAGCAGCCGGTGCACACCCGGTGCCCAGGCCGGTCCCAGCCGCGCGGAGCGCAGCAGCTCCGCGTCGCCGAGCACGTCGTCGGCCGCGGCGACCCGCACCCGGCCCCCGGCGACGACGGCGACCTCGTCGGCCCACCGGTGGGCGAGGTCGACGTCGTGGGTGGAGAGGACGACGGTGGTGCCGGCGCGGTGCAGGTCGTCGAGGGTGGCGAGGAGTTCCTCGACGCCGGTGGGGTCGAGGCCGGCCGTGGGCTCGTCGAGCACCAGCAGCCGCGGGCGCATCGCGACGGCACCGGCGATCGCGGTGCGCTTCTTCTGCCCGAAGGACAGCAGGTGGGTGGGCCGGTCGGCCAGGTCGGCGATGTGCAGCGCGGTCAGCGCCGCCTCGACGCGGGCGGCGACCTCCGCCGCGGGCAGGCCGAGGTTGAGCGGGCCGAACGACACGTCCTGCGCGACGTCGGCGGCGAAGAGCTGGTCGTCGGGGTCCTGCAGCACCAGCTGGGCCTGCTCGCGCAGCCGGGTCAGGCCGCGCCGGCCGCGACGCACGGGTTCGCCGTCGAGCAGCACGCGGCCGCCCCCCGGCTCGAGCAGGCCCAGCAGGAGCCGGAACAGCGTCGTCTTGCCACCGCCGTTGGGTCCCAGCACGGCGAGGCGGCGGCCCTCGTGGAGGGACAGGCTCGCCCCGGTGAGCACGGGCCGCTGCGGGTCGTAGGCGAAGACCAGCCCGTCGGCCTGCAGGATCGGCGGGATCACGGGGTCCCCAGCAGGACCGTGGCGGCGACGACGGCGGCGAGCAACCCACAGGTCGCCGCGACGAAGGCGGGGGAGACGGGCCGCGCGGGGGCCTGCACCCGCAGCGAGCCGGTGTAGCCGCGGGAGGCCAGCCCCTGCTCCAGGCGCCGGGCCCGGTCGAAGGCGCGCACGAACACGGCCGCGGCCTGCCCGCTCAATGAGCGGTAGGAGGTGTGCCAGGTCCGGAAGCCCAGCCGGCCGGCCTGTGCCTCCCGGACCGCGCGCAGGGACTCCAGCAGCAGGAACAGGAACCGGTAGGTCAGCGCTGCGACCTCGGTGACCGCCGGCGGCACCCCGAGCCGGTTCAGCCGGGGGAGCAGGTCGGCGAGCGGGGTCGTCGCGGCGAACAGCAGCAGGCACAGCAGGGCGGCCAGGGCCCGCCCGGCGAGCTGCGTCGCCTGCGGCAGGCCGGCGGGCTCCCACCGCAGCCACGGCTGCCCGCCGAGGGCCACCAGCAGCGGCAGCGATCCGGTCAGGATGAAGCCGAGCGGGACCCGCACCGCCCGCCACAGCACCCGCGCCGGCAGTCCGGCGGGGCCCAGGACCAGCACGAGGGCGATCGCGCCCGTGATCGCCGCTCCCGGCCAGGTCGGCAGCACGAGGGTCAGGACCAGCAGGCCGAGTGAGAGCAGCGCCTTCTCCGCGGGGTGCCGCGGGCGCCAGCGGTTCGTGTAGGCCGCGGCGTCGAGCGGCAGCATCAGGCGGTGCCGCCGCCGGATGGGTCGGTGCGCGCGCCGGGCTCCGGGTCGGCCGTGCCGCCGCGGGTGAGCCGGCGCCTGGTGCGCGCCGCACCGAAGTAGTAGCCGAGCACGCCCGCGCCGATCGCCGCCTGCAGGGCGAAGAGCCCGGACTCGATCTCGCCGGACGGCGGCTCGTAGATCGAGGTGAACCAGGGCTCGTAGTCCGGGTGGGACTCGGTGACGGCCTCCTCGGCGAGGCCGTCGGATCCGCCGAACTCGCCCGGCACGAACAGCACCGGGATCGCGGCGAGCGCCACGACGGCCAGCACGAGCAGCCAGTTGACCAGCGTCGAGCGCTTCACGCCCCGACCTCCTTCGCGGCGGGCCGCGCGGCCGGGGTGGGCAGGACCCCGAGGCGGCGCAGCTCGTCCGGGCTGACCCGGACCAGCAGCCGGACCACGAGCAGGGTCAGCAGGCCCTCGGTGATCGCGAGCGGGATCTGGGTGACCGCGAAGATCGAACCGAACTTCACGATGGCACCGCCGATGCCGGACGTGGCGTCGGGGAAGGCCAGGGCGAGCTGCACGCTGGTCACGCAGTAGGTCGCGAGGTCGCCGAGGGCGGCGGCGAGGAACACACCGAGCCCGAGGCCGCCGCCCACGCCCCGGACCAGCCGGTAGACCCCGTACGCCACCCACGGCCCGACGATCGCCATGGAGAAGACGTTCGCGCCGAGCGTCGTGAGCCCGCCGTGGGCGAGCAGGACCGCCTGGAAGAACAGCACGACGGTCCCCAGCAACGCCATCACCGGTGGCCGGAACAGCACCGCACCCAGCCCGGTGCCGGTCGGGTGCGAGCAGGAGCCGGTCACCGAGGGGATCTTCAGCGCCGAGAGCACGAAGCTGAACGCGCCGGCCGCGCCGAGCAGCAGCTTCGAGTCGGGGTCCGTGCGCACCTGGTGCACGACCGCCCGCGCCCCGTGCACCACGAAGGGCGCCGCCACGACGGCCCAGGCCGCCGCGTGCACGGGTGGAAGATAGCCCTCGGCGATGTGCACGTCCCGCTCCGTCCGTCGATCTCCTGCGGTCCGTCGGACGGTAAGGGGTGCCGCCGGATCAGGTCAACGCTTGAACACCCTTTCAGTTGTGTGGCCCGCCACGTGCGCCGCCGGTCGCCGTCCGGGGTCGCTCCGGCCCGCCGGCCGCCCGCCGCGCGACGCACGGGGGTGGGGTCGTGCCCGGGAAGGCGGTCAGGCCTGGTCCGGTGCCGTCCGGCTGGCCGCGATGACCCCGGTCAGCACGCCGTGCAGGTGCTCGAGGTCGGCGAGCGGCATGCCCAGTCGCTCGACGATCGCGGGCGGGATGCGCTCGGCCTGCTCCCGCAGCGCCCGGCCCTCCTCGGTGAGGCCGACGGCGAGCATCCGCTCGTTGCCCTCGACCCGCTTCCGGGTCACGTACCCGGCGCCCTCCAGTCGCTTGAGCAGGGGCGACAGCGTGCCCGGGTCGAGGGCGAGGGCTGCGCTCAGATCCGTGACCGAACGCGGTGAGCGCTCCCACAGCGCCAGCATCACCAGGTACTGCGGGTGTGTGAGGCCCATCGGCTCCAGCAGCGGCCGGTACAGGGCGATGACGTTGCGCGCCGCCACGGCGAGCGCGAAGCAGACCTGCCGGTCGAGCTTCAGCAGATCGGTGCGCTCGAGGGTCCCGAGGTCGCCCTCGTCACGTCGTCGGGTGTCGGCCACGGGCCCAGTGTACGGTCGTTGGTGCACAAAATGTTGGGGTGAGGGTGATGTCCGGGACCGTCAGGCCGAATCCGCTGCGATGGCTCCTCTACGCCTACGGGGCCGGGCTGCCCCCGCGGCACAGGGAGTGGGTGCTGCACGACGTGACGGCGCCGAGCTGGCGGTGGCGGCACCTCGCCCGCGCGACCGTCCAGCTGTTCCCGGTCGCCGTCCTGCTCTACGTCTTCCTCCCCGGTGAGCCCTGGGTGCGTGCGATGGCCGTGCTCGGCGGGCTGTTGATCGGCTACTTCTACTCCTTCGCGTACCTGTACGAGTCGGCGGAGCACCGGGCGGTCAAGGCCGGCTACCCGCAGGGCGGCGCGGCCTCCGTCCGTGCCGAGGCGCACGCCGACGAGCGGCGCGAGCAGGCGGCGCGCTACGCCGCCCGGTGGCGGCAGGACGGCTGACCCACCGGCCCGGCCGGGCGCGCGGCCGAGGACCTCGCTGCGGCGGGCGCCGGCTCGGCAGGCGCCGACCGCTGCTCCATCGGTGGCACCTCCGCGCCGGGTCCTGGCGTTCGCGGCCCCGAGGCTCTACGGTCCAGGTAGTCAAAGCTTTGATCGCCGCTCCGGCGACGGTCGGGCCCGACTCCCGACGACGGGAGGGACTGCCGGTGGCGCACCCGTCGTCCGTCCCGGAAGGACCGTCCATGGCCAAGTCGTTCGCCTCCTCCGCCGACACCGCGGCCAAGGAGCAGACCCTCGAGGTCCTCGCCGAGGGCGTGTACGCCCTGACCGCGGAGGGTGACCCGAACATCGGGGCGATCGAGGGCGAGGACTTCCTGGTCTGCTTCGAGGCCCTGGCCACGCCCGTGGCCGCGGAGAAGTGGCTGCGCATGCTGCGCGGGCACACCGACAAGCCGGTGCGCTATCTGGTGCTCTCGCACTACCACGCGGTCCGGGTGCTGGGGGCCAGCGCGTTCGACGCCGAGACGATCGTGTCCCACGAGATCACCAAGGAGCTGGTGGCGGAGCGGGGGAAGCAGGACTGGGAGAGCGAGTTCGCCCGGATGCCGCGGCTGGCCGAGGCGGCGGACTCGGTGCCGGGGCTGACCTGGCCGACGCTGACCTTCGCCGACCGGCTCACCATCGACCTGGGCGGCGACCGGGGGGACCTGGTGCTGCAGTACCACGGGCGCGGCCACACCGAGGGCGACATCACCGCGTGGCTGCCCCGCCGGCGGATCCTCTTCGCCGGCGACCTGGTCGAGGCGCAGGCGGCGCTCTACACCGGCGACGCCTTCCACCGCGACTGGGTCGGTGCGACGCTGGACCGGGTGCAGGCGCTCGGGGCGGAGCAACTGGTCGGCGGGCGGGGGGCGGTCAGCCGGGGCCGCGCCGAGGTCGACGCGGCCATCGCGCAGACCCGCGGGTTCCTGCAGGTCATGCTCCGCGAGGTCGGCGGCGTGCAGCGCCGCGGCGGCACCCTCGAGGAGGCCTTCGAGGCCACGCACGCCGCGCTGGTCGACGACTACGGGCACTGGCCGATCTTCGAGCACTGCCTGCCGTTCGACGTCTCCCGGCTGTGGGACGAGCTGTGCGGGGTCGAGCGCCCGGTCGTCTGGACCGTCGAGCGCGACCGGGAGGTGTGGGCCCGGCTGCAGGGCTGACCGGCCGGTTCGGCAGAGGACTCGCGACGACGGGAGTACCGCATGAGCACCGCACCTCCGGGGACCGACCGGCCCGCGGCCCCGGTGCTCGTCGTGGGCGCCGGACCGGTCGGCCAGACCACCGCACTGCTGCTGGCGCGCTGGGGTGTGCCGAGCGTGGTGCTCGACCGGCGACCGGCCCGGGACCGGGTCGGCTCGAAGGCGATCTGCCAGCATCGTGACGTGCTCGACGTCTGGGAGGCCGTCGGCGCCGGCCGGCGGATCGCGGACGAGGGCGTCACCTGGACGACCGCCCGCACCTTCCACCGCGACCGGGAGCTGTTCGCGGTCGAGTTCGTCGACGCCGGCCGGTCGGCGTTCCCGCCGTTCGTCAACATCTCCCAGACCCGCACCGAGGAGATCCTCGACGAGTGCATCGCCGCCGAGCCGCTGGTCGACCTGCGCTGGGGACACCGGGTCGTGCACCTCGAGCAGGACGACACCGGCGTCGCGGCCCGCCTGGACGACGGCCGGGAGCTGCGCGGCTCCCATCTCGTCGTCTGCGCCGGGGCCCGCAGCGAGGAGCTGCGCGCCCTGCTCGGGGTCTCGTTCGACGGGCACTCCTTCGACGACCGGTTCCTGATCTGCGACATCCGTGCGAACCTGCCCGGCTGGGCGGCCGAGCGCCGGTTCTGGTTCGACCCGGAGTGGAACCCGGGCCGCCAGGTGCTGATCCACCCGTGCCCGGACTCGACCTTCCGGATCGACTGGCAGGTGCCCGCGGACCACGATCTGGCGGCGGAGGTCGCCTCCGGCGCGCTGGACGCCCGCATCCGGCGGATCATCGGCGAGCGGGACTACGAGATCGTGTGGAGGTCGGTGTACCGCTTCCACTCCCGCGTGGTCGACCGGATGCGCTGCGGCCGCATCCTGGTGGCGGGCGACGCCGCCCACCTCGTCTCGCCGTTCGGGGCGCGGGGCCTGAACTCGGGGGTCGGCGACGCCGAGAACGCGGCCTGGAAGATCGCCTACGTCGCGCACGGGTGGGCGCCCGAGGAGCTGCTGGAGACCTACCACACCGAGCGGCACGCCGCGGCCGTCGAGAACCTCGCCGTGACCACCGCGACCATGGACTTCCTGGTCCCGCCGGACGAGGTCCGCGCGCGGCACCGCGCCGAGGTCCTCGCGCGGGCGGCCACGGATCCCGAGGCCCGCGCCCGCGTCGACTCGGGACGCCTGTTCGAGCCGTTCTGGTACGTCGACTCGCCGCTGACCACGGCGGACCCGCGGCGTCCCTTCGGCGGGCGCCCGCCGCGCGGCCAGGTCCCGCCGGCGGGCCCCGGCGTGCTGCTGCCCGACGCGCCCGTCGCCGTCACCGCCGACCCGGACGTCGGGCGGGCGCGGGCGCTCGCCCGCGACGGCTTCCTGCTCCTGATCGGCGCTCGGGTCGACGTCCACGCCGTGCGAGAGGCCGCCGCGGTCGCGCCCGGCCCGGTCCGGGTGCTCGCCCTGGGCGAGATCGACCCCGACGGCGCCCTCACCGCCGCCCTCGGCGCCCGGCCCGACGAGGTGTGGGTCGTCCGCCCGGACGCCCACGTCGCCGCCGTGGTGTCCGGGCCCGCCGGCCGGCGGCACGACGAGCTCGTCGCGGCGCTCGCGCGCGCGACCCACCCCCTCGGCACGGTCCACACCCACACCCGGGAGGAGAACCGCGATGGCGTTCTACAGGCGGCTCGGTGACGTCCCCGCCAAGCGGCACACCCAGCACCGCACCCCGACGGGCGGTCTCTACCACGAGGAGCTGATGGGCGAGGAGGGGTTCTCCTCGGACTCGTCGCTGCTGTACCACACCGGGGTGCCGTCGGCGATCGTCGACGCCACCGAGTGGGAGCTGCCCGACCTGTCGACCCGGGAGAACCGGCCGCTGATCCCGCGGCACCTGCAGCTGCACCGGCTGACCGGCGAGGACTGGAAGGCGGTCGACGCCGTGACGGGGCGTCGGCTGGTGCTGGGCAACGGCGACGTGCGGATCTCCTACGTCGCGGCGGGGGAGGCCTCGCCGCTGTACCGCAACGCGGTCGGCGACGAGTGCGTCTACGTCGAGTCCGGGACCGCGACCGTGGAGACGGTGTTCGGGGTGCTGCAGGCGGCCGAGGGCGACTACGTCGTGATCCCGCGGGCGACGACGCACCGGTGGATCCCGACGGGCTCCGACCCCGTCCGGCTGTACGCGATCGAGGCCGACTCGCACATCGCCCCGCCGAAGCGGTACCTGTCGCGGTACGGGCAGCTGCTCGAGCACGCGCCGTACTGCGAGCGTGACCTGCACGGCCCGACCGAGCCCCTCACGGTGGCGGGCACGGACGTGGAGGTGCTCGTCAAGCACCGTGGCTCTGCTCGATCATCCGGCAGCGGGATCACCGGGACGCGGTACGTGTACCCGACGCACCCGTTCGACGTGGTGGGCTGGGACGGGTTCCTGTACCCGTACACGTTCAACATCGCCGACTTCGAGCCGATCACCGGGCGGGTGCACCAGCCCCCGCCCGTGCACCAGGTGTTCGAGGGCGACAACTTCGTGATCTGCAACTTCGTGCCGCGCAAGGTCGACTACCACCCGCTGTCGATCCCGGTGCCCTACTACCACTCCAACGTGGACTCGGACGAGGTCATGTTCTACTGCGGCGGGAACTACGAGGCGCGCAAGGGGTCCGGGATCGGGCAGGGCTCGATCAGCCTGCACCCGGGCGGGCACTCGCACGGCCCGCAGCCCGGTGCGGTGGAGCGGTCGTTGGGGGTGGAGTTCTTCGACGAGCTCGCGGTCATGGTCGACACGTTCCGGCCGATGGAGCTGGGCGAGGGCGGGATCGCCGCGGAGGACGACGCCTATGCCTGGACGTGGTCGGGGCGGGGACCGGCCTCGTGAGTCGTGTCGGACGCGGCGCAGGGGGTAGTCGTGGGGTGAGGGCGGCGGGAGGCCGCCGAGTCGGCACGGGAGGTGGACGGGTGTCCGCGAAGCGCACGCGGGAGGAGTACGAGCGGGGTCTGCCCGGCTATCACGACCCCACGGCCCGTGTCGGCGGTGCGGCGCCGGCCCGCAGCGCGCTCACGCTGCGCGCGGTCCTGGCCGCCTTCGGGCTGGTCTTCTGCGCCGTGGGGACCATCCTGGCCCAGCAGGCCGGACTGCTGTGGCTCGCCGTGGCGCTGGCGGTCGTCGCGGTCGTCGCGCTGGGCGACCTGCTCTGGATCCTGCACCGCAAGAGGCGGGGCGAGCCGGGCTGAGCCAGCCGACCCGGCCCGTCCGGCAGCCCCGGCCCGTCCGGCAGCCCCGACCCCGCGATTCGGGAGTTCCTGCAGCGCGGGTCGGGATGGGCGTTGAGGTGGTCGACGAGCTGGGGAAGCGTGTGCACGGATCCTCCTTCGGGGAGCGTCTCGAACGCCGGGTCCGGCGCCGGGAGGGACTCTGGTGGCCGGTCCGAGGTGCGGGCTGTGCGAGACGTGTCCGAGCGCTGTGAGGACGCCGGATCAGCCGGTCCCGGGCCGCAGGGGCAGACACCGGCGGCGAATTCCGATCTCAGCATTCGAGATGTCGAGAAGCCGCTTCCAGGGCAAAGGTCGGTGAGCCGCCGTGGAACACCCGACGGCGGTGTCGTGATGCCGCGATACTTGCGCCGGCAATTCACGGCGGGGTGGAGTCGCCCGACCTGCCGGAATTCCGGGAACAGTCTCCCGCGGTCGAACGACCGAGCATGTCGGACGAGACAGGTGCCGCCTGGATACGGCCGGGAAGGTGTGACGAACAACGTCGGGACTTCGGCGAACCGTGAAATCCGCGCGCACGAGGACACCCTTCTCGGTGCGTACTAGCCCTGCTAGGTCGCATGTTTGCCACTCGGAGAAGCAGGCCGAACTTTCCGGCGATCAAGGCGTTCCGGCCGCACCCAAACGCCTGCTCCGTCGATTGCTCACCTGGGGTGTGCGACCGGGCGCCCACGGAATGGATCGCTCCTCGAAGTGGAGAGGCGCGTCAGTGTCCAACGCATTCAGCGACATCGTGTCCGTGCTCAAGAGCAAGAAGTCCTCGGAGTCCGGGATCCACCTCGGCATCGAGTACGACACCTACGTGAAGAGCGAGTCCAAGGAGTACCGCTACTTCGAGGGCCACGAGCGCGGTCACCGCCGCCACCACCACAAGCACTGACCGCATGAACGTGCGGCGGCCCCGCCCCGGCACCCCGGGGCGGGACCGCCCGCGCCCCGAGGAGGAGCGGACGTCCAGCAGGCGGACCGCCCGGCGACCCCGGCACTGCCGGTCCGGACGATCTTCGCCCGGTTCTGGCCGCTGACGAGGCCCTACCGGGGCCGGCTGGCGATCTGCCTGCTGTTCGTGGCCGTCGGGCCCGCGGTCGACGCGGCCGACCTCTGGCTCTTCACGGTCCTCGTCGACGACGTCCTGGGCCCCCGGGACTTCGGCCTGTTCCCCGCCGTCGCGGAGACGCCCTCACCCTCGGCGGCCTGCTCGGCTACGACACACCCGTCGCGGCCCACGGCCCCAGCCGGTGCCGCGCCGGCGGTCGCGCACCGCGGCCGCCCGCTCTTCCAGGGCAACGGGGAGTAGGCGCCCGGCCCCTCCGCTTCGGGAGACGCCGCTGGACCGGGACTTCCACGGCGCGAGCCCGGAGTGGAGCACCCTCTACGGCACGACCTACTGGGACGAGCTGACCCCGGAGCAGCAGCGCGAGCTGACCCGGAGGGCCGGCCGGGCACCTATGTCGTCGGCTGGATCAAGCGCGGCTCCACCGGCGGGATCGGTGCCAACCGCACCGACCCCGCCGAGACCGTGAAGGCCCTGCTGGACGACGCCGTCGCGGGCCGGCTGCCGAGCCGGACGGCCCGGCTGCGCCGGCGGATCCCGTGGCCGCTCCGGGGGCGCCGGGCGGCCGCGCGCCAGGACTTGCCGTCCGCGTCGGCGGTCGGGTGATCGGGGGACGCGCCGCCGGTCGCGGGAGCGCCGCTCAGCTCGCCGCCTCGGCCTCCTCGGCGTCCGCGCTGCGGCGGTCCCCGCCCTCGCCGCCGCCGAGCAGCGGCGAGCGGACCAGCACGAAGGTGCCCAGAACCAGCGCGGCCCCGCCGAGTGCCGCCATCGCGTACCAGGCGCCGCCCCGGACCTGCTCCTCGTAGATCACCACACCCCAGGCCGTCGCCAGGAGCGGGTTCGCCAGCGTGAAGCCGGGCTGCGAGGCGACGAGGCTCCCCGCCTGCAGCGCCGTCTGGAGCAGGAAGAACGACAGTGGGCCGACGACCACCACCGCCCACGTCTGCCAGGCGGTGACCACGCCGGACGCACCCGCGCGCCCGGCGATGGCACCGACCACCGCCACCAGCACGGCGACGTAGCCGAACGCGGTGCCGGTCGCGATCCCGAGCCAGCCCGCCCGTACCGACCCGGACGCGCCGCGCCCGGCCGCGACGGTCCCGCCGACGAGCACGGCGACGACGGCCGACCCGATCGCCCAGGTCCAGCCCTCGACCGCCACGGGGTCGCCGCCCCGGGGTGCCAGCGCCACCACGACCAGGACCAGGCCCGCCGCGAGCACCCCGATGGCGGTCCATTCCCTGGCCCGCGGCCGGGCGCCGAACGCCCACGCGGCGAGCAGCACCGTGAAGGGCAGCTCGGCCACCAGCAGGGGCTGCACGACGGCCACCCCGCTGAGCGTCAGCGCCACGGCCTGCACCAGGAACCCGACGATCACACACGCGATCCCGGCCAGCCACGACCTCCGCTTGACCAGGTCGAACAGGAGCGCCAGGGAGAAGCCGCGGTCGTCGGGCTCGTCACGCGCTGCCTTGCGCTGCAGCACCGAGGCGGCGGCGTTGAGCACCGCCGCCACCACCGCCAGAACCGCGCCCACGCCCCCGGATATCCGTTCCGCGGGCAACCGAACCGCGCCTGCCGATGAGTTCCGCCACCCGTGCCGGTCCACCACCGCGACGGCTCCGGACGGGAGCCCGGACGGACCGGACGAGAGGACACCGCCATGAGCACGCTCGACATCACCCGCGCCCGGACCCGCCGCGGCGACGAGGGCACGGTCACCGGCCTGCGCGCGGCCGCCCCGCAGCTGGTGCTGCTGGGCTTCCGCGTCGTCGTCGGGTTCCTGTACTCGCTGCACGCCGTGATGGGGTTCGGCGTCCTCGGCGGCGTCGACGGTGCCGGCACCGGGCTGCCACCCCTCACGCTCTACTGGTGGGTCTCCGTGGTCGAGCTCGTCGGCGCGGTGCTCGTCGCGATCGGCCTGTACGTGCGGCCGACCTGCTTCCTGCTCTCCGGGATGATGGCCTTCGCCTACTTCGGCGTGCACCTGCCGCAGGGCTGGAACCCGATCGCCAACCTGGGCGAGCCCGCCGCGCTCTACAGCTGGATCTTCCTGCTGCTCTGCGCGATCGGCGCCGGCCGCTACAGCCTCGACCACCTGCGCACCCGCCCGCGCGGCCGGTGATTGAAGGAGCCCACAAGCCGTCGCACCGCGGCCGGGTGACAGTGCCCGCCCGCCCGACGACGCTGACGCCATGACCACGCGCCCCGGCGAACTGCTGATCACCGACTTCCTGCGCCGGGCGCGCCGGCACCATCCCGACCGCGAGATCGTGGCGTACGCGCACGGCGAGGAGGTCCTGCGCCACGACTACGCCGCCCACGCCGAGCGGGTCGCCCGGCTCGCGGGGGCGCTGCGCCGGCTCGGCGTCCGGGCGGGCGACCGGGTGGCCAGCCTGGCCTGGAACCACCACCGACACCTCGAGCTCTACGCCGCGGTCCCCCAGGTCGGGGCCGTGTTGCACACGCTCAACCTCCGGCTCTCCGCCGAGGAGATCGCCTACATCGTGGGGCACGCCGACGACCGGCTGGTCGTCGCCGACGCCGAGCTGCGGCACCTGCTGGACGGCGTGCAGCCGGAGCTGGGGGTGCTCGACACCGGCGACGCCTACGAGGCCCTGCTGGTCGAGGGGCCCGCGTACGAGGGCGACCCCGGCGTCGGCGAGGACGCCCTCGCGGTCCTCTGCTACACCTCCGGCACGACCGGCCGCCCGAAGGGCGTCGGGTACAGCCACCGCGGCCTCTACCTGCACACCTTCGCCGCGTGCCTCGCCGACGGGCACGCCATCTCCGCCGCCGACACGGTCCTGCACGTCGTCCCGATGTTCCACGCCAACGCCTGGGGCGTCCCCTACGCGGCCACGATGACCGGGGCCACCCAGGTGCTCCCGGGCCCGCACCCGACCCCGGCGGAGATCGCCCGGATCATCGAGCGCGAGCAGGTCACCTACGTCGGGATGGTGCCGACCGTGGCGGTCGACATCCTCCGGCACGTCCGCGAGCACGGCGGCGACCTGCGCAGCCTGCGCGCGCTGGTGCTCGGCGGCTCCACGCCGAGCCTCGCCCTGATCCGCGACCTCGAGGAGGAGCTGGGCATCCCCGTCTACCAGGGCTGGGGCATGACCGAGCTGTCCCCGATGGCCAGCTTCACCCGTCCGCCGCGGCCGATCGCCGACACCGAGGAGCGCCGGCGGCGCACGCAGAGCCAGGGCCGGCTGCTGCCGGGCCTGCAGTGGCGGATCGTCGACGACGCCGGCCGGGAGCTGCCGTGGGACGGCGAGTCCGCCGGGGAGCTGCAGATCAAGGGGGCGTGGGTGGCCACGGGGTACTACCTCGGCGAGGCCCCCGAGCGGTTCGACGACGGCTGGTTGCTGACCGGGGACGTCGCCGTGATCGACCCGGACGGCTGGATGCGGATCGTCGACCGCGCCAAGGACCTGATCAAGAGCGGGGGCGAGTGGATCAGCTCGCTGGCCCTGGAGCAGGCGCTGCTGGTCGATCCCGAGGTGGCGGAGGCCGCCGTGGTCGCCGTGCCGCACCCGCGCTGGCAGGAGCGGCCGCTGGCGCTCGTGGTGCTGAACCCCGGCTCGTCCGCGACCGGGGAGGAGCTCACGGCCCGGCTGGGGGAGCGGGTGCCGCGTTGGTGGCTGCCCGAGCGCATCGAGATCGTGGAGAGCCTGCCGAGGACCAGCGTCGGCAAGCTCGACAAGCGTGCCCTCCGGGAGTCGGTCACCGTCCCCACGTAGCCGTGAGTGGCGATAGTCGCCATAGCGACTATCGCCACTCACCGGGGTGGGTCAGGGGGCGACGAAGACCGCGGTGGTGTGCTCGGTGTCGAGGAACTCCTTCACCGAGCTGATCTTGCCGTCCCGCACCGTGAAGACGAAGTGGTACAGGTTGTTGTAGACCCGTCCGTTCTTCAGCTCCGCGTAGGACTCGGTCTCCACCGCCACCCGCTTGCCCTCGGCCGTGAAGGCCAGCGGGGTCAGCGTGATCGCGCCGGTCTTCGTGCCCTCGGCGATCCCGCCGAGCATCTCGCCGAAGCCCGCCTTGTCCTTGGTGCCGGAGATCCCGGGGATGTTCCCGGCGACCCACCACGTGGCGTCGTCGGTGAGCGAATCGAGGATCCCGTTCACGTCACCGGAGGAGAAGACCTCCATGAACTCGGTGACGACCTTCTTGTTCTCCTCCTCGAGCGCGCCCACCTCACACCCCCACCGGAGCCTCGACGCCGAGCTTCTTCAGCTCGGGCACGACCTTCTCGCCGAACAGCTTCAGGCTCGCCCGGACCTTGTCGAACGGCAGGCCCGCGAACGACGGCGCGATGCTCGGGTGGTGCGGGCCGAGCACCTCGAGGCGGTGGCGGTACTTCTCGATGCACTGCTCGGGGGTGCCCCACACCTGCGTGTCCGCATAGCCGGCGGCCGCGGCCTCCATGCCGGCCTCACGGATCATGTCCGCGCCGACCTGGTAGGCCTCGTAGCCCTTGGTCTCGCGCCAGTGCTTGCCGGCGAAGTCGTAGTGCTTCACCACGGACAGGAAGTAGCGCGACAGGTACTCGCGGGCGGTCTTCTCGGCCTCCTCCGGGTCCTCGTGGCAGTAGACGAAGTCCTGGGTGTGCACCGGCAGCGGCTCGGTGCCGTGCTCCTCGCGGTAGATGTCGCGGTAGCGGTTGATCGACTCGGCGTGGACCTCCGCCGGGTACTGCATGAAGGTCATCATCCGGGCGCCGACCTTGGCCACCGCGGGCACCGAGTCCGGCGACATCGCGACGCCGTAGATCCGGCCCGCCCAGTCGTACTCCGGGTTCGGGCCGGGCCGCACGACCGCCCGGGGCTGCGGGTAGAAGGGCCCGTCGTTCTCGACGTACCCGTTCCGCAGGCCCGCGACGATCACCGGGGCCGCCTCGTCGAAGCGCTGGCGCGACTCGTTCATGTCCACGCCGAACTGCTCGTACTCCATCTTCGCCAGACCGCGACCCATCCCGAGCAGCACCCGCCCGCCGGACAGGTGGTCGAGCATGATCGCCTTCTCGACGACCCGCAGCGGGTCGTTCCACGGCAGGATCACCGCGCCGGTCCCCAGCTTGATCCGCGAGGTCCTCGCGGCCAGGTAGCTCATCAGCTGCAGGTTGTCCGGGCACATCGAGTAGTCGTCGAAGTGGTGCTCGGCGGCCCAGACGGAGTCGAATCCGTACTCCTCGGCCAGGGCGCCGAGCTCGGCCTCCTGCCGGAACATCTCGCCGTCGGACAGGTTCTCGTGCCAGTTCTGGAACACCAGCAGCACACCGACATCCATGTGGGCGTCCTTCCGTGTCTCGTCCCGCGTCGACTCTTGCCTAACGAGTGTTAGGGAGGCAGATTGTGACGGTAGTCGCAGGGCCCTGCCGAACCAACGACGTCGAGGGGGAGCCATGGCGAGTCCTACAACGGTTCGTCCCGAGCCGCCGCAACAGGACGTGACGGCGGAGTTGACGCTGGTCGCGCGTGCGCTGCGCGCGGAGCTCGGCGCCGCGCGCTGCGTGGTGTACGCCCGCCGGCCCGACGGCGGTCTCGCGCGGCTCGCCGCCGACGGCGATCCGCGCGAGTGCGTGCACACCAGCGCCGCGGTGCCGCTGCTCGTCGGGGGCGAGGTCGCCGGGGTGCTCGAGGTCGAGCGCCACGCGGTCGACGGCCGCCCGCCGGACGACACCGCGGCCGAGCGCGACGCCACCGCGGCGGCCCCGTACGCCGGCCTCGCCGAGACGATCCTCGGCCGCGAGCGGCAGGCCGACGTCGGCGCCCGCCAGCGTCGCGAGCTCGCGGAGTTGGGCCGGACCCGGGAGCTGCAGCGGCGGCTGTCCGCGGCCGTGGCGAGCGGCACCGAGGGCCAGGCGCTGGTCGCGCTGCTGGCGTCGCTGCTCGGCACCGGTGTCGCCCTGCTCGACGCCGCGCTGCACCCGGTGACCTGGAGCAGGCCCGACGGGCCCGCGGTGCTGCACGAGTCCTCCTTCCTGCCCGGCACTGCCCGGGTGCGTGCGGGGCTCGCCGACCTCGGGCCGGAACGCACCACGACCGTGCTGCCGCCCGATCCCGACGCAGGCCTGATGCGCCGCCACCTCGTCGCCGCGCTCGTCGGCGAGGGCGAGGTGTCCGGCTACCTCGACGTCGTCGAGACGGGGCGGCGCTTCGGCCCGGCCGACGCGGCGGTCGCCGAGTACGCCGCGGCCGTGCTGGCCCTGCAGTCGTTGTCGGAGACCCGCCGCGCGCAGGCGGTCGTGCAGGCCCGCGACGACGTCCTCGGCGAGCTGCTGCGCGGCTCCCGCACGCCGGACGACCTGCGGCGGATGGCCGCGCATGTCGGCCTCGAGGTGGACCGGCCGCACCTGCTGGTGCGGCTGCCGGTGGCCGACGGGCGCAGCGCCCGCGACGGAAGGGACGCGGCGTCGACGGTGGTCGCGGAGGCGCTCGGGGTGCCGGTGCTCGCGATCGCCGAGCCCGACGCCGTCGTCCTGCTCGCGGGTCTGCCCGCCGGTAGCGCTCCGGAGGCCCGGATCAAGGCGCGGCTGGGCGAGGTGCTCGACCGGCTCGGGCCGCTGACGGGCTGTCGCCGGGCGGTCGTCTCGGCGGTCTGCCGGCGGGTCGCGGACTATCCGGCCGCACACGCCGAGTGCCGCGACGCCGAGGCGATCGTGGCGGGCTTCGGCGGCCGGCCCGGGGTGGCGGACGCCGCCGACTTCCGCACGCTGCGGCTGGTGGTCAACGGCGAGCGCACCTCGGTGGCGGTGCGGTTCGCCGAGACGCTGCTCGGCCCGCTGCGCCGTAACGACGCGGAGACGGGCGGCGATCTCACGGACACGCTCCGGCACTACCTGGCCTGCGGCGCGCAGGTGCGCGCCACGGCGAAGGTGCTGGGCGTGCACGAGAACACCATCCGCTACCGGCTGGGTCGCATCGAGCACGTCGGCGGCCTCGACCTGCGGCGGTTCGACGCCCTGCTGGCGGCCCAGCTGGCCCTGCAGGTCGACGACCTGGCGCGGGGCGGCGCCGGCTGAACCGGCCGTGCGTGCCACCATCCGGACGAACCGGGGGCCGACGACGGGGGGATCCACGGTGATCCAGGCACGGACGGCGGAGACCGGGACGGTCCGCGCGACCCGGTCCCGGCCGGGGACGGCCGCGCGCCGGGCCGAGATCGTGGCGGTGGCGAGCCGGCTGTTCCGCGAACGGGGCTACCACGGCGTCGGGATGCGCGCGATCGCCGAGGCCGCCGACATCCAGGCCGCCTCGCTGTACCACCACTTCGCCAGCAAGGAGGAGCTGCTCCTCGAGTCGATCTACGTGGTCGACCGCGACCTCGTGGTGGACCAGCTGCCGATCCTGGAGGGTGCGGGCACGTACCGGGAGCGGTTCGGCCGGCTGGTCCGCGGGCACGTGAGGCACATCGGCGCCAACCGGGACGCCTGGTGGGTGGCGGGACGCGAGCTGCGCGCGCTGTCCCCGGAGAAGCTCGACGAGGTGCAGGTCTACCGGCGCCGCTACCAGCACGCCCTGGGCGAGTTCCTGGCCGCGGGCGCCGCGGCGGGCGAGTTCTCCTGCGAGGACCCGCGCCTGTCCGCGCTCGCGGTGCTGGACATGATCAACGGGCCGAACGAGTGGTGGGAACCGGGCGGCCGGCTCGCCATCGACGAGCTGGCCGCCCGGTACGCCGCCCTGGCGCTGCGGCTGGTGGGGGCGGAACCGGCCCCGGGGGCACCCGCCGGGCCGGGCCGGGGTCAGGCGAGGAAGCGCAGCAGCTCGGCCCGGTAGGTCTCCGGGTCCTCCAGGAACGGCGCGTGGCCGACCCCGGCGAACTCGACCAGTCGGCCGTCGCGGCAGAGCTCGATGCCCGCCTGCGCCCCCGAGAACGACACGAAGGCGTCGTCCGTGCCGTGCAGGGACAGCACGGGAACCGACAGCCCGGCGAGGAGCTCGCGCTGGTCGAGGTCGATCAGCCCCCGCATCGTGTCGGCGGCCCGCGCGCCCGTCTGCATGAACTGCAGCCAGATGGACTGCATGAGGTCGTCGGAGAGCGGCTTGGCGGCCACCGCCGAGGTGATCCCGCGGAAGGTCGCCGGCCGGTCCGCGGCCAGCCCCGCGAGCACCGCCTCGGTGTCCGCGGGGGCGCCGCCGTGCGGCCAGCCGTCCGTCGCCGTGTAGCGCGGGCTCGCCCCGCCGGTGAGGACCACACCGGAGATCTCGTCGCCCAGCTCCGCCGCCGCGGCGACCACGACCGCCCCGCCCAGCGACCAGCCGTTGAGCACCGGACGGTCCAGTCCGAGGTGCCGGACCAGGGCGACGACGTCCGACGCGATCGCCTCGACCGAGACGTCGTCGAAGTCCTTGTCCGAGCGCCCGCACGCGCGGTGCTCGATCAGCGCGACCTCGTGGCCCGCGTCGAGCAGCGCGGTGAGGGTGGTGTCCCAGCACTCGCTCGTCGCGCCCCAGCCGTGCACCAGCACGATCGGGCGGCCGCCGGCGCCGCGGTGGTGCTCGTAGTAGACCTGCTTGCCGTCGCGCTCCAGGTACGCCATGTCGTCTCCTTCTCGGGTCGGTGCTGTCGCCGGACTCAGGCCGCCAGCCGCTCGCGGACCTGCGGCATGACCTTCGTGGCCAGGTACTCGATGCGCTCGGAGCCGCTGTCGACGGGCTCGCCGGGCAGCTGCGCCCAGAAGTGCACGTCGCGGATCTGCGGCCGCCCGCTCAGCAGCGCGGTCAGCTCGGTGATCGCGGTGTCGGCGTCCCACAGCAGGTACGCGCCGGCGTCGACGATCTGCTGGGGGTCGGTGAAGCGCGGGGTCGCGTCGGGCGGGCCGAAGGCGCCCCAGGAGATGTACTCGTTGAGCTGGTAGAGGGCGTGCTCGCCGATGCGGGCCCACGTGCGTTCCGGGTCCTCGGCGATCACGGCCCACTGCCCGGCGTAGATCCGGGCCTCCTCGACGGGCCTCCCGAGCGCCGCGACCGCGTCGAGGTAGGTCTGCTGGTGGGCGTTCTGGGTGGAGAGGAAGCCGTCGGCGATACGGGCGGCGCGGGCGATCGCGGGCTCGGCCATCGCCCCGACCAGCAGCTGCGGCGTCGTCTCCGGCTGCGGGGTCACGGCCAGCCCCTCGGGCAGCGTGTAGCGCCTGCCGGTGAAGCCGCTCGCGTCGCCGGCCCAGGCGCGGCGGATGATCTCGACGCCCTCCTCGAGCAGGCTCGGCCGGTTGCGGACCGTCTGCCCGAAGGCGGCGAACTCGCGCTCCCAGTAGCCCTGTCCGACCCCGAGATCGAACCGGCCGTCCGTGAGCAGCGAGAGCGTCGCGGCGTCCTCGGCCAGCCGCACGGGGTTGTGCAACGGCGAGACGATCAGGTTGGTGCCGATCCGCATCCGTGCGGTGCGCTCGCCGATCGACGAGGCCAGCACGAAGGGGGAGGGGCTGTACCCGTCCGCGCAGAAGTGGTGCTCGGTCAGCCAGACCGAACCCAGCCCCTCCTGCTCGGCCCAGGTGATCTGCTCCAGGACCTCCCGGTAGAACGAGCCGAACGGTCGCTCGGGGTCGGGATTGCGGAAGTCGTACCAGAGCCCGAAGACCGGTCCCGTGCCGTCCACCAGTGGCCCCTTTCGTCGGCTGCCGGGGAGCGTCCCGGCGCCGGGCGGAGGTGTCATCCCCCTCGTACGCGAAGCGTTGTGGACGTCCCCAACCGCGTCCGCGGGCCCTGTGGACTCTCCCAACACGCTCGTCGTGCCGCCCTGTCGGCCCGGGGCCCCGGTTCCTAGCGTCGGGCGGGTCGTCGACGAAGGGGGCACGTCGTGTCCGATCTCCCCCCGCTGCAGGAGGCCACGCTGCGCGACAAGGTCGCCGTCGTGACCGGGGCCGCGCAGGGCATCGGCCGGGCCACCGCCCTACGGCTGGCCACCGAGGGCGCGCTGGTGACGTGCGCGGACATCAAGGACACCGCCGAGACCGTCGCCCTCGCGGAGAAGGAGGGCGGGCAGGCCGTCGGCGTGCGGCTCGACGTCCGCCGCGCCGCCGACTGGGAGGCCGGGATCGCCGGGGTGCTCGAGCGGCACGGCCGGGTCGACCTGCTGGCCAACATCGCGGGCATCGTGAACATGCAGAGCGAGGACACCGTCGTCGGGCTGACCGAGGAGGCGTGGGAGAACGTCCTGGCCACCGACCTCACAGGTGTCTGGCTCGGGATGCGGGCGGTGATCCCGTCGATGATCGAGGCCGGTGGCGGGCGGATCGTGAACATCAGCTCGCTGGCGGCGTTGCGCGGCCTGCCGAACCTCGCCTCCTACTCGGCGGCCAAGGGCGGCGTGATCGGACTGACCCAGCAGGCCGCCTTCGAGTACGGCCCGCGGAACATCCTGGTCAACGCGATCGCGCCGGGCACGATCGACACTCCCATCCTCGGCGACATCACGCCGGAGATGAAGGCGGCCAACGCCCGGGCCCACATCATCGACCGGCTCGGCCTGCCCGAGGAGATCGCCTCGATGGTGGCGTACCTGTTCCGGGAGGGCCGGTTCGTGACCGGGCAGGTCTACCCGGTCGACGGCGGGTGGTCGGCCAAGGGCAACTACTGACCTCCCGCGTCGGCGGCGTGCGGTCCCCGCAGGGCCCGACCGGCCCGACCGGCCGGAGAGGTCGCCGCGTCATCGACGCACTGATCGCCGTCAGGGACCGCCTCCGGCCACATGCGGCCGTCGCCGGTCCCGCTCGGTGATCATGTCGGGCGCGGCAGCACGACGGGCCCGGGCGCAGGGTGCGCCGGGGCCCGTCGGTGGGAGGACGTGCCGCGGAATCAGACCGTCGCGGTCCGCGCGGCGCCCGCCCCGGTGCGGCGGGGACTGCGGCCGAGGTCGCGGGTCGGGACCCGGAAGGTCTCGCGGGCGGTCGCGGCGGCGACTGCGGCCACCAGGCACAGTGCCCCGCCGAGGACCGCGACCGGGACCCAGCCGGACACGCCCGGGCCGGCCACCGCGGCGGCGATGGTGGGGGAGAAGCCCCCGATGGCGAAGCCGATCTGGGTACCGATCGCCATGCCGGACAAGCGGACCCGGGTCGGGAACATCTCCGCGTAGAAGGCGGGCCACACGCCGTTGGCGGCGCTGTAGACCACGCCGGACAGCGCGACGCCCATCACGAACACCGCGACGATCGAGCCGGTCGAGATCGCCCAGAGGTACCCGGCGAGCAGCAGCCCGCTGCCGAGTGCGCCGGCGACGAACAGCGGCTTGCGGCCGATCCGGTCGGCGACGGAGGCCAGCAGCGGGATGGCCGCGAGGGCGACGACGTTGGCCAGGACACCGACCCACAGCATGGTCGTGCGCGGCAGCTCGACCGTGTTCACGGCGAAGGACAGCGCCCACACGCTGAACAGCGTGCTCACCGAGGCGACGGTGGAGGCGCAGACGACGCGGAGCACGTCGCGCCAGTGGTCGCGGACGAGGACGACGAGCGGCACGTCCGGCTTGGCGCCGTCCTGCGTGGACTCGGCCTCGAAGACCGGCGTCTCGTCCAGCGAGCGTCGAACGACCAGGCCGAACGCCACGACCACCACGCTCGCCAGGAACGGCACCCGCCAGCCCCAGCTCAGCAGCGCGGGCTCGGGCAGCGCCGCGATCGGCAGGAACACCGCCGTGGCGAGGATGAAGCCGGCCTGGGTGCCGCTGAGGGTGAAGCTGGTGAAGAAGGCGCGCCGGCCCTCGGGGGCGTGCTCGAGACTCATCGAGTTGGCCCCGGCCTGCTCACCGGCGGCCGACAGGCCCTGCAGCAGCCGGCAGACCACGAGGAGGACGGGGGCGACGGTGCCGGCCTGGGCGTACGAGGGCAGGCAGCCGATCGCCATCGTGGATGCCCCCATGAGCAGCAGTGTCCAGATCAGCACGCGCTTGCGGCCGAAGCGGTCGCCGATGTGGCCGAGGACCACGGCGCCGATCGGGCGGGCCACGTAGCCCACGCCGAACGTCGCGAGCGCGAGGAGGGTCCCGGTGGCCGGGTTCTCCGCGGGGAAGAACACCTTGCTGAACACCAGCGCCGCGGCGGTGCCGTAGATGAAGAAGTCGTAGTACTCGAGCGCGCTGCCGATCCAGGCGGCGAGCGCCGCCTTGCGCGGCTGGGCCGCCGGCGCGGTGGGGGTCGATGAGGACACGAGGGGCTCCCTGGAGTGTGGCTCCGATGCACGACACAGCGGGACCGGGTCGGACCGGTTTTATGTACCGCCTGGTTACGTACCAGATAGTGAGTTAGGGGTGCGACTGTGTCAACCCCCGGTCGAGGTCCGGCGTGCCGTCAGGCCCGGCCGACGTGCGCGGTGAGGTACTCCAGCACCAGGTCACCGAGCATGCGGCGGTAGTGGTCGCGGCGCGCGGGATCCAGCAGGTCGCGGTCGAAGATGGCCTGGAAGGTGTGCCGGTTCGCGGTGCGGAACACGCAGAACGCACTGATCACCATGTGCACGTCGAGGGCGTCGACGTCCTCGCGGAACAGGCCCACCCGGCGGCCGCGCTCGAGGATCCCGCCCAGGACGTCGACGGCCGGCGCGGCGAGCCCGGGCAGCACGGGCGAGGTGCGCAGGTGCTCGGCGTGGTGGATGTTCTCGATGCTGACCAGCCGGATGAAGGCCGGATGCGACTCGTGGTGGTCGAAGGTGAGCTCGGCGAGTGCGCGCATGGCCCGGGCGGGGTCGAGGTGGTCGATGTCGAGCTGTTGCTCGAGGGAGCGGATGCCCTGGTAGGCACGCTCCAGGACGGCCACGTAGAGGCCCTCCTTGTTGCCGAAGTAGTAGTAGATCATCCGCTTGGTCGTGCGCGTGCGGGCCGCGATCTCGTCGACCCGCGCGCCCGCGTAGCCGCGGTCGGCGAACTCGTCGGTGGCGATGTCGAGGATCTCGGCGCGGGTCCGCTCGGCGTCGCGCTGGCGCTCGGGCACGCCGACGGGGCCGCTCGGCTGTGCGCTCACGGGGTCGTCCCGACTGCTCGGTTCACGCGTCGACTCACGGGGCCGACGATATCGGGGTCGCCCTTCCCTTCGGTCGCCCGAGCGGGTACAAGTAACTAGACGGTACATTCAGCGACGGCGAGGGAGCCCGTGCCCATGTCCCAGGACCACCTGCTGACCGGCCTGATCGGGGCCGGCATCGGCCCGTCGCTCTCGCCGGCGCTGCACGAGCGCGAGGCCCGCGAACTGGGGCTGGACTGCACGTACACCCGCTTCGACCTCGACGAGCTGAACCTGCCGGCGGAGGCCGTCGGCGACCTGCTGGCGCGGGTCCGGGCCGAGGGCCGGGCCGGGGTGAACGTCACCCACCCCTGCAAGCAGCTCGTCATCCCGCACCTCGACGACCTCTCGCCCGACGCCGCGGCCGTCGGCGCGGTCAACACGGTCGTCCTCGACGGGGACCGGGCCGTCGGGCACAACACCGACTGGTCCGGCTTCCGCGACGGCCTCGTCGCCGGGCTGCCCGGCGTGCCGCTCGACGACGTCGTGCTGCTCGGCGCGGGCGGGGCCGGCGCGGCCGCGGCGCACGCCCTGCTCAGCCTCGGCGTCGGCAGGCTGTCCGTGCTGGACGTCGACGCCACCCGCGCCGCCGGCCTGGCCGACGCCCTCTCCGCGCGGTTCGGCGCCGGCCGGACCCGCGGCGGTGCCGTCGCCGATCTCGGGCGTCGGCTCACCGGGGCCGACGGCCTGGTGCACGCGACGCCCGTCGGGATGGCCGAGCACCCCGGCCTCCCGCTGCCCGCGGCGATGCTGCGCCCGGAGCTCTGGGTCGCCGAGATCGTCTACCGTCCGCTGGAGACCCCGTTGCTGCGGGCGGCGCGCGCCCGGGGCTGCCGCACGCTCGACGGTGGGCGGATGGCGGTGCACCAGGCCGCGGAGGCCTTGCGGCTGTTCAGCGGCCGCGCGCCGGACCCGGCCCGGATGCTGCGTCACCTCGCCGAGCTGATCGGCGCGGAGACGGCGGATGCCACCGCCGGGGCGGCCGACCGTGTCGCGTGAGCCCCGCACCGCCGTCGCCACCGTCTGTCTCTCCGGTGCGCTGGAGGACAAGCTGCCCGCTGCCGCGGCCGCAGGGTTCGACGGCGTCGAGATCTTCGAGCCGGACCTCGTCGCCTCCCCGATGCCGCCCGGCGAGGTGCGGCTGCGCTGTGCCGATCTCGGGCTGTCGATCGACCTCTACCAGCCCTTCCGCGACCTCGACTCGGTCGATCCGCAGCGGTTCGCGGCCAACCTGCGGCGGGCGGAGCACAAGTTCGGCGTGATGGAGGCGCTGGGCACCGACACGGTGCTGGTCTGTTCCTCGGTCGCGCCCGACGCCGTCGCCGACGCCGACCGGCTCGCCGAGCAGCTGCACGCGCTGGCCGAACGCGCCGCCGACCGCGGGCTGCGGGTCGCCTACGAGGCCCTGGCCTGGGGGCGGCACGTGAACACCTGCGACAGCTCCTGGGAGGCGGTGCGGCGGGCGGACCACCCCGCGCTCGGGCTGTGCCTGGACAGCTTCCACATCCTCTCCCGTGGCTCGGACCCGGCCGCGATCGCCGACATCCCCGGCGAGAAGCTGTTCTTCCTCCAGCTCGCCGACGCCCCGCACCTGTCGATGGACGTGCTGCAGTGGAGCCGCCACCACCGGCTGTTCCCCGGACAGGGCGCGTTCGACCTGCCTGCCTTCCTGGAGCCCGTGCTGCGCGCAGGCTATGCCGGGCCGCTGTCGCTGGAGGTGTTCAACGACGTGTTCCGCCAGGCCGACCCCGCCCGCGCGGCCGTCGACGCGCACCGGTCCCTGCTTGCGCTCGCCGAGGCCACGGCCGCGCGGAGCGCGGGCACCGCAGGGATCGCCGACCCCGTGGCGGAGCCCGCGCCCGAGCTGCACGGGCACGCCTTCGTCGAGCTCTCGGCGGACGAGTCGCTGACCCCTGTGCTGGCCGCACTCGGCTTCGTCCGCACCGGCCGGCACCGGACGAAGCCGGTGGAGCGCTGGGAGCAGGGCGAGGCCCGGATCCTGGTCAACCGGTCCGGGGGTCCGGTCGCGGTCGCCGCGCTGGCCGTCGAGTCGGGCGACCCGCCCGCCGCGGCACGCCGCGCGACCCGGCTCGACGCGCCCCGCCCACCCCGCGAGCGGGGCCCGGCCGAGGCCGATCTCGCCGCCGTCACCGCGCCGGACGGGACCGCGGTGTTCTTCTGCCGCACCGGCGCCCGGGCAGTCGAGGGGCAGGACTGGACCGGCGACTTCGTGCCCACCGCCGAGGCGGACGGGGCGGCCGGGGCGGGGATCGGGGTGACCGGCATCGACCACGTCGGGCTCGCCCAGCCCTTCGACCACTTCGACGAGGCCGCCCTGTTCTACCGCACCGTGCTGGGCCTGGAACCGGCCGCGACCGGCGAGTTCGCCGCGCCGTTCGGTCTGGTCCGCAGCCGTGCCGTCGCCGACCCCGAGCGGCGGGTGCGGCTCGCGCTCACCGTGTCGCTGTTGCGCCGCGGCGAGTGGGCGCCAGGGGTGTCCGAGCCGCAGTACGTCGCCCTCGCCGTCGACGACGTCGTGGACGCCGCCCGGGCGGCCCGCGCGGCCGGGGCGCCGCTGCTGGCGATCCCGGACAACTACTACGCCGACCTCGACGCCCGGCTCGCCCTGTCGTCGGACCGGCTGGCCGCCTACCGCGACCTCGGCGTGCTGCACGAGGAGACCCCCGAGGGCGCCTACCTGCAGGTCTGCACCGAGGTCCTGGGCGGGCGGGTGTTCCTCGCGCTCGTCCAGCGCATCGGGGGCCACGACGGCTACGGCTGGACGGACGCGCCGGTCCGGATGGCCGCGCATCGCCGCCGGCGACTGGCCCGGGAGCACGTCCGCACCCGGCTCTGAGTGAACGGAGGCGGACAGACCCGGGCTACGGCTCGACGTCCGATTCCCGCCGGACCCCGGCGGCCGCCGCTGGTGGGGTGGAGGCATGGATCTCGCGGAGCAGCTCGACGGCGCCGGTGTCGCACACGTTCCGGGGGTGCTGTCCCCGGAGGAGTGCGCGCGGGTGGCCGCCCTGTTCGACGACGACGCACGCTTCCGCAGCACGGTCGTCATGGCCCGGCACGCGTTCGGCGAGGGGACGTACCGCTACTTCGCCGACCCGGTGCCCGACCTCGTGCGGCGACTGCGGGAGGAGTGGTACCCGCCGCTCGCGCAGATCGCGAACCGGTGGGCGGAGCGGCTCGGCGAACGCACCTTCCCGCCCACGCTCGCCGGGCTGCGGGCGGAGTGCGCGGAGCACGGCCAGCGCCGGCCGACGCCCTTGCTGCTGCGCTACGGGCCGGGCGGGCACAACCGGTTGCACCAGGACGTCTACGGCGACCTGACCTTCCCGCTGCAGTTGCTGGTGATGCTCAGCCGGCCGGACGTGGACTTCACGGGCGGCGAGAGCGTGTTCGTGGAGCAGGTGCCGCGACAGCAGTCGCGGCCGATCGTCGTGCGGCCCGGACGGGGCGACGCCGTGGTGTTCCCGGTACACCACCGGCCGGTGCGCGGGGCCCGCGGCGACCATCGCCGGCTGCTGCGGCACGGGGTGAGCGCGGTGCACACGGGGGAGCGGTTCGTGCTCGGGATCATCTTCCACGACGCGCCGTAGTCCGGCGCCGCGCCGGGAGTGACGTCGTTCGTCACGGTGGTCGGGGACGACCGGCGCGGGCGCCACGTGCGACGATCCGGGGGTGGACCCGACCGTGACCGAGGACGCCCCCCGCTGGTTCCGGACCGCGCTGGCGGAACCGCCGGTGCACCGCGACACCGAGGTGGAGGGTGCGCGCGTGCACTACCGCGCCTGGGGTGAGGAGGGCCGGCCCGGGCTGGTCCTCGTGCACGGCGGCGCCGCGCACTCCGGCTGGTGGGACCACATCGCGCCGTTCTTCTCGGCTGGGCACCGGGTCGTCGCGCTCGACCTGACCGGGCACGGCGACAGCGACCGCCGCCCGGACTACGACCTGGAGCTGTGGGCCCGCGAGGTCATGGCGGTGGCGGCCGCGGGCGGCACGGCCGGGCCGCCCACCGTGATCGGACACAGCATGGGCGGCTGGGTGGCCGCGACGGTCGGCGCGCGGTCGGGCGCCGAGGCCGACGGCGTCGTGATCATCGACTCGCCGCTGAACGAGCAGCCGCCCGAGGAGGAGCGGCTGCGCCGTAAGAACCGCACCGCGAAGGTGTACGACGACCGCGAGACGATCCTCGGCCGGTTCACCACCATGCCGACGCAGGAGATCCTGCTGCCCTACGTGCGCCGGCACATCGCCGAGGAGTCGGTGAAGGCCGTCGACGGCGGCTGGAGCTGGAAGTTCGATCCCGGCCTCTTCGCCGAGCGGGTGCTGCTGCGCGACCTGTTGCCGGAGCTCAAGTGCCGCGCCGGCTTCCTGCGCTCGGAGTTCGGGCTGGTCCCGCCCTCGATGGCGGCCGAGATCGACGGCCTGCTCGGCAACCGCGTCCCGATCGTCGACCTCCCGGCGACGGGGCACCACCCGATGCTCGACCAGCCGCTGGTGCTGGTCACCGCGCTGCGTGCGCTGCTGCGGCAGTGGGCGGTGGACCCGCTTCCCGAGTAGGGGCGATGCGTCGGCCGAACCGGAGCTCGCGCGTTCCGAGGCGGGACGGGCCCCTCACGGCTCCGGTGCGGCGGGCGGGTCGGTCAGGGCGTAGAGCGCGGGGAGGTTCACGACGATCCCCTCCTGCGTGCTGCGGGAGATCACGACGACGGCCGGGACCTCCGGGTCCGGGTTCTCCTCGCGGTGCGGGACGAAGGGCGGCACGAAGACGTAGTCGCCGGGCTCGGTCTGCAGCACGACCTCGCCGGTGCCGTCGTGGAAGACGAACCGGGGCCGGCCGCTGACCACGTAGATCGAGGTCTCCGCCTCGCCGTGGTGGTGGTCGCCCGAGTTCGTGGCGGGTGCCACGTGTGTCTCGCCGGTCCACAGCTTCTCCGAGCCGACGGTCGCGCCGCTCACCGCCTCCAGCCGGCGCATGCCGGTGGTCTGGGCGGTGTCGCGGGACAGTTCGCCGCCCTTGACCAGGTGCACCCTCGCCCGGTCCGGCAGCACGGCGGGCGCGTCCCCGGGCCGGGCGGGGAAGTCCGGGTGGAAGCCGTCGCTCACGGGTTCCTCCTCCTGTCGTGGATCGGCTCCGGCCATCATGCCGAGGACACCGGCGACAGGGGAGGACGCGATGGGCCTCCTGGTTCGGCCGGGGCAGGAACCGCGCGGGGCGGAGGACCGCCGCGGTGCGCCTGCCGGGGGGTGACGCAGCGGACTGCCCGGCTCCGGCACTCGGTCGTCGTGACTGATCACGTCCCGTAGCCGCGCGACGCGATCGAACGTCAGCAGCAGACCCCGCTGGACCTCCTCCTCGGAGAGCTTGCGCGGCTGGTCCGGCTGCTCGACCGGCGTACCACCGGCCCCACCATCGATCACACTCGGCAGCCTGTCAGGACGCCCCGCGAGGACGGCGCGAGGTCGAGCTACGCCGCTCCGGCAGCCGCGTCATCCGGCGGTACGGGCATCGTCTCGACGAACGCGCTCAGGTCCAGCAGGGCGGCGCGCACGACGAGGGGCCTTGCCCTCCGGCAAGGTGCCCAGATCCTCACGACGGAGATCAAGGCGGATCCGGCGATACCCGGTCGGATGCCTCCAGTGTCCATGATCGCGAGCTGTGTCGATGTCCAGCTCGACCACGAGCTCGGGCTGCACACGTGTGTAGTGCAGCGGCGTCACGTTGCCGAACCGGGGCCTCAGGGTCTCCGGCCAGGGGTGCTCGTCGGCGGGGGCCGTAGGAGAGCGCTGAGAATCAGAGCATCGGGACGGTGCGCACGCGTCGTCCTGTCTCGTCCAGGACCACGCCGACCCGCTTCGTGCAGCGCAGGACCACGCAGCGGTCGACGATCTCGACCTCCTTGAGCTGCCTCTCGACGGCCGCCTCGAGCCTGCTCACGTCGGTGAGCTCGCGCAGCCACACCGCCATGATCAGGTTGCTCGGACCGGCGATCTGCAGCACCGTGCGGATCTCCGGCAGGCTGCCCAGCCGCGGGCTGATCGTGGTCGCCGCGGCGGCGGGCACGCGGAGGAAGAACCACGCGTAGATCGGCCACCCGCTGGCCTCGGCCTGCAGCTCGGTCCGCAGGACCAGCCGCCCGGATCGGAGCAGGTCTCGCACGAGGTCGCGGACCCGCCGCGGATTCATACCGGTGCTGGCGGCCAGCTCGGCGGTCGATGCCCGGCCGTCGGCGACCAGGCCGCTCAGCACGGCACGCTCGGCCGCGCTGAGCACGGCGGTCGCGGCACGGTCCACCGGCCCGCTGGCCACCTGCAGTCGGGCCTGCTCGGACTCGGTGAGCGCCGGGAGCCGCCAGCCCGATCCCTCGGTGATCACCCGGGTGCTGAGGTGTGTCCGGATCGACCGGACGTGCTCCAACGCGCCCAACCTGTGCAGCAGGTAGTCGGTCAGCCCGGCCAGATCTCGGGCCGTCACGGAGAGCATCAGGTCCCGGCCGCCCGACGTGATGTCGATGGTGGCGCACTCTCGGTCGTCGGCCAGTCGGTCGGCGATGTCCAACGACCGGCCCGCACTGTCGATCTCGACCAATGCCATCGGCCCCCGAGTGCTAGTGGGGGCGGGATACGCGGTGATCCAGGCGACGCCGTCGGCGCGGAGACGCTCCCAGCGCCGGGCCGCCGTGACCGGGTCGACCCCGAGGACCGCGCCCACCTGCGCCCATGAGGCGCGCGGGCTGAGCTGCAAGGCGTGGACGACCCGCCGGTCGAGGTCGTCGAGGAGGGGCGAATCCTGCACAGAGAGATCGTAGCGGTGCCAGATCCTGCAGAACCGGGATTCGCCCGTGGTGATCGTCGATTCTTGCCCGGTCTCAGTCGTCGGAGCCCCATGGAGCGTGTCGGGATGACCCGTCCCCCTGCCGCAGTGCCCGCGCCGGTCCCGGCGCGGATCACCTCGATCGTCGGCTTCCTGGTGGTCACGGAGCTGGCGTCGGGGATCACGCAGGGCTGGATCTCGCCCCTGCTGCCCAGCTTCATCGAGCGCTACGGCCTGACCTCGGCCGACGCGAACTGGATCACCGCCTCGGCGCTGTTGTCGACGGTGGTCTGTGTGCCGCTCCTGTCGAAGCTCGGTGACGTCTACGGCCACAAGCGCCTGCTCGTCGTGGCCGCCTCGCTGGTCGCACTCGGCTCGGTGATCGTGGCCCTCGCCCCGTCGTTCCCGTTGTTGCTCGTCGGTCGGGTCCTGCAGGGTGCGATCACGGCGTTCCTCCCGCTGGAGTTCGCGATCGTGCGCGAGCGGGCGGGGGAGCGGGCCGGCCGGGCGATCGGTTTGCTGGTCGGCGCGCTGACCATCGGTGGGAGCCTCGGCCTGCTGCTCGCGGGTGTCGCCCGCCAGTTCCTCGGCCTCACCGCGACGCTGTGGATCCCGGCGGTCATGATGATCGTCGTCGTGCTGCTGCTGGCCCGGCTCGTCCCGGAGACGACCGTCCGCAGGCCGGGCGGCATCGACTGGCCCGGCGCCGTGCTGCTCGCGGTCGGTCTGGTCCTCTTCCTCGGCGCCGTCGGCAACGGCAGCCGGTGGGGCTGGGGCGACGCTCGCACCCTGGTCGGGATCCTGGGCGGTCTGGCGCTGCTGGTGGTCTGGGGGCGGGTGGAGAACCGCACGACCCACCCGCTCGTCCCGCTCGACGTCCTGCGCCGCGGCGGGCAGGGCCTGCCCCTGCTGGTTGCGTTCGTGTTCGGTGCGCACCTGTTCGGCAGCTCGGCCCCCACGGCGGTCTTCCTCGGCACCGACCCGGCGGCCACCGGCTTCGGGCTCGGGCTCACCGGTGCCGCGCTCGGCGGGGCCCTGCTGGTCCTCGGCGCCTTCATGTTCCTGGCCACGACGATTGCCGCCCGGCTCGCCGAGCGTGTCGGAGAGA
Source organism: Pseudonocardia oceanicola (assembly GCF_047200735.1). Lineage (NCBI taxonomy): Bacteria > Bacillati > Actinomycetota > Actinomycetes > Pseudonocardiales > Pseudonocardiaceae > Pseudonocardia > Pseudonocardia oceanicola. Next base: position 244,590 of record NZ_JBJZON010000004.1, read on the forward strand.
CCGCGGTGTTGGTCACTGGCACGCTGATCTCGGCCGTCTCGTACCTGCTGACCGCCCTGCTGCACGTCGACGCCGCACTCGTCCTGCTCTGGCAGGCGGGCCTCGGCTTCGGCGGCGGCCTGGTCGCGGCGACGCTGCCGACGATCGTCGTGGAGCGGGCGCCGCGCGACTCGGTCGGCATCCTCTCCGGGCTCTACAACACCGCCCGCACGGCAGCCGGTGCAGTGGCGGGTGCCGTCTTCGCCGCCGTCATGTCCGCCCTGGTGATGACCGGGTCGAACGGCAAGGCGGTGGCGGCGGAGTCCGCGTACGTCGCGGTCTGGTGCATCTGCGCCGGGCTCGCGATCGTGGTCGCGGCGCTCGCGATCGGCGTGCGGCGGGGCGCCCGCGCCGCCGGTGCCGTCCAGGCCGAGGTCACGGCTGAGGTCCCCGCGTGACCGCCGCCGTCCGCCCCCACGAGCTGCGGTCCGTGCTGGACCTCTTCGCGATCGGGATCGGGCCGTCGTCGTCGCACACCGTGGGGCCGATGCGCGCCGCCACCACCTTCGCCCGGACGCTCGGCCCGGACGTCACGCGCCTGCACGTCGAGCTGCTGGGGTCCCTCGGCTCCACCGGGATCGGCCACGGCACGCCCGACGCCGTCGTCGCCGGGCTGCGCGGGCTCGATCCGGCCACCTGCGATCCGGCCGAGGTACACGGTGCCTGGGCGGCGCTCGGCCCGGGCCGCCCGCTGCGGCTGGCCTCCGGGCACACGGTGTCGGTGCGCACCGAGGACGTGCGGCTCGTCCCGGGCGAGCGGCTGCCCGGACACCCCAACGCCCTGCGGATGCGCGCGTGGCGTGCGGCCGCGGTGACCGAGCGCGTCTTCTACTCGGTCGGCGGGGGGGCCGTCGTCGAGGAGGGGATCGCGGGGGAGGACCGCACGGTCGCGCTCCCGCACCCGTACACCACGGCGGCCGGGCTGCTCGACCACTGCGCCGCGGAGCGCTGCGACATCGCGGAGATCGTGCGGCGCAACGAGACCGCTCGACACGGAGCCGAGCTCGACCGCGGCCTGACCGAGCGGTGGGCGGCGATGCGCGCCTGTCTCACCGCAGGGCTCGCCGCGCACGGGACGCTGCCGGGCGGGCTGGGCACCCGACGTCGGGCCGGGGCACTCGCCGACGCCCTGCGCGCCGAGGCCGTTCCGCTCGACTCGCCGGAGTGGCTGCCTGCCTACGCGATGGCCGTCAACGAGGAGAACGCGGCGGGCCACCGGGTGGTCACCGCGCCCACCAACGGGGCGGCCGGGATCGTTCCCGCCGTGCTGCACTATCAGCTGACCGCGACTCGGACCCGGGAGGCCGAGGCGGTCCCGCGGTTCCTGCTCACCGCCGCGGCGATCGGCGGGGTGGTGGCGCACAACGCGTCGATCTCCGGTGCCGACGTGGGCTGCCAGGGCGAGGTGGGCTCGGCCGCCGCGATGGCCGCGGCTGGGTACTGCGCCGTCCTCGGCGGCGCCCCCGCCGTGGTCGCGAATGCCGCCGAGATCGCCTTGGAACATCACCTCGGCCTGACCTGCGATCCCGTCGCGGGGCTCGTGCAGATCCCGTGCATCGAACGCAACGCGATCGCCGCCGGGACCGCGGTGAACGCCGCCCGGCTGGCCCTGCGCGGCACCGGCACCCACCGGGTCCCCCTCGACGTCGTCGTCGAGACCCTGCGGCTGACCGGCCGCGACATGTCCCACCGCTACAAGGAGACCTCCGACGGGGGTCTCGCCGTGACCGTCCCCTACTGCTGAGGAGATCCCGATGACCACCGCCCCCACCCGCGCCGCGCTCGCCGCGGAGCTGCGCGAGCGCGTCGTGCGCTCCGTCGACGAGCAGGCCGACCGCTTCATCGCGCTGAGCCACGCCATCCACGCGAACCCCGAGCTCGGATACGCCGAGCACACGGCCGCGGCCCTCGTCGGGCAGGCGATGACCGACGCCGGATTCGCGACCCAGGTCGGCGCGTACGCCATTCCGACCGCGGTCGAGGCGGTCACCGGCGACGGCGAGCTGACCGTCGCCGTGTGCAGCGAGTACGACGCCCTGCCCGACGTCGGGCACGCCTGCGGGCACAACCTGATCGCCGCGATGGGGGTCGGCGCCGCCGTGGCGCTGAGTGAGGTCACCGACGAGCTGGGCCTGCGGGTCAAGCTGCTCGGCACCCCGGCCGAGGAGCACGGCGGCGGCAAGGTCGATCTGCTGCTCGCCGGCGCCTGGGAGGATGTGACGTTCTCCCTGATGGCCCACGGCGGCACCGGCGCCGACGCGCCGGCGGACGCGATGCGCACCACCGCCGTGGAGCGCCTCGCGGTGATCTACACCGGTCGGGCCGCACACGCCGCGGGCGCTCCGACCAAAGGAATCAACGCCGGGGCGGCCGCGACCGTCGCGCTGACCGCGCTGGGCCTGCTTCGGCAGCAGCTGGGTCCGAACGTGAACGTCAACGCCTACGTGTCGCACGGCGGCGAGGCCACCAACATCATCCCGGATCGGACCGTCGTGTCCCTGGAGATCCGGGCCTACGACCTCGACGAGTGGCGTGACCTGCGCCGCCGGGTGCTGGCGTGCTTCGAGGCGGGTGCGGTCGCCACCGGCTGCACCTGGGAGCACCGCCGCACCGAGCACCCCTACGCCCCGCTCGCGCCGCACCGCGGCCTCGCCGAGACCTGGAACCGGGTGTTCGCGGGGCTCGGTCGGGAGCTCGAGCCCACGCGGATCCTCGGTGGCGGCTCCACCGACATGGGCAACGTCTCGCAGGTGTTGCCCGCGATTCACCCGCTCGTCTCGGTCGGGCCGGTGGAGGCCATCGTGCACAACGCCGAGTTCACCGCCGTCGCCGCCTCGCCCGCGGCCGACGCAGCGCTGCTCGACGGGGCGAAAGCCCTGGCCCTGACCGTCGTCGAGGTCGCGCTCGACGAGGCGCTGCGCACCGAGCTGCTCGCGGCGCAGCAGGCCCGGCCCGCGGGTGCCACCCGGTCCACCCTGGAGGCCTGAGGTGACCGCCGTCGAGGACTTCCTCGCGCCGACCGCCCGCGCGTTTTACACATTTAGGGTTGAAACGCTGTCTTTCACATGCGGTAATGGCATCAAGGTTTGAGAAAAGGGAGTGTTGTTCAAAGCCCCATGTTTCCGTGAAGAAGAGCAGTGCTCGTGTCGCTTTGACCGTGTCGATGTAGGTGTGGAATGGCCGACGGAAATCGGTGTGCAGGATCCGCCAGGCTTCGACGGCTGCGCCAAGGCGTTCGAGGGGGGCGCGTAGCACCGAGTGTTCGGCGTCGCATTGTTTGTCGCGTCTGCTGAGTTCGCCGCGGGGTGGCCGTTTCCGCGGGGTGGCCACAGCGTCGCATCCTTGGTAGCCCTTGTCGCCGATTCCTCCGCCGGAGGCCCGCACGATGTCGACGATCGGGGTTTCGTTGAAAGCGCGTGCGTCGTGCGTGCGGCCGGGTAGCGGATCGGAGATGGACACCGGCCGGCCGTCGAGCAGGCCGACCACCTGGATGTTGAAGCCGGTGGTGGCGTACTTGCGGCTCCACAGCTCGGGAGGGTCGGCGTAGGGCCAGCATCGGGCGAGCGTGCCGTCCACCAGGGGCACCCTGCCCTGGACCAGCTCGATGGCCGCGGCCGGATCGGGCACGAACTCGTCGAGCACCTCGGCCACGACCGGTACCAGCTCGGCGACGATGCGCGACACGGTCGACCGCGAGACACCGCGCAGATCACCCAGGAACTCCTGGGAGCAGTTCTGCCGCACATACATGCAGGCCAGTTCCACGGCGCGACAAAGACCACGTGTTTCGGCCTGCCCGTGTGCCGATTCCACGGCTTCGGAACAGCAGAAGCAGCGCGCTTTAGCGCGCGAATGTTGAGGCCGCTTGAGAGGCGCGGCGCCTCAAACCCCCGGCGGCCGACCGCGCGGCCACCCGGTCACTCGCGTGGGGGGTCAGACCTCCGGGACGGCGTCGAGGGCGGCGTCCGCGTCCAGGTCCAGTTCCCGCCGCAGGATCTGGGCGGGGACGGAGACGCCGGTGCGCGGGCGCCGCGTCGGCGTGCGCAGGGCGATCGTGACTTCGTGCGCGAGGTCGTAGCCGTAGTCGCTGTGCGGATCCTGATCGCCCGACATCGTCGTCTCCTTGCTGCCGCCGGGATCGTGCTGACGCTCCGTCACGGGCCGTGCCCGTTGGGTGCACGGAAATCATCGCTCGGTCGGTCGGCCCCGGCAAGGAAAGTCCACCGACCGGAGTCGACTCTCCACGGTCGAGGGACGGGCGGTGGCGTGTCCGGGGTCGGCTGCGTCGTGGGGACGACCCGCGACGGCCGGCACCCGTTCGCCGGCTCGCCGGCGGCCGCCCCGTCGGGCTGTCGGGCGGGCCGGACGCACCCTAAGGTGTTCTTGTAGAGCGTTCGTTCAGCTCGGGCACGCAGAGGGCCGGGCAGAGGGGCGGGCAGAGGGAGGAAACGTGTCGGACGAGGTCCTCGTCGAGCGCCGGGGCGCGGTGCAGGTCATCACGATCAACCGGCCGGAGCAGAAGAACGCGCTGAACCTCGGTGTGGCGCAGGGGATCGCGGCGGCCGTCGACGAGCTCGACGCGTCGGACGAACTGTGGGTCGGCGTCCTCACCGGCGCCGGTGGCGCCTTCTCCGCGGGCATGGACCTCAAGGCGTTCCTGCGTGGGGAGAGCCCGGCGATCGAGGGCCGCGGGCTGTGCGGGATCACCCAGACCCCGCCGCGCAAGCCGCTGATCGGTGCCGTCGAGGGGTGGGCGCTGGCCGGCGGGTTCGAGCTCCTGCTGGCGTGCGACCTCGTCGTCGCCGCCCGGACCGCGCGGTTCGGGGTTCCGGAGGTCAAGCGGTCGCTGATCGCCGCGGGCGGGGCCGCGCTGCACCTGCCGCGGCGGCTGCCGCCGGCGATCGCGCTGGAGCTGCTGCTGACCGGTGACCCGATCTCCGCGGAGCGGGCCGCCGAGGTGGGCCTGGTCAACCGGGTGACGGACGAGGGCGGCGCGCTCGACGGCGCGGTGGCGCTCGGCGAGACGATCGCCGCGAACGGGCCGCTCGCCGTGGCCGCGACCAAGGAGGTCGCCCGGCAGACCGTGGACTGGACGCTCGCCGACATGTGGGCGAAGCAGGAGCCGATCATCCGCCCGGTGTTCTCCTCGGAGGACGCGAAGGAGGGCGCCACGGCGTTCGCCGAGAAGCGCGCGCCGGTGTGGAAGGGCCGCTGAGCCGGCGCCGACCAGGGCGTGAGCGAACGGCGCTCTCGTTCACGTGTGGTGAGCGAGGGCCCCGATCGTGTCTCCGGGGCGGCGTGGCGCGGGCCACCCGAACGGTTTCGCCGGGTGTTCGACGGGAACACATCCCGGTCGCACACCCGTCGAGAGGAGACTCCCCGTGACCGGCTTCTTCGGGCCCGGATCCGGCTTCCCGCACATGGGCCCCGGCGATCCACGTGGCCCCGTGCACCGGATCGACCTGACGCGCCTCATGAGCCAGGGCGCGAAGGAGATCATGGCCGCCGCGGCCCAGGAGGCGATCGACCGGGGCGACATCGACCTGGACGCCACGCACATGTTGCTCGCGACCACCCGGTTCGAGCCCACCCGCAAGTGGCTCAGCCGGGCCGGCGCGGATCCGGACACCGTCTCCCGCGCCCTCGAGGAGGGGCTGCCGCGCGGCGAGCAGACCAACCGGGCCCCCGCCCTCACGCCCGCCGCGAAGCGCGCGCTGCTCGACGGGCACCAGATCTCCCGCTCGCTCGGCTCCACCTACATCGGGCCCGAGCACCTGCTGCTCGCGCTGGCCGCGAACGAGGAGTCCGCGGCGGGGCGGTTGCTCGCCGAGGCCCGGTTCGCCGCTCCGGCCGGGTCCCGTCCCGGACCCGCCCCCGAGACCCCGGCGAACTCCGCCACCCCGACGGTCGACCAGTACGGCCAGGACCTCACCCAGGCGGCCCGCAACGGTCGGCTCGACCCGGTGATCGGCCGGGCCGACGAGATCGAGCAGACCATCGAGGTCCTCTCGCGGCGGACCAAGAACAACCCCGTGCTGATCGGCGAGGCCGGGGTGGGCAAGACCGCCGTGGTCGAGGGCATCGCGCAGCGGATCGCCGACGGGGACGTGCCGGACACCCTGCAGGGCCGCCGCGTCGTGCAGCTCGACCTGTCCGGGATCGTCGCGGGCACGCGCTACCGCGGTGACTTCGAGGAGCGCATGCGCTCGGTGATCGAGGAGATCCGGGCGAACACCAAGGAGCTCATCGTCTTCATCGACGAACTGCACACGATGGTCGGCGCCGGGGCCGGCGGCGGCGAGGGCGGCGGGTCGATGGACGCCGGCAACCTGCTCAAGCCCGCGCTCGCCCGTGGCGAGCTGCACGTCATCGGCGCGACCACGCTCGACGAGTACCGCCGCCACATCGAGTCCGACGCCGCCCTGGCGCGCCGTTTCCAGGCCGTCTACGTGCCGGAGCCGTCGGTGGAGGACGCCTACGCCATCCTGTGCGGGCTGCGCGACCGCTACGAGGCGCACCACCAGGTCCGCTACACGGAGGACGCGCTGAAGGCGGCCGCCGAGCTCGCCGACCGCTACATCACCGACCGCTTCCTGCCGGACAAGGCGATCGACCTGGTCGACCAGGCCGGCGCCCGCGTCCGGCTGCGCACCCGCACCCCGAGCGTCGACCGCCGCGACCTGGAACAGCAGCTCGAGCAGCTGACCCGGGACAAGGACCAGTGCGTGGCCGACGAGCAGTTCGAGCGGGCCGGGGAGCTGCGGGACCGGATCGCCGAGGTTCGCGCCGAGCTCGCGGCCCGCACCGGCGGCAGCCGGGGCGTGCCCGAGGTCGGCGTCGAGGAGATCGCCGAGGTCATCTCCCGCTCGACCGGGATCCCGATCGCGCAGCTGACCGAGTCCGAGCGCGAGCGGCTGCTGCGCCTGGAGGACGAGCTGCACCAGCGCGTCGTAGGGCAGGACGAGGCCGTGGAGGCGGTGGCCGAGGCGATCCGCCGCTCGCGGACCGGGCTGGGCGACCCCGACCGGCCGGTCGGCAGCTTCCTGTTCCTCGGCCCGACCGGCGTCGGGAAGACCGAGCTGGCCAAGGCCCTCGCCGTGGCGCTGTTCGGCGAGGAGGACCGGATGGTCCGCCTCGACATGAGCGAGTACGGCGAGCGGCACACGGTCGCGCGCATGGTCGGCGCGCCCCCCGGTTACGTCGGTTACGGCGAGTCGGGCGAGCTCACCGAGGCGGTGCGCCGCCGCCCGTACTCGGTGCTGCTGCTCGACGAGATCGAGAAGGCGCACCCGGACGTGTTCAACACGCTGCTGCAGGTCCTCGACGACGGCCGGTTGACGGACGGGCAGGGCCGCACGGTCGACTTCCGCAACACGGTGATCATCATGACCTCGAACGTCGGCTCGGAGCTGATCACCAGCCGCGGGGCGACCCTGGGTTTCGGCTCCACCGCCGAGCGCTCGTCCGACTCGCCGGAGGACGCGGTGCTGCGGGAGCGGCTGATGCCGCGGCTGCGCGAGGTGTTCCGGCCGGAGTTCCTCAACCGCATCGACGAGACCATCGTCTTCCGCCGGCTCGAGCCCGGGCAGCTCGAGGAGATCACCGGTCACCTGCTGCGGGAGGTCGAGGATCGGCTCTCCGAGCAGCACATCGCCCTCGACGTCGAGCCCGACGCCGTGCGGTGGCTCTCGGAGCACGGCTACCAGCCCGAGTTCGGTGCCCGGCCGCTGCGCCGCACCATCCGCCGGGAACTGGAGAACCGGCTGGCCGGGCTGCTCCTCGCCGAGCAGATCGCCGAGGGTGCCCGGGTGCACGTGGGCGTCAAGGACGACCGGCTCGACCTCCGGGTGGAGCGCGACCCGCAGCCGGTGGGCTGAGCTCCCGGACGACGGTGCCTCCGCCGTGGTGGGGGCGCCGTCGTCAGGCCGGAGGGGTACGGCGGGCGTAGCGCGCGACGAGCGGCGGGGCCGCGACCGCCAGTACCGCCGCGGCCACGAGGGCGACCCGGAAGAGCGCGGGGAAGTCGCGCGCGTCGGCAGCGGGCCCGGCCACCGCGGTCCCGGCTGCGCTGCCGAGGAACAGGGTCGCGGCGAACAGCGCGATCGTCGTCGCACGCTCCTGCGGGACCACCGAGGTCGCCCAGTTCTGCAGGGTCGAGTGCAGGAAGGCCCAGGCGCCGCCGAGCAGCAGGCCGCCCGCGACCGCCGTCGGTAGGGTGACGGTGATCGCGGGGACACCCCACCCCGCGACCAGCAGGACGCCGCCCACGGTGGCGAGCGCCGCCGTCGACATCCGGCCGACGAGCGGCCGGACCGACCGGGAGAACAGCACCACACCCACGCCGTACCCGGCGGCGGCGATCCCGGAGACCGTCGGGGAGAAGCCGAGGGACTCGATCGCGGGCGCGACGTAGGTCAGCACGCCGATCACCACCGCGCCCTCGGCGAACACCAGGACCAGCACGACGAGGGCCCACCGCTCGCGCAGCACCGTCCCCAGCGCCTGCAGCGGGCGGGAGGGCACCTTGCGCGGCGGCTCGGGCAGCCGGCGCAGCACGACGCCGAGCACGAGCGCGAGGAGGGCGGTGACCGCCAGGACCACCCGCCACCCCGCGCGGTCGCCGAGGGCGCCCGCGCCGGCCGTCGCGACGGCGACGCCGAACGACGTCGCCGCGGCCAGGTCCACGAGAGCCCGCTGCCGGACGGTCTGCGGCCAGGTGTCGCCGACGTAGACCAGGCCCGCCGGGTTCACCGCGCCGAAACAGCCCCCGGTGACCGTCCGCAGCAGGGCCAGGACCAGCACGGACGGGGCGAACGCCGACGCGACACCGGCGATCCCGGCGACCACGAGCGCGATCCGCATGACCCGGACCAGACCGATCCGGTCGCCGAGCATGCCCCACACCGGTTGGAGCAGGCCGTAGGCGAGGAAGTAGGCCGACGCGGCCGCCGCGGACTCGGCCAGCGACGCCCCCAGCTCGGTGCCGATCGCCAGCAGCAGCGGCGAGATGGCGAAGCGGTCGAGGCTGCTGGTGGCCACCGCGGCCTGCAGCAGGCGCAGCGCACCGCGGCCGCCGGGTGGCTCCACCGTGGCCCCCGCCGATGTCCCGCTGCTCATCCCAGCCAGGAGTACGCGGTCTGCCGGGAGATCCCGAGGGCCTTGGCCATGGGGCTGATCTCCAGGCCGCGCTCGCGTCCCGCGACGAGGAGCCGACGTTGCTCGGCGCGCAGTTCCTCCATCCGCGCGGCCACGTCACTCATCTCGGCGAGCAGCTGCCGGGCCTCGTCGCCGGCGCCCGCGCGCGAGCGGCCGGCACCGGGGCGGGGGAAGGCGCGGACCTCCTCGGCGGCCCAGCGACGGGGACCGTCGCCCGGGAGCGGGGCGGGCGCCTGGCCGCGGGAGACGTAGCTCGCCCAGGTTCCGGGCCGCACGCCCCACGCCTCCGCGCACTGCGCGGCCGTCCAGCTCTCCACGCTCCGATCCTAGGAGAGTGCGCGACGGCCCCGGCCGGCGCGAGCAGGAGGACGGGGTCGGCGCGCGGTCTCCTCGGTCCCGCGGAGCGGATCAGTGCCCGTGCCCGTGGTCGCTGCGGTGCTCGTCGTGGTCGTGGCCCGGCGTGCGGGTGGCGAGGGCGGCGGCCCGCTCGCCGAGGGCCTCGGCCAGGGCGGGGTCGGTCCGGACCAGGACGTCCTCCAACGCGGCCAGCCAGTGCGCGTAGTAGCTCCACTCGCCGGCCGGGGCCGCCTCCCAGGCGGCGATCCGCGCGATCAACGCCTGCTGGAAGTCCGGCCAGGCGAAGGCGTCGGCCTCGTACAGGGCGACCGCCATACCGAACGCCCGCGACTCCCAGGGCGCGGTGAACAGCAGCTCCCCGTTGCTGCGCGGGGGAGCCGCCGGACCGTCGACGGCCAGCGGGGCGCTCACGGTGCGGTCACCGTCGCGACGCCGACCATCGCGTCCCGGGTGACCAGTGCGGCGAGCTCCTCCTCGGTGAGGTCCTCGGTGCCGGCGGGGCGCTCGGGCAGGACCAGCCAACGCACCTCGGCGCTGGAGTCGTGCACCTCGATCGCGACGTCCGCCGGCAGCTCCAGACCCATCTCGGCGAGCACCGCCCGCGGCTCGCGCACGACCCGTGCGCGGTAGGCCGGGTCCTTGTACCAGGAGGGCGGCAGCCCGAGGATCGGCCACGGGTAGCAGGAACACAGCGTGCAGACCACCACGTGGTGCCGGTCGGGGGTGTTCTCGACGACGACGATGTGCTCGCCGTTCGCCCCGCCGCCCCAGGCGACCTCCTTGATCGCCGGCGTGGCGTCGGCGAGCAGCCGGGCCTTGTACTCCGGGTCCACCCACGCCCGTGCGACGACCGTGGCCCCGCCCCGCGGGCCCACCTCGGACTCGTACTTCGCCACGAAGGCGTCGATCACGTCGGTGCGCACGAGGCCCCGCTCGGTGAGCAGCTGCTCGAGGGCCTCGGCCCGCAGGGCCGGGGGGAGGGGGTCGGTCACGCGCGCTCCAGGTAGGTCTCGAACAGCTCGACGGTGACGGCGACGGCCTCGTCGGAGCCCTCGTCCCAGAGTTGCCGGGCGGTGAACCGGACCGTGTAGACGTGCTGGGGGTTCTCGCCGGCGAACACCGCATGGGTGTCCGGGAGGACGTGCGCGGGCCGAACCCCCGCGACGGTCCCGACGTGCCCCCGCACGTAACCGGGGAGCCGGGCACCCTCCCGCGCGCGCACGGCGTCGCCGGGCGCGAAGGCCGGTGCCGCCTCGATCGTGCGCAACGAGCCCGGGGCGGTCGGGGCGTAGTCGGGTCTGGCCGGCGCGACCGGGTCCGGCGGTTCGTCGACGGCCTCGCCGGCCAGCCGGCGGGCGCGCGCGTCGACCGCGCCGGGGGCGAGGATCGCCGAGGCCACGAGCATCGCCTCGGCGGCGTGCAGCCACCGGCCGTAGTAGCCGGACCCGTGGTACTCGGCGGGGGAGAGCCCGTCCAGGGTCTCCCGGAAGGCCTCCAGGTTGCGGCCGGCGATCCGGCCCATGGTGAAGGCCGTCAGGGCGAAGGCGCGGCCCTCCCAACGCTCGCCGAAGACCGGCTCGCCCGGCTCGGGTGCCGGGACGCGGCCGTGACCGGGAGTGCCGCCCAGATCGGACACGCGGGCCATCGCGACCTCCACGATAGGTGACGAGCGATCACCTTAGTGGACGTCACCATCGGCCGCGGTGGTTGGGCAGCCGGGCGGCCGCGACCGCCGCCACGGTGAGCAGGCCGGCCAGCACGACGAAGCAGACCGCGGCGGCGAGGCCCGGATCGTCCGCGGCGGTGACGGCCGCGGTCGTCACCGAGACCGCCGCGATCCCGCCGATCTGTCGGAACATGATCCGCAGGCCGGACACGGCGGTGACGTCGTCGCGCACGAGGTGCATCCCGGCGTTGTTCGCGGCCGGCCCCGCGAGTCCCATGCCGAGCCCGGTGACGGTCGCGGCGACGCTCAGCCACACCGCCGGGGGGAACCCGGCGGGCGGCAGCGCCGCCAGGACCAGGCCGATCACGATCCCGCCCAGCCCGGCGAGCAGCAACGGCCGGTGTCCGGCGCGGCGCAGCAGGGCGACCGACACCCCGGACGACGCGATCGTGCCGACCGCGCGGGCGGTGAGCAGGACCCCGGCGGCCAGCGGGAGCAGTGCGTAGCGGACCTGTGCGTAGAGCGGCAGGAGCGCGGAGAAGCCGATGATCGCCGCCCCGAACAGCACGTTCGTCGTGTTCATGATCCCGAGGCCGCCGCCGGCGAGCAGCCGGGCCGGGACGACGGCATCGGCGTGCCGGCGCGCGTGCCGGAGGAAGGACCAGCCCAGCGTCGCGGCCACGACCGCGGCCGCGGCCACGCCGACCGGGCCCGCGACCCCGTCGCCGATCGAGCCGATCCGGGTGATCGCGACCATCGCGGCGAGCAGCGTGCCGGTCAGCAGCGCGATGCCGGCGAGGTCCACGCGTTCCGGCCGACTGCGCGGCGGGTCCCGGACCAGGAGTGTCCCGGCCACGACGAGCAGGGCGCCGATCGGCAGGTTGACCAGGAAGATCCCGTGCCAGGACCACACCGTGAGGATCACGCCCCCGACCAGCGGGCCGAGGATCGCGCCGATCGGGAACACGCTGGTGAACAGCGCCAGCGCCCGGTCGCGGTCCCGGCCGAAGGCGTGCGCGACGATGCCGTTGGCCGCGGGCAGCATGAGCCCGCCCGCCAGACCCTGCACGAACCGGCACGCGATCAGCTGACCGATCCCCGTGGTCGCCGCGCAGGCGCAGGAGACGACCGCGAAGGTGGCGACGGCCCACAGGAACACCCGCCGCCTGCCGAACTGCTCGCCGAGCCGCCCGCCCAGGGGGAGCGCGAGGATCTGGCCGACCGCGTAGATCGTGACCGTCCAGCTCGTCCACGCCAGGCTGGCGCCCAGGTCCCGCTGGAGCGTGGTCAGGGCGGTCGCCACCGAGGTCTGGTCCAGCGAGAACATCAGCAGGGCGGTGCCGACGACCGCGAAGACCCACCACCTCCGGGGCTCGGGGGCGAGGTCCTGCGGGTCCGCCGCCGGCGGCGCCTCCTCGGGCGCCCTGCCGCGGACGGTCTCGGACACGAGGGCGCCACCTGCTTTCCCGGTCGGTTACCGGGAACAGTAGTTTGCTTGACACAAGCAAAGCAAGCGTGGTCAGCCCTGGTCGGTCGCCGCCGCGGTCTCCTGGTGCACCGCGAACGGGGCGCCGAAGGGGTCGGCGAGCACGGCCATCCGCCCGAACGGAGTGTCCTGGACGGGCATCATGACCGTGCCACCCCGCTCGGACGCGGCGGCGACGGCGGCATCGGCCGACTCGACCCCGAAGTAGACGAGCCAGTGGCTCGGGGTGCCCTCCGGTGCGCCCATCGTGCCGCCCATCCCGCCGAGCGGGTTCTCGTCGAGCCCGAACGTGCCGTACTCCTCCAGTGCCATGCCGGGGACCTCGGCGTACGAGTAGCCGAACAGGCCCGCGTAGAACTCGCGCCCGCGCGCCACGTCCGTGAGCCGGGCGTCCTCCCAGACCAGCGACCCGGGCTGGTTGAACACCTCGATCCCGACCTGCCCCGCCGCCTGCCACAGCCCGAACACCCCGCCGGTCGCGTCGGTGCACACGGCCATGCGGCCGGTGTCCGGGATGTCCATCGGTCCGGCGAGCACCGACCCGCCGCCGTCCGTGACGAGCTTGGCGGTGGCGTCGACGTCGTCCGTGGCCAGGTAGAGCGTCCAGAAGCTCGGCTGGCCCTCCTGCATGACCGACCCGATGCCCGCGGCGGCCCGGCCCTCGGTCTGACAGATGGTGAAGTGCCCGTACTCCTCCCCGGTGTCGGCGAACGACCAGCCGACGACGGCGCCGTAGAAGTCGAGCGCCTTCGGCAGGTCGGGCACGGCGATGTCGGTCCAGCAGGGCGAGCCGTTCGGCCAGGTGGTGTCGGTGAAGGGCATGGCGATCTCCTCCGGGGCAGCGGATGCCGGTGCGCAGCGGAGCGTCCCACCGGGCACCGACGATTCCGGGGAACCGTGCGCCGAGCGGTCGTCCCGCGCCCCCTGAGCTCCGTTTCCCGGCACCGGCCGTTACAGCGTCCGCACGGCTCCCAGGTCTTGCCCCGGAACGCGTCATCCCGGCATCCGGGGTGCCCGGATAAGGGGCGTCGGGCGGCGCCGGCGTGCTGCCCGCGGGTTGCGCCAACGGCGGCCGCACCGGCGGCCGCACGAGCGGGCCCGGCACCAGATCTCCACGTGGGTGCAGCAGGGTGTCGGCCATCCGTCGCAACGACCGGTCCGTTCGTCACGTGTCGTCCACGAACTCGGCGCGGACCCCGAGCAGCCGCACGGCGCGGTCCCGGCGGAACCGGCCGGCGACCTCGAGGGCGGCGGCAGCGAGGACCCCGGGGTCGCGCGTCGGGGTGGGCAGGGTGACGCTGCGGGTTCGGGTCAGGAACGGGGCGAAGCGCACCTTCACCCCGACCCGGGCGACGTCGCGGTCCTCGGCGGCGACGTCCTCGGCCACCCGCGCGGCCAGGGCGGACACCTCGGCGAGCACCGCCGCCCAGTCCTCGAGGTTCTCCGGGAACGTGGTCTCCCGGCTGCGCGAGCGCGGGACGTAGGGCGAAGCCTCCATCTCGGTGCGGCCCATGCCGCGGCCGAGCGAGACGTAGTACGGGCCCATGCGGGGGCCGAGCCGGTCGCCGACGGCGCTGGGCGAGGCCTCGGCGAGCTGGCTCACGGTGTGGATGCCCAGTTCGGCGAGCTTGCGGGCGGTCTTCACGCCGATCCCGTGCAGGGTCTCGGTCGGCCGCTCGCCCAGGGTCGCGAACCAGGTGTGCGCGGTGATCCGGTGGACGCCGCCGGGCTTGGCGAAGCCCGTCGCCATCTTGGCGCGCAACGTGTTGTCGCCGATCCCGACCGCGCAGGACAAACCGGTCCGCGCCCGCACCTCGGCCTGGACGGCCCGGGCCAGGGCCTCGGGGTCCTCCCCGTCCCACTGCAGGAACGCCTCGTCCCAGCCGATCACCTCGACGACCACCGGGAACTCCCGCAGCACCGCCATGACCTCGGCCGACGCCACCTCGTAGGCGGGGTTGTCCGCGGGGAGGAAGACGGCGTCGGGGCACTTCCGCGCGGCCAGCCGCATCGGCATCCCGGAGTGCACGCCGAACTCGCGCGCCTCGTACGAAGCGGTCGCCACCACGGTGCGCGCGGCCGGGTCGCCGTTGCCGCCGACGACCACGGGCCGGCCGGCCAGTTCGGGGTGCCGCCGCTGCTCGACGGCGGCCAGGAACTGGTCCAGGTCGATGTGCAGCACCCAGCGGGTCACCCCGCGAGTGTGCCCGTCGTGGGCGGGCGGTCACGGGGGGACGGGCGCGGTGCCGGGCCCGGGGTCGGGCGCGCCGCCGCCGCGCCGGCCGCGAGGGGGCGGGAGGCCGTCGCGGCGGCCAGGGCGGCCGCCACCCACCGCAGGGTCGGTCGGTCGACGCAGGTCGCGAGGAGCTCGGCCTGCTCGATCTCGTCCGGAGAGCAGGCGGAGGCGGCCTCGTGGGCCCGGCGGAGCGCGTCGAGGTCGGACAGTGGTTCCCCGGGGAGCGGGCGGGTCGGCCGGGGCACCCCGAGCACCGCGGTGAGCAGCCGGAACGCCCCGAACCCGACGACCAGGAGACCGCTGGGGAGCGCGTCGGCGGCAGCGGGGACCTCGGCGCGCGCCCAGCGCGCGACCGCCAGGACTCCGCCGTCGGCCAGGGCCCACGCCTCCAGGGCGGGGGCGTGCGGGTCCCGTGTCCAGGCCGTCGCCACGCGTTGGGTGGCGAGCCACGCGCGGACCCGGGGGCGGGCGCCGGGAAGGACCTCGAAGACGGTCGGCGCGAGTGGGGAACGGCGGAACAGACCGACCCATACGCCCGATTGCCCCATCGCACCTCCCCCGAGTGGTTCGAGCATAGGTGCGGCGTCGACGGTCCTGCAGTGCTGTGCACCGATCCGGGCACGCACGGTCGTCATACCGGCGACCAGTCGCTACCCACCGTGATCGGGAACGAGAAACGACACGATCGTGGGACACCGCGGCCGGCCGGTAACGGGGCAGGATGGCCACCACGATTCCGCAGACGACGGGTGATCCACGGCGACGGACGGTCGGAGGACGAGATGAACGGCGAGCAGGAGCACGGCACCCCCGACGGCACCGGGGACGCCGAGGGCGTGCGGCCGTCGGTCCCGCGCCACGCTCCGTCGCCCTCCGACCTCGGGAGGGTCCGGCGCCTGATCCCGCACCCGCGGGTCTCCCCGGAGGCCGGGCAGCGCGAGCCGATGGAGCCCCGGGGGCCGGTCCGTGACCCCGAACGCGCCCGCGTCCTGCTGCGCTACGCGCGGCTGATGAGCACCGGCCGTCCCGTCTTCTGCAAGCCGAGCCGTGCGGAGCTCGCCGGCACGGCCCCGCGCCGGCAGGGGATCGGGGCGGACGGCAAGGTCATCTACCCGGACCGGGAGTCCGCCGAGGCCGCCGCGCGCGAGCTGGAGGAGCTGGGCGCGCGGGCGCAGCGGGCCTACGTCTGCAAGCGCTCCCGGCACGGGCACTACCACCTCACGACCGACCTGGTGCGCGAGCGGCAGCGGCCCACGGGCGCCGTCGCGGTCCCGGAGCAGGCCACCGAGAGCCCGCTCGACCCGCGGGCTGCGGCCGCACTCGCCGCGATCCCGCGACAGCAGGACCGCCGCTCCGCCTGATCTCCCCGGCCCGGCCCCGACCGGGCCGTCCCCGGAAGCCGGGACGCGTTCACGCTTCACCTTTCGATCAGGTGCGCCCTCGGCTACCGTCGCGTGTGTCGGCGATCACTGTGATCGGCACCACTGTCGATCTCGTCGCCGCCGCCCGTCCACCACCGGGGAGGAACGTCCGTGAACCCGTACCGCCTGCAGGAGCGTCTCGACTCCGTGCCCGACTCGCTCGATGCCGGTCAGCGGGCGCGCCTCGCCGCGCACCGCAGCGCCGTCGAGGAGTGCCGCGAGCGGATCAGCGAGCTCCGCGGGGAACTGCGCCGGGCGTTGTCCGGCATCGACGGGCCCCGCCCGACTCTGGAGATCATGACCGAACTGGACTCGCTCGAGCGCGTCCAGCAGCGCCTGGACTCGCGGCTGTCCGATCTCTGCGACGAGCTCACCGGGCAGGCGCCGGCCGTGCGGTACGGCGACGACGCCCCGCTCGCGTGAGGGCGTGACGGCAAGCATAGATACAAGCTTGCATCCGAGCTGCTAAGGTCCGGGGCGTGTCCCCGGATCGCGGCACCGCCCCGGCGTCCTCCCCGTCCGGCCCCGACGGCCGCGCGCCTGCGGCCGACCGGGCCTACGCCCTGACCAAGGAGCTGGTGCTCACCGGGGAACTGCCCGGTGGGCACCTGTTCAGCGAGGGCGACATCGCGGCGCGGCTCGGTGTGAGCCGTACGCCCGTGCGCGAGGCGTTCCTGCGGTTGCAGGCCGAGGACCTGCTGACGCTGATCCCGAAGCGCGGCGCCGTCGTCGTGCCCGTGCCGCCGGGGGAGGCGGACGACGTGCTCGACGCCCGCGAGGCCGTCGAGACCGCCGCCGTCCGCAGGTTGCTGCGTCGCCCCGACCAGGTGCCCGCGGCGGTCGCCGAGCTCCGCGCGGCGCTCGACGTCCAGCGCGGGCACGCCGAGCGGGGCGACCTGCCCGCCTTCGCCGAAGCGGACGAGGTCTTCCACCGCACCCTCGTCGCGGCCGGCCGCAACGCCCTGACCATGCGGTTCTACACCACGCTCGCCGACCGCCAGCGGCGGATGAGCGTGCACGCGCTCGGCCCGGTGCCCGAGCAGCTGCCGGTGGTGCTGGGCCAGCACGAGGCGTTGATCGGGATCGTCGAGACACGGGACGAGGCGGCGTTCGCCCCCGCGCTGCGCGCGCACCTGGACGGGACACACCGACGGTGAGTCGGTCGCTGAGGGAGCAGAACCTCTGGCGCGCTGCCGCGGGCGCGGTCTTCGTGTGCGGCTGGGGTGGCAACCAGTTCACCCCGCTGCTGGTCATGTACCGCGAGTCCGGGCTCTCGATCCTGACCGTCGACGCGCTGCTGGGCGCGTACGTGGTGGGTCTCGTGCCCGGTCTGCTGACCGTGGGGGCGCTGTCGGAGCGGTACGGCCGCAAGCCGGTCATGCTCGCCGGTACGGCAGCGTCGCTGCTCGCGAGCGTGTTCCTGGCGTTCGGGAGTGTCGGCTGGATCGCGGCGGGCCGGTTCGTGACGGGTGTCGGCGTCGCCGTGGCGATGGCCGTCGGGTCGACGTGGGTCACCGAGCTGTCCGTGCGCGGCGGCGCGGAGCGCGCCACCGGTACCCGGCGAGGCGCGCTGTGGCTGACCCTCGGGTTCGGACTCGGCGCCGGCGTGGCGGGCGCGCTCGCGCAGCTGGCGCCCTCCCCGGGGGAACTGCCGTACGTCGTGCACGCGGTGCTGGCCGCGGCGGCGCTCGTCGGGATCGTCCGGTTGCCCGAGACCCGCGTGGAGCCGTCGGCCCGCACCACCGGGCGGTTCGCCGGGGTCCGGCACCCGCGGTTCCGCCGCGTGATCACACCGATGGCGCCGTGGATCTTCGGCTCGGCCGGCGTCGCGTACGCGATCATGCCGCAGCTGGTGGGGGACCGGCTGGGGACGTGGGGGCTGGCCTACTCGACGTTGCTCACCGTGTGCACGCTCGGCGCCGGCGCGCTGGTACAGCCGCTGGCCAAGCGTCTCGACCGGACGACGAGCGCGCGGGGTGTCGTCATCTCCATGGTCGTGATGTCCGCCGGGCTGGCGGTGAGCGCGGTCGCGGCCGTGGTCCGCTCGCCCGTCGTCGCGCTGGCCGCGGCCGTGACCCTCGGGGCCGCGTACGGCATCGCCATGGTGTCGGGGCTGCTGGAGCTGCAGCGCCTGGCCCGGCCGGGGGAGCTGGCCGCGCTCACCGGGGTCTACTACGCGCTGGCCTACGTGGGGTTCCTGCTGCCGTCGATCCTGGCGGTGCTCAGCGGGGTGGCGAGCTACCCGGTACTGCTGGGCTGCCTGGTGCTGGTCGCGCTGGGCGGGACCGCGACGATCCTTCGGCACTCGCGCCGCCACCTCCCCGTCGCCGCGTAGCCCCCGACTCGGGGGGCCTGGGCGCGACTCGCGGGAGCACACGGCGCGACTCGCGGGAGCTCAGGGCGCGACTCGCGGGTGGGTCAGGAGGGGAGCAGCTTCTCGGAGTGGGAGTCGGGGCGGTCGTCGTAGCGGTCGCCGCGACCACCTGCGCCCGGCTCGCCGCGCAGCCGCTTGGCCTGCGCGAGCCCGGCGGGGCCGGTGCGCGCCAGGGCGTGCAGGGCCAGGTCACGGTGCACCGGGTCGTCCGTGCGGGCGAGGAACCGGCCGATCTCCCGCGCGGCGTCGGCGGGGGTGCGGGCGGCGACCCAGGCGTCGAGCTCGGCCTGGGCGACCGCACTGCGCACCTCGGCCATGCGCACGCACACGTACTCGAGGTCCTCGTCGGCCAGCTCGCCGGGCAGCGGCGCGTGCAGACCCTGGTCGATCAGGGTCTCGTGCACCGCCCACAGCCCCATCGGGGTGAGCGAGACGATCGTGGGGTCGGGGTCGTCCCGGCCCGCGAGCTCGACCAGCCCGTCGAGCTCCTCGGCGTCGAGCAGCTCGCCGAGCTCGACGGCGCCCAGCAGCTCCAGCGCGTCGAGCAGGGCGGTGACGTCCCGCCGCCAGAGCCGCCCCTCGGCGTCGCCGGCGAGGTCGTCGACCACGCAGCCGCACTCCTCGTTGACGGCCTCGCGCACCAGCCGGTGGAACAGCTCGACCGGGACCGGCCCGCCGCCGGCGGCGTAGAGCTCGAGCCAGAGGATCGGGAAGGCGTCGGCCAGCGACATGCCGAACAACGACGGCGCCCCGAACACGTCCGTGCCGCCGAGGTGGTCGCCGATCCGCCCGACGGCCGAGAACACCCGCCGCCACAGCTCGATCGGCCGGTGCAGGTCCTTCGCCGCGCTCTTCACCGGGACCAGCCGGCCCTGCAGCGGGCGGACCAGGCGCGCGGCCTTGGCCCAGTGCAGCAGCATCGAGGTCTCGGGCAGGTCCGTGCTGCTGCGGGCGCTGTCGCGGTAGAGCTGGTCGAGGCCGAGCAGGTCGGCGAGGGACAGCGCGTCGGCCAGGCCGAGCTTGCCGTCGCGGGTGAGCCGGCGGCCCGCCCGCACCCACACCGTGAGCTTGCGGAGCAGGTCGAGCGCGCTGCTCTCCTGCGCGGCGGTGACCATCTCGGCCGCGCTGGGCAGCAGCACCGGGGGCAGCTCCGGCGCGGGCGCCGGGTCGCGCGAGGTCTCCTCCTCGCGCCGGGTGATCTCGGCGAGGGCGGCCCGGTCGATGTGCACCTCGCCGGAGCGGGCGCGGTCGAGGAAGCGCTGCACCGCACGGGGATCGGCGGGATCGACGCCGTGCCGGCGCAGCTGGACGCCCCAGAACTTGCCGAGGTCGTAGTTGCGCTCGTCGGCGATGCCGTCGAGCAGCGCCGGCGTGGAGTCACGCACCTGCGCGTGCAGCTCCGCACGGGAGGCCGAGCGGTGGTCGAGCCCGTCCGCGTCGGCCAGGAAGTCGATCAGTGCGTGGAAGGCCTCGGGGACCTCCTCGGCGTCGAGCACGGTGACGTGGCGCGGGAACCACATGCCGAGGGCGTCGGCGACGTGCGCGCGGGTCCAGCGGCCGAGCCTGCGGTCCAGCGCGTACTTGTAGTCGAGCGCGGCGGCGACCAGGAAGACGTCCGCCGAGACCCGGGTCCGGCGGGCCCACGTCAGGAAGGCCTCCAGCAACCGGTCCCGAGCTCCGGCGTAGCCCTGGTCGTCACCGGGGGCGAAGACGAGACGCATCGCGGTCCACCTTGGCAGGCCCCCGAGGGCGCTCCGGGTCCGGGGTGGGCGCCCCGGCGGACGCGGCGGATGCGATCCTGTCCGGCCGTCGGATGTGTGCGGTCGTGACGGACGCGGCGCTGTCCCGCCGCCGCACTGCCGGCGACCTCGGGTCCACCTACCATGGCCCGACCGGACTCGACGCAGCGGACCGGCGCGCGCACCGGCGAATCGATGCGGGCGCCACGGCCCGGGTGCCGCGACCGGCCGGACGGCGCCGCCGCGCGCCCGCTCGACGGCCGGGCGCCGCGGCGCAGACCTGAACGACGAGGAGAGTTGTGGCGACACCCACAGAGACACCGGCGGAGACGGCTCACGAGCCGGGGCGACCGGCTCCGGGCCGTGAGACACGGTCGGTCGCGCCCGCCGTCTTCTACCCGGCGGCCGCCGTCATCGCCCTGTTCGTCGTGGCCACCATCGTGTTCCCGGACCCGATGAGCAGCGGGATCTCCGCCGTGCAGAGCACCATCATCGGCGGCTTCGGGTGGTACTACACCCTGCTGGTCACCGGGTTCGTGGTGTTCGCCCTGTGGCTGGGCTTCAGCCATTTCGGGGACATCAAGCTCGGGCCGGACGAGGAGAAGCCCGAGTTCGGTCTCGGTTCGTGGTTCGCGATGCTGTTCGCGGCGGGTATGGGCATCGGCCTGGTCTTCTGGGGCGTCGCGGAACCGCTGAACCACTTCGCCTCGCCCAAACCAGGCGTCGTCGGGACCCCGCAGGAGCTCGCCCAGCAGTCCCTCGTGCAGACCTTCCTGCACTGGGGCCTGCACCCGTGGGCGATCTACGTCGTGGTCGGCCTCGCCGTGGCCTACTCCATCCACCGCAAGAACCGCTCGGTGTCCATCCGCTGGGCGCTCGAGCCGCTCTTCGGGAGCCGGGTGAAGGGCTGGGTCGGGGACGTCGTCGACGTCATCGCGATCGTCGGCACCCTGTTCGGTGTCGCGACGTCGCTGGGCCTGGGTGTGCTGCAGATCGCCTCCGGCCTGGACTTCCTCGGCATCGTCAGCGACCCGGGGAACCTGACCCTCGTCGTGCTGATCGGCGGGATCACCACGCTCGCGATCTTCTCCGTCGTCACCGGCGTGAAGAAGGGCATCAAGTGGCTGTCGAACACGAACATGGGGCTGGCCGTCGCGCTGCTGCTGTTCGTGGTCATCACCGGGCCGACGCTCTTCCTGCTGCGCGACTTCGTCCAGTCGATCGGCCTCTACTTCCAGAACCTGTTCGCGCTGAGCTTCGACACCACGGCGCTGCAGGGCGCGGAGGGCCAGGCCTGGCAGGCCAGCTGGGCCACCTTCTACTGGGGCTGGTGGATCTCCTGGGCGCCGTTCGTCGGCGTCTTCATCGCGCGGATCTCCCGTGGCCGGTCGGTGCGGGAGTTCGTGGTCGGCGTGCTCGCCGTGCCCTCCCTGGTGACGTTCCTGTGGTTCACCGCCATGGGCGGCACGGCCCTGCAGCGGGAGCTGAACGGATCGGGCGGGCTCGTCGGGCCGGACGGCTCGGTCGACACCGACGGCGCGCTGTTCGGCCTGCTCGAGGGCTTGCCCGCCGGGTCCGTGGTGGCGTTCGGCGCGGTCATCCTGATCGTGTTGTTCTTCGTGACCTCTTCCGACTCCGGCTCGCTGGTCGTCGACATGCTCGCGTCGGGCGGCGAGACCGACCCTCCCGTCTGGAGCCGCGTGTTCTGGGCGGCCGCCGAGGGCCTCGTCGCGATCGGACTGCTGTTGGCGAGCACCGAGGGCAACGCCCTGTCCGCACTGCAGACGGCGGCGATCGTCATCGCCTTCCCGTTCAGCCTCGTGATGCTGCTGATGTGCGTCGGGCTCTACCGGGAGTTCCGTCTGGAACGGAGGACCTTCCTGCGCATCCAGCGTCGGCAACGCCGTGCGGAGCTGACCGAGCACGTCTCGAAGCACCTGGCCGAGAGCGGGCTGGTGCACGGCGCCGAGCGCGACGACCGGAGCTGACCCCGGTCGGCAGGTCGAGGCGGACCTCAACCGTTCGACGACCACCCGCGGACGTCCACGCCGCCCGGGATCGGGGCGGCCGGGTCGTACGGCGAGCGGGTGAAGACGAACGTCGCCAGGTTCAGCGCGACCGGGTCGAGCCGCAGTGTCTCCCCCGCGAAGTAGCCGTCCAGGCCGACCCAGGTGCCGTCCGCGCGGGGCGCGAAGCGGGACGAGCGGCCCGGTCTGCCCAGCCCGCCCAGGTGCAGCAACCCGCCGGGAACCGCCCGCAGCACGTACGGTGACGGGCCCCAGTACCAGGGCCCGAGCAGCTCGGCGGGGACCGGCGAGGGCGCCGGGGACCAGGCCCCGACGACGGTCGGCTCGGCCGCGCGGAGGTCGGCCAGCAGCCGGGCGGGGAGAGCGCCGTCGAGCCCGGAGGTGACGTTCGCCAGGGCGAGTGCGGCGGTGCCCTCCTCGCGGTCGGCCCAGAGGCCGGCGAGGAAGCCCGGCATGGAGCCGCCGTGGCCCACCAGGGTGCGGTCCTCGTGCTTCTGCACCTGCACACCCAGCCCGTAGGACGACCAGGTGGGCCCGGAGAAGTCGACACCGGCCGGGAGCGTCATCTCCACCACCGTCGCGGGGGAGAGGACGTCGCCGGAGTCGCCGAGCAGGAACGCGCCGAGCCGCGCGAGGTCCGCCGCGGTGGACCACAGCTGCCCGGCCGCGGCCATCACGCCCGCGTGGTACTCGGGTTCGGCGAGCAGCTCGTCCGACCAGGGGTGCACGGCGTAGCCCTGCGCCGCCCGGCCCTCGGGGCGCGGGGTGGTGCGGCGCATCCCCAGCGGGAGCAGCACCTCGTCCCGGGCCACGTCCTCCCACGCGCGCCCGCGCACGCGCGCGACCAGCTCGCCGAGCAGCCCGAACCCGAGGTTGGAGTAGTGGAACCGGCGACCGCCGGGCAGGACCCGGTGCTCCCCGGTCAGCCCGAGCTCGTCCAGGGTGCCGCCGGGGGTGCGCTCCCACCAGGCCCCGGGGCTCTCGGAGGTCGCGCCGGCGGTGTGCGAGAGCAACTGGGTGAGCGTGCGGTCGCCGAGCGGGGTGCCGGGCACGTGCGTCTCCAGCGGGTCGTCGAGATCGAGCCGGCCCTCGTCGCGCAACCGCAACACGGTGACCGCGCAGACGGTCTTGGAGAGGGAGCCGAGCCGGTACTGGACGTCCGTGTGCGGCTCCTCCACCGCGCCGCGACCCACGGACCAGGCCGGCACACCCTCGCGCACCACGCCGGCGACGAGCGAGGGGCAGCGCCCGTCGCGCTGCGCACGGGCCACGCGGGCGAGCAGGGTGCGTTCGGTCGACGGCAGCAGGGAGCTCATGATCGGACGCTAGCGACCGCGTCGCCCGTGCGCGGGACGTGGGGCTCCGGGACCACCCGCCACGCACGGTCAGGGGAGGAGCTGGGTGACGCGGTGGTCGACCAGCCGGCGCATGACCAGCGAGGTGGTGGTGCGCTCGACGCCGTCGATCGCGAGCAGGCGGCCCGCGATGCGGTAGAGGTCGTCCGCGTCCCGCGCCACGACCTGCACCTGCAGGTCGCCCTGCCCCGAGACCCCGACGACCTCCAGCACCTCCGGGATCGCCGCGAGCGCCTCCGCCACCGGGTCGAGCAGCCGCTGCACGACCACGACCGTGACGTAGGCGGTGAGCGGGTAGCCGAGGGCGGCGGGGTCGATCCGACGCTCCTCGCTGCGCAGCACCCCGCGCTCCTCGAACCGGGCCAGCCGGGCCTGCACGGTGTTGCGGGAGAGACCGGCCGCCTCGGCGAGCGCGAGCGCCGTGCCGCGCGGGTTCGCGACCAGCGCGCGCAGCAGCCGGGCGTCGATGTCGTCGACCGGTCCGGGCCGGGGGTCGTGCATCCTGCTCGCGCCTCTCCGCACGTCCGACGGTGCCACGGGCATTCTGCACGCATCGAGGTCCTCCACTTGTGCAGGGCTGAGCGCGGTGGTGCCCTTGTCGGGGACATCTGCCCACCGTCGAAGGAGTCGTCGATGACCGCACCGTCCGCTTCCGCCGCCCCCACCGGCGCGGGGGACCGGCTCGCGGTACTGGGGGAGATCGAGCAGCGGGTGCGTTGGCTCGCCACCGCGATCATCGACCACGCCAACCGGGTCCGGCCCAACCCGACGGGGTTGAAGGTGGGTGGGCACCAGGCGTCGTCGGCGTCGATGACCACG
Organism: Pseudonocardia oceanicola; assembly: GCF_047200735.1. NCBI lineage: Bacteria > Bacillati > Actinomycetota > Actinomycetes > Pseudonocardiales > Pseudonocardiaceae > Pseudonocardia > Pseudonocardia oceanicola. Next base: position 269,265 of record NZ_JBJZON010000004.1, read on the forward strand.
TTGATGACGGCGCTGTGGTTCGAGCACCTGCGCTCCGGCGACCGGGTCTCGGTGAAGCCGCACGCCTCGCCGGTGCTGCACGCGATCAACTACCTGCTCGGCGAGCTCGACGAGTCCTACCTGACCACGCTGCGGGAGTTCGGCGGGCTGCAGTCCTACCCGTCGCGGTCGAAGGACCCGGACCCGGTGGACTACTCGACGGGGTCGGTCGGCATCGGCGCCACGGCCCCGATCTGGGGCGCGCTGGCGCGGCGCTACATCGCCACCCTGGGCGAGCAGACCGGCGCCGGACGGCAGTACTCGCTGGTCGGCGACGCCGAGCTCGACGAGGGCGCGGTCTGGGAGGCGATCCTGGACCCGATGGTCGCCGAGCTGGGCGAGGTCGTGTGGATCGTCGACCTGAACCGGCAGAGCCTCGACCGGGTGGTGCCCAACATCGGCGCGCCGAGGTTGCAGGGCATGTTCGCCGCGGCCGGCTGGCAGGTGCTGACGGTCAAGTACGGGCGCCTGCTGCACGAGCTGTTCGAGCGGCCGGGTGGGGAGGTGCTGCGCCGTCGGATCGACGAGATGTCCAACCCGGAGTACCAGCGGCTGCTGCGCTGCACCCCGGAGCAGTTGCGCGAGCGGCTGCCGGACTCGCCGGAGCTGGCGCAGCTGGTCGGCACGCTCGACGACGCCACGCTGCACGCCGCGATCCGCAACCTCGGCGGGCACGACCTGCAGGCCGTCGGCGACGTCTTCGCGCAGATCGACGACGGCCGCCCGACCGTGCTGTTCGCCTACACGGTCAAGGGCTTCGGGCTGGCCAGCGAGGGGCATCCGCAGAACCACTCGTCGCTGCTGTCGGCCCAACAGATCGCCGAGCTGGCGGGGCGGTCGGGCATGTCGCTCGAGGCCCCCTGGCAGCGCTTCGCCCCGGACTCGCCGGCGGGCCGGCTGTGCGCGCGGACCGCCGAGCGGCTGCGCCGGGGCCCGGTCGAGGGCGTGCCGGTGCCGGCGCTGCCGACGGACATCGGGCGGACGCCGTCGGGGCGCGCGACCACGCAGGCCGCGCTGGGCCGGGCGCTGCTGGACCTGACCCGGGAGGCGCCCGAGGCCGCCCGACGGGTGGTCACGCTGTGCCCGGACGTCTCGAGCTCGACCAACCTCGGCGGCTGGGTGAACAAGGTCGGGGTCTGGTCGCCGGCCGAGCGCAAGGACTGGTTCGACGACGACCCGGAGACGATCCTGCACTGGCGGGAACGGCCGACGGGGCAGCACATCGAGCTGGGCATCGCCGAGGGGAACCTGGTCGGCGCGCTCGGTGAGCTGGGCGCGACCTGGTCCCGGTGGGGGCAGCCGCTGCTGCCGATCGGGGTGCTCTACGACCCGTTCGTCGAGCGGGCGCTCGAGCCGTGGTCGTTCGGCATCTACGCGGGCGGTCAGTCGATCCTGGTCGGCACGCCGTCCGGGGTGTCGCTCGCGCCGGAGGGCGGGGCGCACCAGTCGATCACCACCCCGTCGGTGGGGCTGGAGCAGCCGGGCTGCACCACCTACGAGCCGGCGTTCGCGATCGACGTCGAGTGGACCCTGCTGGCCGCGCTGGCCCGGCTCGGTCGCCCGGACGGCACGAGCGCCTACCTGCGGCTGTCCACCCGACCGGTGGACCAGTCGCTGGCCGCGGTGCCGACCGACCCGGCGGCCCGGGAGCGGCGGCGCCGGCAGGTCGTCGCCGGTGCCTACCCGCTGCGGACCGGCGAGCGGCCCGCGGTGACGATCGCCGCGATGGGCGCCATGGTGCCCGAGGCACTGGCCGCGGCCGAGCGGCTGGAGTCGCTGGGCACGCCCGTCGACGTGGTCGTGGTGACGAGTCCGGGGCTGGTGTTCGACGCCCTCCAGGCCCGGGCCGGGCACGGCAGCGCGGACACCTGGGTCCTCGACGCGGCGTTCCCCGGCCGCCGCGCGACCCCCCTGGTGACGCTGCTCGACGGGCACCCGCACACGCTGGCCTTCCTCGCCGGGATCAACCAGGTCCGGGCCACGCACCTCGGCGTGACGCGGTTCGGGCAGTCCGGCGACCTCGACAGCGTGTACCGCTACCACGGCATCGACGCCGACAGCGTGGTCGCCGCCGCCCTCGACCTGCTGTAGGGACCCGACCCCCGGCCCTGCGGCCGCGGGTCGTCAGGCCCAGGCCGCGGGCACCGGCACGACCGCGGCGCTCGCGTTGTCCCGGCCGCCCGCGGCGAGGGCGGCGTCCACGAGATCCCGCGCCGCCCGGGCGGGCGTGACCGCCCGCCGGACGAGGAAGGCGATCGTGGCGTCGTCGAGCGGGCGGTGCACCCCGTCGCTGACCAGCACGAGCGTGCCCTGAGCGGCCGGACCGCGGACGTGGCCGAGGGTGTCGGGGCCGGCACTGCCGACCGTCGTCATGACGACGTGCTCCCACTCCGGCAACGCGTCCTTGCCGCGGTCGCGGAGCCATTGCGCGACCGTGTGGTCGTGGGTGAGCCGTGCGACGCCGCGGTCGGTGACGAGCAGGGCCCGGCAGTCGCCGACCCAGGACACGGACCAGCCGCCGCCCGGCAGCCCGGCCGCCACGACCATGACGGCGTCGGCGTCGTCGGGCTCGAGCCGCACCGCGTCCCGCGCGGCGAGCAGCGCCTCGCGCGACCCGGCCAGCGGGGCCATCGTCGTCGCCACGTCCGCGGCGACCCGGGCGGCCCGCGCGGCCAGGTCGGTGTCCCCGACGCCGTCGGCCACGGCGACCGCGAGGTCCGCGCCGGCCCCCTGGACGGCGGTCGCGTCGGCGGCGGTCCGGCGCGGGCCGCGCACCGAGGCGGAGCCGACGCACCCGGGCTCGCGGCGGGCCGTCGCGGGCCGCAGCGGCTGGGTGTCCGAGGGCGATGCGTCCGGCGCCGTACGCGCCGGGGGAGGGCCGACGGGATCGGGCCGGGGCAGGCGGTCGGTCGGCCGTCCGGGGCTCGTCACCGGTGTCATGCACGCACCTCCCGAGGTAGGGGGCGCGGGGGCGGGCCGTGAGGGGGGCTCCCGGCCGGCGCCACCGCGCCGCACCACCGAGAATCCGCCCCTTTCCTGTGCTCCGCCTGTGCGTGGGCTGAGGTGACCGCGTGACCTGGACCCGCCGCGGTCGGGCGCGGCGGGCCGCGAGCGCGGGCGGAGGGCCCTCAGCGGCCCGGCTCACCGCCCTCGCCGAACCCGCCGTCCTTGTCGTCGCCCTGCCCGGCGAGGAACCGCTCGACCTCGGCGGCCAGCTCGTCGGCGCTCGGCAGGTCCCCGCCCAGCTCGCCGGATCCCTGCTCGCGACCGGCGGCGACGGCGTCGTACTGCTTCTCCAGCGCCTCGACCACCTCGGCGACCTCGGCCGACCCGGCCACCTGCTCGGCGATCTCCGCCTCGGTGCGCTCGGCGGCCTTCGACAGCTCCTCCGTCGACAGGTACAGCCCGGTGGCGACGGCGGTGTGGTCCAGCAGGGTGCGCGCGGCCTGCGGGTACTCGGCGCGGGCCAGGTAGTGCGGCACGTGCACCGCGAAGCCCATCGCGTCGATGCCGGCCTCGCCGAGCCGGTACTCGAGCAGGGCCGCCGCGCTGCCGGGCACCTGCGCCTCGGCGAACCACGGCTGGTGGCCCTCGATGAGCTCCTTGCGCGAGGCGTGCGCGGTCACCCCGATCGGCCGGGTGTGCGGCACGGCCATCGGGATGCCGGCGAGCGTGACGACCAGCCGCACGTTCAGCCGGCGCACGAGCTGCTCGAGCGCGGCGACGAAGCGCTCCCACTGCGTGTCCGGCTCGGGGCCGGCGAGCAGCAGGAACTCGGCGTCGGCGGCGTCGGTGAGGGCGACGACGTCGAGCGCCGGGGGCTCGTAGGCCGTCCACCGGTCGGTGTCGAAGGTCAGCGGCGGCCGCCGCGAGCGGTAGTCGACGAGCTGGTCGACGTCGAACGAGGCGCGCACGCGCGGCTCCTTGCCCTCGCGCAGGGCCTCGACCGCGAGCCGCCCCGCACCGCCGGCATCGACGAACCCGTCGAGCACCACCAGCAGCACCGATCCGTCGGGGTCGGCGGTCACGCCCTCCTCGACCCGGTACAGCTCCGCGGGATCCAGCACCTGTCGTACCTCCTCGTCGGCCGCCCGTTCTGCGTCCGTTCCGTGACCCTTGCACCGCCCATCCTCCACGTACGTCCCGGACGTGCGACACCGCGGCTCCCGCACAGCATCCCCCGTGCGGCGCCCGGTGGCGACGGCCGTCCGCCGGCGATGGACGGGGCTCGGGGTGTGATCCGGGCCGATCGGGGCGTGACGTCGTCGGCGGACGCGGGCGTGTCGTCGTCCGAGGGCGGAGGATCGGGCCCGATGGGGAGCTGGCGTGCGTATCTGGTCTGGTCGGCAGGGCTACTGGCCTACCTGGTGGGCGTCATGCACCGGACGTCGTTCGGAGTCGCCGGGCTCGACGCGGCCGAACGGTTCGGCGCGACCCCGGCGGTGCTCTCCGGTTTCGTCGTGCTGCAGCTGCTGGTCTACGCCTCGCTGCAGGTGCCCACCGGGGTCCTGCTGGACCGCTTCGGCGCGAAGGCCCTGGTGGTGGCCGGGGCGGTGCTGATGGCCGCCGGGCAGGCCGCGTTGGCGCTCGCGACCTCGCTGCCGCTGGCCATCACCGCGCGCGTGCTCGTCGGCGCGGGCGACGCCCTCACCTTCATCAGTGTGCTGTCGGTGCTGGGCGCGTGGTTCCCGGCCCGCCAGGTCCCGGTGCTCACCCAGCTCACCGGTCTGCTCGGGCAGATCGGCCAGGTGCTCTCGGCGGTCCCGCTCGCGGCGATCCTGCACGGGCCGGGCTGGACACCGGCGTTCCTCTCCGCCGCGGGCGTGGGCCTGCTGGCCGCGCTGGCCGTGCTCGCGGTGTTCCGGGAGAGCCCGGCGGGGTCGGCGGACCGGCCGGAGGCGCCCACCCCGCGCGAGGTGCTCGACGGGCTGCGGTCCTCCTGGCGGGAGCCGGGCACCCGGCTCGGCTTCTTCACCCACATGGGCACGCAGTTCTCCGGGACGGTGTTCGGCCTGCTGTGGGGCGTGCCGTACCTGGTCGCGGGGCACGGCCTCGGACCGGGGACGGCGAGCGCGTTGCTCACCCTGCTGGTGGGCGTCGGGATCGTGGCGGGCCCGCTGTTCGGCACCTTCACCGCCCGGCACCCGTTCCGGCGTTCGTACCTGGTCATCGCGGTGATCGCGCTGACCGCGGCGATGTGGACGGTGGTCCTGCTGGTCCCGCCGCCCGCCCCGCTCTGGTTGCTCGTCGTGCTGATCGTGGTGCTGGCCCTGGGGCCGCCGGGCTCGATGGTCGGGTTCGACTACGCGCGCACCTTCAACCCGAGCCGGCGGCAGGGCACGGCGGTCGGGATCGTCAACGTCGGCGGGTTCTCCGCGTCCCTGGTTCTGGCGCTCGTCGTCGGGCTCGTGCTCGACGTGCTCGGCGGCTACACCCCGGGCGCGTTCCGTGCGGCCTGGACCGTCCAGTACGTCCTCTGGGCGATCGCCCTGGTGGGGATCGTGGTGATGCGGGCGCGGGCACGCCGCAACCTCCGCGACGCCGGCACCGTGGTCCCCACGCTGCGCGAGTTGGTCCGCGAGCGCCGCGCGCGGGCCTGAGGAGACCCCCGGGTTGATCACCCGTTGGTGAACATCGTTACCGTTACCATCCTCGATGACGGAGGGGAGCGGAACGATGCGGATCGCGTTCGTCGGCAAGGGCGGCAGCGGCAAGACGACGACGGCGGCGCTCTTCGCGCGCTACGTGGCGGCGCGGGGCCTGCCGGTCCTGGCGATCGACGCCGACATCAACCAGCACCTCGGCGTCGCGCTGGGGGCGGATCCGGAGGACGCCCCGCCGCGCGCGCTGGGCGGCGACCTGGCCTGGCTGAAGGACCACCTGCGCGGCGAGAACCCGCTGCTGCCCTCCGCCGACGTCGTGATCAAGACGACCCCGCCGGGGCCCGGTTCCCGGCTGCTCGACCTCGACCCCGCCGGTGAGCTGCTGCGGCGGTACTCGGCGGAGGTCGGCGCCGTGCGCTACCTGGTGACCGGCGAGTTCGACGAGTCCGACATCGGCGTGTCCTGCTACCACTCGAAGACCGGGGCGGTGGAGCTCTACCTCAACCACCTGGTCGACGGGCCGGGGGAGTACGTCGCCGTCGACATGACCGCCGGGGCGGACGCCTTCGCCTCCGGCCTGTTCACCCGCTTCGACCTCACCGTGCTGGTGTGCGAGCCGACCCGACGCGGCGTGGGCGTGTACCGGCAGTATGCGACGCACGCCGCGGACCACGGCGTGGCGCTGCGCGTGGTGGGCAACAAGGTCACCGACGCCGAGGACGTCGCCTACCTGCGCGGAGAGGTCGGCGACGCACTGATCGGCTGCTTCTCCCAGTCCGGCTGGGTCCGCGCCGCCGAGCGCGGGCGGCCCCGGCCGGTCGACGAGCTGGAGCCCGCCAACCTCACCGTGCTGGCCCGGGTCCTCGCCGACCTCGACGGCCGCACCCGCGACTGGGCGGCGTACCACCGCGACACCGTGGCCTTCCACCTGCGCAACGCCCGGGCCTGGGGCGACGGCGCCACCGGGGTCGACCTCGCGGCCCAGGTGGTCCCGGACTTCCTGCCCGTGAGCCCGCAGCACGCCTGAGGCTCCACGACCACCCGTTCACCCTGCAGAAAGGAAACCATGTCCCTCGACGTCCCCACCGCCGTCCTCGAGGCCGCCGAGCGCCGCGAGATGGACGACGCGCAGTTCCTCGCCGTCGTCCGCGACTCCCTTCCCTACGCGTGGGAGGTCGTCTCGGCGGCCGCCGCCGACCGCACCGGCGACGAGCCCTTCGGAGAGCACGAGGTCCCGCCGCCGTCGGAGCACGAGCGGGGCCAGCTGCTGCGGGCGCTGGCGAGCACCTCGATCCGCGGCGCCCTGGAGCGGCACTTCGGCGTGGTCCTGGCCTTCCAGAACTGCCACCGCGTCGCCGCCTTCGCCCCGGCCGCCGTCGACTCCGAGATCTACCGCGAGTTCATCAGCCCGCGCGGGCAGATCCTCAACCAGTCCCCGGAGCTGCGGGACTGCTGACCGGAAGGCCCTCCGGAGCGCAATATGGTTCCATAGTGCGCTCCGGAGGGCGGTGTGGGCCGCATTATGGTTCCATGGTGCGGCCCGGGGGGTGTCACTCCGCGAGCAGGCGGTAGATCGTCTTGCGCGCCTCGGTGAGCGCGGCAGTGGCCTGCTCGATCTGGTCGGGCGTGCCGGCCGCCAGCACCTGCTGCGCGGCCGCGTGCAGCTGGCCGAGCTGCTCCCAGAGCACGCTCTCGGGGCCGTCGTCGCCGTCGCCGGCGAAGGCGGCCCAGACCTTCTCGAGCTCCTCGCGGTGCGCCTCGACGTACCGGGTGCCCTCCTCGGTGAGGTGGACGACCCGGCGACCCTCGGCCTGCTCGACGCGGACCAGGCCCTCGTCCTCCAGCTGGTTCAACGTGGGGTAGACGGACCCGGGGCTCGGGCGCCAGCGGCCGCCGGAGCGTTCGCCGATCTCCTGGATGATCTCGTAGCCGTGCCGTGGCTGCTCGGCGACGAGTGCGAGCACGGCCAGCCGGACGTCGCCGCGGCTGGTGCGGCGTCCGCGCCGGCCGCGCGGACCCGGGCCGCCGCGTCCGAAGGGGCCGAAGCCCGGGCCGAACGGTGCGCCCGGGCCGAAGCCCGGGCCGAACGGGCCGCCGGGCCCGACGCGGCCGCCACGGCGGCCGCGCAGGCGATCCCGGCCCTCGCCGGCCGGGTCGGCGTCGATGTTCACGGTGGTGTCCGGACCGGCCGGGCCGACGGCGGAGCGCGCGCCGGGGCCGAAGGGCGGACGCGGGTGCCAGCGCCCGCGGCGCCCGCCGAACCGGGGGCCGAACGGGGCGTCCCAGGACGGGTTCATGGCAGTCATGTCGATCTCCTTCGTGGTGTCCGAGCCTCCCCTGAGTCCTTCTCAGTAGCTCGCGTGGCATCACGATATATCGGAAGCTATCTCCGACGCAACCTATTCGGTCCGTCGCGCGCACCGGTCGGCGCCCGGCGTGCGGTATGGCCGCGATCACCCGATCGGGCCGGGCTGGTCCCCTTCGTCCGGTTCGTGCGATCCTGGAGGGGCGCACGAGTCGGGAGGTGTCCATGCTGCGGGTGCTCGGGGCCGCGCTCCTCGTGGTGCTGGCGTTCACGTTGGCCGGAGCGCTGTACCAGGTGCTGGCATGGGCGGTCGCCGTGGGTGCGCTGGTGTTCGCCGGGGTCGTGGTGTGGTCCATGACGAGCCGCGCGGGGTCGGGCCGCCTCCGGCGCTGACCCCGGGGTCGCGCCTGTCACACACGGCATCCACCCGCGGAGGAACGTGCCCGACGCGCCCGGCGTTGAACCGGACATGACGACCTCTTCCGGCTCGCGCTCCTTCGCGGGGCGGCGGGCCGCGTACCTCACCCTCGCCCGCGTGATCGTGCAGAGCCGCAAGCCGGGTACGCCGAGCCTGGGCGACCGGGCGCGTGCGCTGCCCCGCATGGTGGGCGGTGCCCTGAGCGGGCGCTCGGGCGTGCTCGGCCGCGGCCGGCTCGGGCTCCTGATCCTGGCCGTCGCCTACCTCGTGTCGCCGGTCGACCTCGTCCCGGAGGCCCTGACCGCGGTGTTCGGCCTGGTCGACGACGGCGTCGTCGCCGTCTGGCTCGGCGGCGCGCTGCTCGTCGAGACGCAGCGCTTCCTCGAGTGGGAGCGTGCCGGCCGCCCGCGGGTGGTCGACGGCGAGCTCGTCGGGTGACCGAGCCTCGCTCGGCACGGTCAGCCTGCCGAGCAGGCCGACCTGGGTGATTCGTCGCCGCGCCGGTGTTCGTAGCGGTGGGCGCCGCTGGCGCAGAGCCGGCGCCCCATCCGCCGATAGGGTCCGGGCAGCGTTCGCGGAGGCATCACTCCCGGATGGTCGACGACCTCGATCTCGCCGCAGCGCGGGCCGCCGACGTACTCGACGGCGCTGCGACGCGGAGTGGGATCTCGCTGCAGCTCGGCACAGATCACGGCGCCCGGGCTCGGCATCGTCGTCGTCACGGTCGGCATCGGGATGCTCCTTCCCCCTCGTCGGTCTGCGGAGGAGACTCTGCTGCGAACCGTAGGAACCGGCCGTTGCCGTGGGCTTGTCGAGCGCTTGTCGCGGCTCGTGCGGATGCCCCGGGGGACGAGTGTCCGTGCACGTCGGTGGTGAACCGGGAGGGCCGGTGGACGTACACGTGGCTCTGACCGGAGCCCTGCTGGTGACCATCGGCGAGCGGAGGATCGAGGACGCCGCCCTGCCCGGGCGGCAGGGGCGGCTCGCCCTCGCCTATCTCGTCCTCAATCGTGCCCGGCCGGTTCCGCGCGCGGAGCTCGCCGACGTGCTCTGGGCCGGAACACCGCCGCCGGCGTGGGAGGCCTCGCTCTCGGCAGTGGTGAGCAAGCTGCGCAGTGTCCTCGCGGTGCCGGGCGCTCCGCCGCTCCTGACGGGCGGCCGGGGGGCCTACCGGTTCGGCCCGATGGCGACGGCGGACGTGGACACCGACGTGGAAACCGACGTGGACGAGGCCGCACGGCATGTCGCGGCCGCCGAGGAGGCGTTGCGCGTCGGAGCGGTCGCCCGGGCCCGCAAGGCCGCGACGGCCGCGGCCGAGATCGCGGCCCGCCCCCTGCTGCCGGGGCTGGAGTCGTCCTGGCTCGACGCACAGCGGAGCGCGCTGCGCGATCTCCGCATCCGGGCGCTGGAGGCCTTGTCCCGAGCCTGCCGTGAGTGCGGGGACCCGGGCGGATCGCGGAAGGCGGCCGAGGCCGTGCTCGCCCTGGAACCCTTCCGGGAGACCGCACACCGGCTGCTGATTCGCGCGCACGTCGCGGACGGCAACCGGGCCGAGGCGCTGCGGGCCTACGGGCGGTGCCGCGAGACCCTCGCCGCCGAGCTCGGCGTGGACCCGTCCCCGGACACCGAGGCCTGCTACCTCGAGGCGCTCCGGCTCACCGCCCGGGCAGCCTCCGCCGGTCCCACGCCGTCCGGCCGCCTCCCGCCCCCGCCGCCGCTCACCGGCCCGGAACGCGGCGCGTTCGTCGGACGGTCTGCCGAGCTCGACCGGCTGGACGCGCTCGTGGCCCGCGGTGGGCCGGCCCATCTCGGCCTCGTGACGGGTGAGCCCGGGATCGGGAAGACCCGGCTGGCCACGGAGTTCGGGGTCCGCGCCCACGCGCGCGGCGCGACGGTGCTCGCGGGCAGGTGCGATGCCGAGCGCATCGTCCCGTTCCAGCCGTTCGTACTCGCGCTGCGGCGCGTCGTCACGCACTCGTCGCCGGAGGCCCTGAGCAGCCTCCTCGGGACCTGGACCGCGGAGCTGGCGCGCCTGGTCCCGGAGCTGGGCGACCAGCTCCCCGACCCGGTCGGACGGCAGGCCGCCGGTGCCCACACCGAGCGGTACCGGCTCTTCGAGGGGGTCGCCGCCACGCTCGGCCACCTCGCCCGCGACGGGCCGCTCGTCCTGCTGGTGGACGATCTCCAGTGGGCCGACCACGCGACGCTGTTGATGCTCTCGCACCTGCTGCGGCACGAGGACACCGCCGGAGTGCTGGTGATCGGGACGTGTCGCGACGGCGAGGTCGGAGCGGGTCACCCGCTGACCGCGCTCCTGGCCGATCTGTATCGCGACGAGATGGTCATGCCCCTGCACCTGGGGCGGCTCGACCTGGCCGAGGTGGCGGCGATGCTGGGCGAGCGCGCGCGACTGGCCCCGGCGGTGCACCGGGCGACCGCCGGGAACCCGTTGTTCGTCCGTGCCATGGCCCGCCACCTGGAGGAGACGGGGGCGGCCGACCTCGCGACGGCCGGTGTCCCGACGGGGGTCGCCGAGATCGTCCGCCGGCGCGTCGCCGCCCTTCCCGCGGTCGCCCAGGAGTGTCTCCGCACGGCCGCGGTGATGGGCAGGCAGTTCCGCCTCGACGTGCTGGCCGCGGCGATCGACCATCCCGACGCAGCGACCCTGGCGGGCCTGGAGGAGGCGGCCACGGCCCGACTGATCACGGAGTCCGTCGTGCCCGGCTCGTTCGCGTTCGTGCACGACGTCGTGCGCGAGGCCGTCTACGGCCGGCTCGGCCCCTGTCGGCGTGCCCTCCTGCACCGGGATGTGGGCCGGGCGTACGAGGCCGCCGATCCCGCCGCGGTCACCGCACTCGCCCGGCACTTCCAGGCGGCCGGACCTGCGCAGGCCGAACGCGCCGTCGGCTACACGATCCGCGCGGCCGAGGCCGCCTCCGCTCAGCTCGCCCACGAGGAGGCCGCCCGCCACTACGGCTCCGCGATCGCCATGCTCCACGACGACGTCGGACCGGACCGGCGCGGTCGGCTCAGCCTGGCGCTCGGCGAGGCCGAGGCCCGCGCCGGCCGGCCGGAGGCGGCGGCGGCCGCGTTCCGCGCGGCGGCGGCGGCGGCCCGCGCCGCCCACGATGTCGAGCTGCTCGCCCGTGCCGCACTCGGTGCGGCCGCGAGCTGGACCTGGAGCGGCGCGGTTCGCGAGGAGCTCCTCGACCTGCTCGACGAGGCCGTCCGTGCGCTCGGGGAGCGCAACCTGCGGTTGCAGGCGCTGCTGCTGGCGCGGCTCGCCGCCGCGCGGCAGTGGGAGCCCGACGCCGGGGAACGGGTCCGGCTGGCCACGCGCGCGGTCGCGCTGGCCAGGAGGGCGGAGGACCCCGCGACGCTCGCCCGGTGTCTCGAGGCCGAGAACTGCGCGCGATGGGGACCGGACGGCGTCGGGCTCCGCCGCGACACAGGAGGGGAGATCGTCGACCTCGGGCGCGCGGCGGGAGAGCCCGAGCTGCAGCTCTCCGGGCACGCCTGGCGGATCACGACGGCCTTCGAGCTCGGCGACCGCCCGGGGCTCGAGGCGGCGCTGGGCGCCTACGGCGAGCTGGCCGAGGAGCTGCGCCAGCCCCGCTACCGGTGGTACGTCACCAGCAGGCGCGCGACGCTCGCCATGCTGTCCGGGGCGTACGACGAGGCGGCGCGCCTCGCGTCCGAGGCGCGGGTGATCGCCGAGCACGCCGGCGAACCCGATGCCGCGAACGTCTGGACCGGCAACGTCTACGCGCTGCGGCTCGAACGTCCCGAGCCGGGCCATCTCGCCGCGGAGGACGCGCGGCTGGCCGAGGTGGAGGCGGCGCTGGGAGCCACGAACACCCAGACCACGACGCTGCGGTGCAGCACGTTGCTGCTGCACATCACCTCCGGCGAGGCCTCCGACGAGTCGTTCGTGCAGGCGCTCTCCGACCCGCTGCTGGACCCGCGTCGGGTCCTGCGTGACCTCTACTGGGGGTTCGACATGGCGAGTCTCGCCTACGCGACCGCCCGGCTGGGGCACCGCGAACGCGCGATCCAGCTCACCGAGCTGATCGCGCCCTACCGCGGCCAGGCCGCGATCTGGGGTGGCGGTGTGGCATTCCTCGGCTCGTTCGCGCACTGGCTCGGCGCGCTGGAGCGACTGCTGGGCCGGTTCGACGAGGCCGGGACCCACCTGACCGAAGGTCTGGCCCTCCACCGCCGGCTCGGCGCCCGGCCGTGGATCGCACGGACCCGCCTGGAGCTCGCTCGCCTGCTCGACGACACCGGCCGCAGGACGGCCGCCCGGCGGCTCTTTGACGACGTCGAGGCCACGGCCGAGGAGCTCGGCATGGCCGTACTCGGTCGCGACGTCGCGGCGGTCGCCGGCTGCTCTCCAGGCTGACCGGCGCCTGCTAGACATCGGATGTGCGTGCGATCGTCTGCGAGCAGCCCGGCGGCCCGGAGGCCCTGAGCCTCCGGGACATCCCGACGCCCGAGCCCGGGCCCGGCGAGGTCCGGGTCCGGGTGGAGGCCGCGGGGGTCAACCCGATCGACTGGAAGACCCGGTCCGGGCTGGGTCCGGCGAGGTCCTTCGGCGGCCGGCCCTTCGTCGTGGGCTGGGACGTGGCCGGGGTGGTCGACGCCCTCGGGCCCGACGTGCCCGCCGAGGATGCCGAGCCGGAAGGCGCCCGCGGGTTCGTCGTCGGGGATCCCGTCCTGGGCATGGCCCGCTTCCCGAGCCCGGACGGAGCCTACGCGGAGTACGTCACCGCGCCGGTCGGCCACTTCCGGGCACGTCCGTCGGACCTGCCCGTGGTCGAGGCGGCCGCGCTGCCGCTGGCGGGGATGACGGCCTGGCAGAGCCTGGTCGACGTCGGCCACCTGGAGGCGGGGCAGCGCGTGCTGATCCACGCCGCCGCCGGCGGCGTCGGGCACCTCGCCGTGCAGATCGCGAAGGCCCGTGGCGCGCACGTGATCGGCACCGCGTCGGCGGCGAAGCACGATCTGCTCCGCTCGCTGGGCTGCGACCAGGTCGTGGACTACCGCACCGAGCGGTTCGAGGAGGTCGTCGAGCCCGTCGACCTGGTCTACGACCTGGTCGGCGGCGAGACGGCCGTGCGCTCGTTCGACCTCGTACGGCCCGGCGGCATGCTCATCTGCCTGCCGACGATCGCGGTCGAGGCCGCGGTGCGGGCGGCCGAGCAGCGCGGGGTGAAGGCCTCGGGCGCCTACGTCCGCGCGGGTGGGTCCGGGCTCACCGAGCTGCTCCGGCTGCACGCCGACGGGCGGTTGCGGGTGCTCGTCGCCGGGACCTTCCCGCTCGAGCGCGCCGCCGACGCCCACCGGCTGAGCGAGCAGGGCCACACGACCGGGAAGATCGTCCTCACGGTGTAGCGGCGGAGCCCGGCGCCGGCAGCGGGTCCTGCAGCAGGGAGTCGAGGAAGTCCTCGGCCTCCACGGCCGCCGCGGCCGGGTCGCCCGACCGGATCGCCGCCAGCAGGCCGGTGTGGCTCTCGCAGCGCCCGGCGGCCACCGCGGTCGCGACGCTGGCCTGCACGACCTCGGTCAACCCGCGGTAGAGCCCGGCCAGCACCGCGTTGTGGGCGCAGCGCAGGACGAGCTGGTGGAAGGCCAGGTCGGCGCGGACGAAGGCGTCGAGGTCCGCGGCCCGCTCGGCCTCCTCGCAGGCCGCCATCGCGCGGTCCAGCTCGACGAGGTCCGCCGCGGTGCGGCGGGCGGCCGCGAGCCGGGCGCCCTCGGCCTCCAGCAGCCGGCGCACCTGCAGCAACTCCCGCAGCTCGGCCCCGGCGAGGCGGCGGATCGCCCCGGAGAGCTCGCTCGTCGCACGGACGAACGTGCCGTCGCCCTGCCGGACCTCGAGCAGGCCGGCATGGGCGAGCGCGCGCACCGCCTCCCGCACGGTGTTGCGTCCGACCCCCAGCGTCGCGGCGAGCCCGGCCTCGGTCGGGATCCGGGTCCCGACCGACCACTCGCCGGCGGCGACGGCCGCCCGGACCTGCTCGATGACCTGGTCGACCAACCCGGTGCGCGTGGTGGTGGCGAGCGGCACGTGCACATCCCTTCATCCGGACATCGGATGTCTGTGAGGATAGCCGGCATGACGGTCGGGGAGGACGGGCGCGCCGTGGCGTCCGCCGGGGGAGGACTCCGGGGTCCACGGCCCGGCGTGCCGAGGGGGCCGCTCCGCGGCACGGTCCTGCTCGCGGCCGGGGTCGTGCTCGCCGCGCTGAACCTGCGCGCCGCGGTGACCAGCGTGTCGTCCGTGCTCGGCGACGTCCGCGACGGGCTCGGGATGTCCCCCGCGGGGATCAGCCTGCTGACCGCGGCGCCGACCCTGTGCTTCGCGGTGGCCGGAACGGCGGCGCCGTGGCTGGCCCGCCGGGTCGGGCTGGCCCGGGCGCTCGGCACCGCGCTGGCGGTGCTCGCCGCCGGGCTGCTCCTGCGCCCGTTCGACGGGCCGGGGGTGATGATCGGCGGGACGTTCGTGGCCTGCGCGGGCATCGCCGTCGCCAACGTCCTGGTCCCGGTGGTGGTCAAGGAGTCCTTCCCGCTGCGCATCGGCCTGATGACGGGCATCTACACCGCCGCGCTGCAGGGTTCCGGCGCCGTCGGGTCGGCGTTCACCCCGCTGCTCGAGGGTCCGGTGGGAGGCTGGCGGGGCGCGCTCGCCGTCTGGTCCGCCGCCGCGGTCGTCGCGCTGCTGGTGTGGGCGGTGGGGGCGCGGCACGGCGCCACCCCGGAGCGGTCGCAGCCCCGGCGCGCGTCGTTCGGGCCACTGCTGCGCAGCCCCGTCGCCTGGGCGCTCACCGGCTTCATGGGACTGCAGTCCTTCGCCGCCTACGTCGTCATGGGCTGGCTGCCGCAGGTGTACCTCGGCGCGGGGCTGGACAAGAGCACCGCGGGACTCATGCTGAGCGTCGCGACCCTGATCCCGGTCCCGCTGTCCATCGTGATCCCGCCCGTTGCGGCGCGGGCGCGCAGCCAGTCCGGCTGGATCGCCGCGCTGACCGTCGTCTCGATGGCCGGCGTGGTCGGGCTCGCGCTGGCCCCAGCGGCGGCCCCCTGGCTGTGGGCCGTGCTGCTCGGTATGGGGATGACGGTGTTCTCGCTGGCGCTGACGGTGATCTCGTTGCGCGCGGCGGACCGGGAGACCGCGGCCGGCCTGTCCGCCATGGCCCAGTGCTTCGGCTACCTCATCGCCTCGGTCGGACCGATGGTCTTCGGTCTGCTGCACGAGGCCACCGGGGCCTGGACGGCCTCGCTGTTCGTGCTGCTCGGCGCGCTGGCGGTGCAACTGGTGGCCGGGGTGCTCGCCGGTCGGCCGCGTACCGTCTGACCGGGCCCGGCCCGTAGACCCGGTCAGCTCGGGAGGACGGCGGACAGCGCCGGCCCGGAGCCGCGGTCGTACCCGGTGGCCGCCGGGTGAAGGCACCCTGACCGCCGGGCGCCACGATCCACGGATCGGAGCCGCACGGCCCGTGTCCGACGGACGCGGGACCGGAGATGATCGGAAGGGGTGCCGCTGCGCGGGTGCCTCGGGTTACGGTGCGGACGTGTCGGTGCCGACGGAGGAGCGGGAGCGGGTGACGTGGCCCGCGGACGGGTTCGTCGCCGTCGTCCGGCAGGACTGCCCGACCTGCCGGCTGGTGGAGCCGGTGCTGGCGGCGCTGCCGCGGGTCACCGTGTTCACCCAGGACGATCCCGGGTTCCCGCAGGGGGTCGCCGACCGGCGCGACGACACGCAGCTCACGGCCAGCGTCGCCCTCGACGTCGAGACCGTGCCGACCCTCGTCCGGTTCACCGGCGGGGTGGAGGCCGGCCGGGTCGTCGGGTGGGGCCGTGCGCAGTGGGCCGAGCTCACCGGCGTCGCGGACCTCGGGGAGGGCCTGCCGGAGCACCGGCCCGGTTGCGGCTCCCGCACCCAGGACCCGGACGTGGCCGAGGAGCTGCTGGTCCGCACCCGCGGCCACCTGCTGCACAGCCGCCGGCTGGAGATCGCCGCCCTGGAGGACGAGGCCGAGGCTCTCTTCGACCGCGGCTTCACCGACGGACTGCCGGTCGTCGCCCCGACCCCGGCGCGCGTGCTGCGGATGCTCGAGGGCACCTCGCGCAAGCCCGACGAGGTGGTGGCGGTGGTCCCGCCGAACCTGGTCGAGGCGACCGTGGAGAAGGTGGCGATCAACGCCGTCCTCGCGGGGTGCCGGCCCGAGTACCTGCCCGTCGTCCTCGCCGCGGTCGAGGCCGCCTGCACGGACGAGTTCAACGCGCACGGGCTGCTCGCGACCACCTGGGGCGCCGGGCCGGCGATCGTCGTCAACGGGCCGGTCCGCGCCGAGATCGGGATGAACTGGGCCGGCAACGCCCTCGGCCAGGGCAACCGCGCCAACTCCACGATCGGCCGCGCCCTGCAACTGGTGGTCCGCAACGTCGGCGGCGGACGCCCGCAGGAGGTGGACCGGGCCGCCCTGGGGCATCCCGGCAAGGTCGGCTTCTGTTTCGCGGAGGACGAGGAGGGCTCGCCGTTCGAGCCGCTCGCGCAGAGCCGCGGGGTCCCGGCGGGCCGATCGGCGGTCACCGTGTTCGCGGCGGAGGGCCCGCGGGGCGTCGTCGACCAGATCTCCCGGCGGCCGGAGTCACTGGCCCGGTCGCTCGCCCTCGGGCTGCGCGGGGTGTGCCACCCGAAGCTGGTCCGTGGCTTCGACGCGACCCTCGTCGTGTGCCCGGAGCACGCCCGGGTGTTCGCCGAGGCCGGCTGGGACCGGGCGCGACTGGCCGCGGCGCTCGACGAGGCGCTGCTGCTGGACCGGGCCGAGATCACCCGCGGCGCCGGCGGCGTCGAGGAGGGCGTGCCGGCCGGTGACTCCGAACGGCCGCTGGCCAAGTTCCGGCCGGGCGGGCTGATGATCGTGCACGCCGGCGGTGGTGCGGGGATGTTCTCGGCCGTGATCGGCGGCTGGGCCGGCGGACCGGGCGGCAGTGCGCCCGTGACCAGGGAGGTGGACCCGTGGCGATGAGCGGGGCGGGATCGACGGGGTCGCTGGTGATCCTGGACCCGACGGACGAGACCGCGCCGGCCGCGCGCACCGCGCTCGCGCGGCCGGCCTCGCTCGACGGGCTGCGGGTCGGTCTGCTCGACATCTCCAAGCCGCGGGGTGACGTCTTCCTCGACCGGCTCGCCGAGCTCCTCGCCGCGCGGGGGGTCACCGTGCGCCGCTACGCCAAGCCGACCTTCGCCAAGCCGATGCCGGCCGACCTGCGCCGAGAGATCACCACCCGGTGCGACGTCGTGATCGAGGCCCTCGCCGATTGAGGCTCGTGCACGTCGTGCAGTGTGCACGACATCGCCGCCCTCGAGGGCCGGGGCGTGATCGCGGCCTTCCTCGCGTCGACCGAGTTCGTGGTCGCCGCGGACGCCCAGGCGAGGGCGTTCGGCTACCGGGAGGTGCCGTCGGTGTTCGTGCCGCACCCGATCCAGGACCGGACCGACGAGGAGATGCGCGCGCTCGCCGACGCGGCGCTGGAGGAGGTGCTCGGGGCGGTCACCCGCCGGTGAACCGGTCCCCGTGGGCGTGGGCGGAGCCGCTCGGACCACCGGCGCGGGGCGGGCGGCAGCCGGGCCCGGTGAGCCGCGGCAGCGTCGTCTCCTGGATCAGCGGCATCCCAGCTCCAGCGTCCCGAGTCGGTCGACCGACGCGACGACGACGTCGCCCGGCCCGACCGGCACCGCCGCCGTCAGACCGCCGGACAGGACGATCTCACCCGCGTGCAGGCCCTCGCCCTCGGCGGCGAGCGCGCGGACCAGCCAGGCGACGGCGGCGGCGGGGTGGCCGAGCGACGCCGCACCCGACGCCGTGGCGACCAGCGTGCCGTTCTTCTCCAGGACCACGCCGACGAGCCGCAGGTCGATGCCCGCCGGCGGGACCGGCGTGCCGACGACGTACCGGGCGGCGGAGGTGTTGTCCGCCACGACGTCGGCCATGGTGAAGCCGTAGTCGGCGTAGCGGGAGTCGAGGACCTCGATCCCCACGGCGACGCCGGACGCCGCCGCCATCACGTCGGCCGCGGTGACGTGCGGCCCGGCGAGGTCGCGGCCGAGGGTGAACACGATCTCGGGCTCGCAGCGCGGCTGGATCTGCGCGCCGGTGTCGAGCGGTTCGCCGAGGTCCAGGGCGCCCGCGGCGGGCAGGAACCCGTAGATCGGCTCCCTGACGTCGACCTGCATCTGCTTGGCGCGCGAGGTCAGCCCGAGCTTCCAGCCGGCGAGCGGCCCCGCGGCGCCGCGCAGCTCGCGTTGCACCTGGTAGGCGGTGGGGATGTCGAGCTCCGGGAACTCGTCGGACAGCGGGCCGATCGCGGTGCGGTCGGCGACGGCCTTGCCCAGCCGGGCCGCCAGCTCGCTCACGTTGATCATGCGCCCACCCTCACGGTCACCGGCCCGAGCCGGTCGAACTCGGCCCGGAACACCTCGCCCGGGGTCATCGGGACGGCCGCGTGCAGCGCGCCCGTCATGATCAGGTGTCCGGGTTCGAGGGCGACGCCGTTCTCGCCCAGGACGTTCGCCAGCCAGGCGACGACGGCGACGGGGTCGCCCCACGCCGCGGCACCGGCCCCGGTGTCGATCAGCTCGCCGTTGCGGGTCAGCGTCATGCCGACGAGCCGGGTGTCGAGGTCGGCCACCGGGACGATCCGGCTCGACGTGGCGACGGCGCCGTGGGAGGCCAGGTCGGCCACGGTGTCGGCGACCATGATCCGCCAGTCCGCGATACGGGAGTCGACGATCTCCATCCCGGCCACGGCGCCGGCGAGCGCGGCCCGGGCTCGCGTGACGGTGACGCCGGGGCCGGTCAGGCGTTCGGCGAGCACGAACACGATCTCGGCCTCGATCTTGGGGGCGATGAACCGGTCGAGCGGGATCTCGTCGCCGTCCCGGTAGACGGTGGAGGCGAGGACGGGTCCGTGGTCGGGGGAGTCCACGCCGATCATCTTCTGCATCGGCTCGGAGGTCAGGCCGACCTTGTACCCGACGATCCGGTCGCCGTCGGCGAGCAGCAGGTCGAGCAGCGCGCGCTGCACGGCGTACCCGTCGGCCATCCCGAGCGTGGGGTCGGCGTCGGTGAAGGGCGGGATCGGCGTGCGGCTGCGCCGGGCGTCGTAGAGCGCCCTGGCCTTCGCCGCCGCGTCCGGCACGGGCATGGGGTCCTCCTCGGGCGAGTTCGCCGTCCATCCTCCCCGGCGCCCCGGTCGCGGTCACGTACCTACCGCACGAGAGTGCCGTTCGTGCGGTAGGTCCGCACGAGAGTGCCGTTCGTGCGGTCAGGAGCGGGCTGGTGACGACGAGCGGGGCGTGGGGCCCGTCGATGCGGTGAACGGCAGGCGAACACCCCGCGTGTCGCGGCGACACGCCGGACGGGTGCCGATCCGGCCGCTCGGCGCGCCACCCGATCCGGTGATCCCTCCGGGGGCAACCGGACCGGGACAACACGACACCCGCCCCGCTAGCGTCGTCCGCGGATCACGACGAGGTCACGAAGAGGACTCCGGAGCGGCAACCCCGAGCCGCTCCGTTCCGGCCCCCCACCGGATGTCCGGCCCGTCCCGATCCGGAAGGAAGATCGTGGCACGGCATCGCTCCCCCCAGGGCCGTCGCGCGATCGCCGGGCCTCCGCTGCCCGTCGCCCCCGTGGCGGCAGCGGGGCCCGGCGGCCTGCGAACGAGCCTCCCGCTCCCCAGCGGCTCCCCGTCGCTGTCCCTGTCGTCCCCGTCCGTGGGTCTCACGTCGCTGCAGGCGCGCATGGCGGCGGTCGTCGCCGTCGGCGGCGTCGTCGCGGCGGCCGGGCAGGCCGCCTACTCGGGCGCGCTCCCCGACCTGGAGACCGGGGCCAACGCCCTGCGCGCGGGCCTCGTGGAGCTGACCGCCGGGGCGTCCGCCCTCACCGGCGACCTCCACGCCACCGACACCACGGGCACCGTCGACGTCGACTCGATCGCCGACCTCGCCGGTCGGCAGGTCCGGGTGCCGCTCGCGCCGGTCGCGACCCCGCCCGCGGTGGCCGCCCCCGGCACCGTGGCCGGCCCGGTGACCGGCGCCGACGTCGTGGCCGACGTGGTCAAGGCCGCGGACCTGCACCGGGCCGCGGCCGACGCCGCCCGCAAGGCGGCCGAGGAGGCGGAGGCCGCGCGGAAGGCGGCCGAGGCCGCGCGGGTCTCGGAGGCCGCGAAGCCGGCGGAGCCGGGCGCATCCCTCGCCGCGGCCGGCGGGATCCAGATGGTGATCGGCCGGGTGTCCTCGGGCTTCGGCATCCGCGGCGGCGTCCCGCACCAGGGCATGGACATCGCCGCGCCGATCGGCACCCCGATCCACGTCCCGCTGGCCGGCACCGTGATCAGCTCCGGCCCGGCGAGCGGCTTCGGGTTGTGGGTGCGGGTGCAGCACGCGGACGGCACGATCACCACGTACGGCCACATCAACCGCTCACTGGTGAGCGTGGGCGAGCGGGTGGAGGCCGGGCAGCAGATCGCGGAGGTCGGCAACCGCGGCCAGTCCACCGGCCCGCACCTGCACGTCGAGGTCACCACCCCGGCCGGCACCAAGATCAATCCGAAGCCCTGGCTCGACGAGCAGGGCATCGGCTACACCTGAGGCGGCCCGCCGCCGCGATCGCGGCCTTCCGGTCGCCCGGTCCCGAACCGATCACCAGGAGGTCGTCGTACACCGGCGGTCCTCCCGTGCCCTGCGTCCCGGTCAGGGTTCCCGGGCAGGTGCACAGGGGCAACCACGGGACGTTACGACGGTGGGACGACACGGCGACCGGACCGCCGGCCCGCCGGCGCCGGTCGTCCACACGGTGCGGTCAGGGCCGCGGTCGCCCGTGCCCGGCGCCGGGGTTGTCCACCGCCGCGGCGCCGGCCCCGCCACGGGCCGGCGAGCCGGGTGACGCTGCCCGGCATGAGCTTCGTGCCGCCTCCGGTCCCGCCGTCCCCGCACTCCACCGGCCCCACCGACCCCGTGGGTCCGGCCGATCCCCCCGATCCCGCTGGTCCCCCCGATCCCCCCGATCCCGCCGGTCCCGCCGGTCCCGCCGCCCCGGTGCTGCCGGGCGACCCGGAGTCTCCGGTGCGGGTCGGCACCGAGGGCCTCCTCGCCGCCGTGCCGGTGCTGATCGGGTTCCGCCCACGGGACTCGCTGGTCATGATCGCGACCGGAGGGCCGCACAGCCGCCGCGTCGGCCTGACGCTGCGGGTGGACCTGCCGCCGTCGGACGACCCGGAGCTGGTGGTCGCACTCTGCGAGTCCGCCGCCGCGGCGCTGTGCCGGGACGATCCGGAGGGCGCGGCCGTGCTGGTCGTGGGCGGGGGCGAGCCGGCGGCACCGCCGCCGGGGGAGCCGGGGTGGCCGCCGCGGGCGGACGTGGCGGGTGCGGCCACCCTCGCCCTGCTCGAGCGGGAGATCGCCGTGCACACCGTCGCGTGGGCCGCGGAGATCGCGGCCGGCGCGGCCTGGCGCTGCTACCCGCTGCACGACTGCCGCTGCGCGGGAACGCTGCCGGACCCGGGGGCCTCCGTGCTCGCCGCCACCGCCGTCGCCCGGGGCGCAGTACTCCGCGACTCCCGCGAGGACCTGCGGAAGGTGGTGGAGCCGACCGGCCCGGAGCGGGCCGCCGGGGCGAGCGGGCGGAGCGGAGCGTCGGGCGCGGCCGACCCGCGACGCCTGCTGCGCGAGGCCCTGGCCGCCGCCGCGGCCGGCCGGCTGGTCGTCGGACGGCGCCTCACGAGCGCGATGGCATCGGCGCTGCGCCGGCCGTGGTTCCGCGACGAGGCGCTCGCGACCTGCGCCGGGCCGTCGGCGGCGGAGGCCGAGCAGCTCTGGGCGGCCCTGGCCCGCACCAGCCCGGGGGCCGACGCCGCGACCCCGGCCGCGTTGCTCGCCGTCTCGGCGCTGCTGCGCGGCGACGGGGCCCTGGCCAACGTGGCCCTCGACCGGGCCCTCGACGCCGACCCCGGCCATCGCCTCGCCGGAACGCTCCGGGTGGCGCTCGACGCCGGCTGGGGACCGGCCGAGGTCCGGGCCTGGCTGGAGGAGGTTCCGTGAGCGGCCCACGACCGGGGCGGTACCGGGCCGGCGTATCGCCCGCCTCGGCGCCCGCCGGCGACGGGGGTCAGACGGGCATCCGCTCCTGGGTGAAGCGCCAGGCGTCGCCGACCATGACCTCCAGAGCCGTGCGGGTGGGGTTCCAGCCCAGCTCGGCGGTCGCGCGCTCGCTGGATGCGATGAGGACCGCGGGGTCGCCGGCCCGGCGCGGGGCCACCCGGGCGGGGATCGGGTGCCCGGTCACCGCGCGGCAGGCCTCGACCACCTCGAGGACCGAGAATCCCCGGCCGCTGCCGAGGTTGTAGATCCCGTGCCGCCCCGGCCGCGCGTGCCGGAGGGCCAGCAGGTGGGCGTCGGCGAGGTCGTCGACGTGGATGTAGTCGCGCAGGCAGGTGCCGTCCGGGGTGTCCCAGTCGTCGCCGTAGATCGCGACGGACTCCCGGGTGCCCGCGGCGACCTGCAGCACGATCGGGATCAGGTGCGTCTCCACCGCGTGCCGCTCGCCGAAGCGGCCGTGCGCGCCGGCCACGTTGAAGTAGCGCAGGCTGACCGCGGCCAGCCCGTACGCCGCCGCGTACGAGGTGATCATGGTGTCGATGGCGAGCTTGCTGGCGCCGTACGGATTGGTCGGCCGGGTCGGGGCGTCCTCCCGGATCGGCACCTGCTCCGGCTCGCCGTACACCGCGGCGGTGGAGGAGAAGACGAGCCGCGGGGTGCCGTGCTCGCGCATCGCCTCCAGCAGCCGGAAGGTGCGGACCACGTTGTTGTCCCAGTACAGCTCCGGCTTCTCCACCGACTCGCCGACCAGCGAGCGGGCGGCGAAGTGCAGCACCCCGTCGAAGCCTTCGGCGAGCAGCGGGCCCGCGGCCTCGGACAGCTCACCCTCCACGAAGCGCGCGCCCTCCGGCACCGCGTCCGCGTGCCCGGTGGACAGGTCGTCGAGCACCACGACCTCGTGCCCGGCCTCCACCAGGTGGGCCGCGTTGACGCTGCCGACGTAGCCCGCGCCTCCGGTGACGAGCAGCTTCACGAGGTCCTCCCTGGGTCCGCACTCCTGCAGCGGAACGGTCTCACGCCGCATCCGGTTCCCGGCGGTCGACCCGGCACGGACGGGAAGCGTCGCCCGGCTCAGACGGCGCGGACGAGGACCGCGTGCGCGATGAGCGGGGCGACGGTGGCGGTCTCGCCGCCCACGGTGACGGGCACCGGGTCGCCGAAGCGCGGGATACCGCCGACCTCGACGTCGCCGCCCGGCACGATCCCGGCCAGCTTCAGCTCGCCCATCAGGTCCGCGTCGACCTGCACGTGTTCGGCGATCCGGCGCACCTCGACCCGGCCGCCGCCGCGGCGGGCGAACTCGTCGAGCCGCTGCAGGCCGACCTCGAGCGTGGGCGGGGCCGAGGAGCGCGACGTGTTCTCCGTGTTCCCGCTGGCGCGCAGCTCGTCCAGCCCCGGGATCGGGTTGCCGTAGGGCGAGACCTGCGGGTCGTCGAGCAGCGCGACGAGCTTGCGCTCCACCGCGTCGCTCATCACGTGCTCCCAGCGGCAGGCCTCGGCGTGCACGAGCTCCCACTCGAGGCCGATGACGTCGATCAGCAGGCGCTCGGCGAGGCGGTGCTTGCGCATGACGGCCACGGCGCGGGAGCGGCCGTCCTCCGTCAGCTCCAGGTGTCGGTCGCCGGCGACGACCACGAGGCCGTCGCGCTCCATGCGCGCCACCGTCTGGCTGACGGTCGGACCGCTCTGTCCGAGGCGTTCTGCGATGCGCGCGCGCAGCGGGACGACCCCCTCCTCCTCGAGCTCGTAGATGGTCCGGAGGTACATCTCGGTGGTGTCGATGAGATCGTTCACGGCCGGCCCCTTCGTTCGTCTGACCAGTCTAGCTGCGCCGGTCGCATCGTCGTCGCAGCGTCGTCGGCGGTGCTCGAACCGGTCGGTGGGTGGACGCTGCGTGGTGGGAGAGGGTGGGCCGGACCGCGGCCCCGGACTACGCCCGACCGGTGCCCCGCGACGCCCTCCGTCCGCTCGGGACGCCGTCGCGGGCAGCGCGGATTCGGCGACATCCAGGGGCGGCGGACGCTTCTGCTCGAGGATAGACCGTGCAGGATGGTGCTCGTGTCCCCGCCGAACCGCGAACCGGATCCCGAGCCCGACCCTGCCCCGGAGCCGTCCGCGGCGGCCGAGGCGACCGGTGGGCCGGGCACCCCGGCCGGTGCGCAGGCCGGCTGGAGCGCGCCGCTGATCAGCTCCGCCGGCCTCGCGGCCGTCCTCGGGGCACCGGACCGGCCGGTCGTGCTCGACGTCCGGTGGCGGCTGGGCGGCCCGCACGGGCGCGCCGACCACCTCGCCGGGCACGTCCCGGGCGCCGGCTTCATCGACCTGGACTCCGAGCTCGCGGACCCGCAGGGCGCCCGAGGGCTGGGCGGGCGGCACCCGCTGCCGTCGGTGGCCCGGCTCGAGCGGGCGCTGCGACTGTGCGGGGTGCGCGCCGGTTCCCGCGTGGTCGCCTACGACGACGGCGACGGTTCGGTGGCCGCCCGCGCGTGGTGGCTGCTGCGCTGGGCGGGGCTGCCCGCCGACCGGGTCGCCGTGCTCGACGGCGGGTGGAAGGCCTGGCGGGCCGCCGGACTGCCCGAGGAGACCGGGCCGCTGGCCCCGCAGAACGGCACGGTCGTGGTCCGGCCCGGCGGCATGCCGGTCGTCGATGCGGAGGGCGCCGCGGCGATCGCCGGGGCCGGCGTGCTGCTCGACGCGCGAGCGGCCGTGCGCTACCGCGGCGAGCAGGAGCCGGTCGACCGGCGGGCCGGCCACGTCCCGGGCGCCGTCAACGCGCCGTTCACCGGGCACGTGGGGGCGGACGGGCGCTGGCTCCCGCCCGAGGAGCTGGCCGAGCGGTTCCGCCGGCTGGGGGTGGGGCGCGGACCGGTGGGGGCGTACTGCGGGTCGGGGGTCACCGCGGCGTCGGTGGTCCTGGCGCTCGAGGTGGCCGGGCTGCGCCCGCCCGAGCGGCCGGCGGTGCTCTACGCGGGATCCTGGTCGGACTGGAGCTCCGACCCGCGCCGGCCCGTCGCGACCGGCGAGGAGCCGGGCGACCCGGGGCAGCTGTGACCGGCCGCAGCATTCCGGGTCCGGGTCGCGCGGCGGCCCCTCCGGCGGGACCTCCGGCACGTGGCCGCCCGGGCCCGATTCGCCTACGGTCCGCGTCATGAGCCCGCGCACCTCGGTGGTCTGGACACCGGAGTTCCTCACCTACCAGCTCTCGGACGACCATCCGCTCAACCCGGTGCGGCTCGACCTGACCATGCGGCTGGCCCGCCTGCTCGGCGTGTTCGACGGCGTCGAGCTGCTCGCCCCGGAGCCCGCCACGGAGCAGGACCTGCTGCGCGTCCACGAGCCCGGTTACCTCACGGCCGTGAAGTCCGCGCCGGAGATGCCCTTCGACGTCGGCCACGGGCTCGGCACGGAGGACAACCCGATCTTCTTCGGCATGCACGAGGCCAGTTCGCTCATCTGCGGGGGCTCGCTGCTCGCCGCCCGGGAGATCGCCGAGGGCCGCGCCGACCGGGCCGTGAACATCGCCGGCGGGCTGCACCACGCCATGCCCGGGCGGGCCGCCGGGTTCTGCGTCTACAACGACTGCGCGGTCGCCATCGCCTGGCTGCTCGAGCAGGGCTACGAACGGATCGCCTACGTCGACGTCGACGTGCACCACGGCGACGGCGTGCAGGCCTGCTTCTACGACGACCCACGGGTCATGACCATCTCGCTGCACCAGCACCCGCTCACGCTGTGGCCGGGCACCGGCTGGCCGGCCGAGCTGGGCAAGGGGAAGGGCGAGGGCTACGCGGTGAACATCCCGCTTCCGCCCGGCACCGGCGACGCCGGCTGGCGCCGCGCCTTCCACGCGATCGTGCCCTCGCTGCTCGCGGACTTCCGCCCGCAGATCCTGGTCAGCGAGTGCGGCGCCGACGCCCACGCGGAGGACCCGCTGGCCAACCTGGAGATGTCGGTCGACGGGCAGCGGGCCACCTACCAGGCCATGCGCGAGCTGGCCGAGACCACCGCCGGCGGGAAGTGGCTCGTCCTCGGTGGCGGCGGGTACGCGCTGTTCCGCGTGGTCCCGCGGGCCTGGACGCACCTGCTGGCGACCGTGCTCGACCGCGACCTGGACCCGGCGGCCTCCGTTCCCGCGGACTGGACCGCCCACGCCACCTCGCTCACCCGGATGCCGTTGCCGGTCGCCATGACCGACGACGCCGACCCCTCGTACTCCCCCTGGGGGGACGGCGTGGCGGACCGGGTCGACGGCGGCCTCGTCGACACCCGGCGGGCCGTCTTCCCCCTGCACGGCCTCGACCCCGACGACCCCCGGGACTGAGTACATGGCTGAACGCACCCCCGACCGGACCAGCACGACCCCCGGCACGGTGCCCGGTACCCCCTCCGGCACCGCGACCGTCGAACCCCCCGGACCCGACGGCTCCCCGGAGGCGACCGCACCGGTCCCGCCCGGCGAGCCCGCCGCGGGGCCGGCCTATCCGCGGCACTGGGAGGCGGACATCGTCGCCTCGGACGGCCGGATCGTGCACCTGCGCCCGATCCAGCCCACCGACGCCGACGCGCTGCTGGCCTTCCACCAGCGGCTGTCCGACCGCACCCGCTACCTGCGCTACTTCGGGCCCTACCCGCGCATCCCCCCGCGCGACCTGGAACGGTTCGTCACCGTCGACCACCACAAGCGGGTCGCCTTCGTCGCGCTGCTCGGCGACGAGATCATCGCGGTCGGCCGGTACGAGGGGCTGAGCGACCCGGACAAGCCGGACGAGCCGGTGACCTCGGCCGAGGTCGCCTTCGTGGTGCGGGACGACCACCAGGGCCGCGGGCTCGGGTCGATCCTGCTGGAGCACCTCGCCGCGGCGGCCCGGGAGAACGGACTGGACCGCTTCGAGGCCGAGGTGCTGGTCGAGAACCACGCGATGGTCCGCGTCTTCCGCGAGGCGGGCTACCAGGTCCGGCGGGCGTTCGCCGAGGGCGTGCTGCACCTCGAGTTCGACATCGACCCCACGGAGCGCTCGCTCGCCGTGCGGGACTCCCGGGAGCAGGCCGCCGAGGCCCGTAGCGTGGCGAACGCGCTCAACCCGACGTCGGTGGCCGTCATCGGAGCCTCCACGGACCCGTCGAAGATCGGGCACGCGGTGCTGTCGAACCTGCTGCGCGCCAACTTCACCGGGCCCGTCTACCCCGTGAACCCCGACGCGCGCTCGGTGCGCGGCGTGCGGGCCTACGCGTCGGTCACCGACATCCCGGACCCGGTCGACCTGGCCGTCGTCGCCATCCCCGCGGCGGGGATCGACGAGGTCATGGACTCCTGCCTGGAGAAGGGCGTCAAGACGCTGGTCGTGGTCAGCTCCGGGTTCGCCGACGCCGGCGGGCACGGCGTGATCGCCGAGCGCAGGCTCGTCGCCGAGGCCCGGGCGCACGGCATGCGGGTGATCGGGCCGAACGCGCTCGGCGTGGCCAACCTGGCGGACGAGGTGCGGCTCAACGCCAGCCTCGCGCCGGACCTGCCGCCGCGCGGGCGGGTCGGCTTCTTCAGCCAGTCCGGCGCGCTGGGCACGGCGATCCTGGCGACGGCCAAGTCGCGTGGCCTCGGGCTGTCGACCTTCGTCTCCGCCGGCAACCGCGCCGACGTCTCGGGCAACGACCTGCTGCAGTACTGGCAGACCGACCCGGCGACGGACGTCGTGCTGCTCTACCTGGAGACCTTCGGCAACCCGCGCAAGTTCGGCCGGCTCGCCCGCCGGCTCGCCCGCACCAAGCCGGTGGTGGCCGTGAAGAGCGGCCGGCACGCCCGGCCGGAGCGGCTGCGGGAGAGCGCCGTCCCGATCGACGACGCGAGCGTGCGGGCGCTGTTCGAGCAGTCCGGCGTGATCCGGGTCGAGACCATCGCCCAGCTCTTCGACACCGCCCTGCTACTGGCCTACCAGCCGTTGCCGAAGGGGAGACGGGTCGCGGTCGTCGGCAACTCGAGCGCACTGAACGTGCTCGTCACGGACGCTCTGCGCGACGCCGGACTGGAGACCGCGGGGGATCCGGTCGACGTCGGCGCGGCCGCCTCGCCGGAGGAGTTCGCCGCCGCCGTCGGCCGGGCGCTGGAGGCCGACGGCGCGGCCGAGGCGGACTCGATCGTCGTCGTGTTCGTGCCGCCGATCGCCACGCCGGGCGCGGAGTACGCGCGGGTGCTGCGGGAGACCGCGGGGGGCGGCGCGGGTGCGGACAAGCCGGTGGCGGCGGTCTTCCTCGCCATGGAGGGCGTGCCGGACGAACTGGCCGTCCCGCTGCCCGACGGCACGCCGGGGCCGGGTTCGGTGCCCTCGTACGCCAGCCCCGAGCGGGCGGTGCAGGCGCTGTCCCGGGTCGCCCGGTACGCCCAGTGGCGGGAGATGCCGGTCGGGGAGTTCGTGCAGCCCGACGGCATCGACCTCGACCGGGCGCGGGCGATGGTCGAGCGGCTCGGAGTGGCGGCGGACGCCGTGGACACGGCCTCCACGGAGGTGGCCGCGCCGGCGACCCGCCCGCTCACCGACGACGAGGCCGTCGAGCTGCTGGGCTGCTTCGGCATCAGCGTCACGGCGTTCCGCCGGGTCCGCGGCGTCGAGGACACGGAGGCCGCCGCGGAGGAGCTCGGCTACCCGATCGCGCTCAAGGCGGTGGGGGACCGGTGGCGGCACCGCACCGACCTGGTCGGGGTGCGCCTCGACCTCGGTTCGGTGGCGGCGGTCCGCCGGGCGTTCGCCGACCTCCAGCGGGTGACCGGCAAGGACGAGGTCTACGTGCAGCGGATGTCGCCCAAGGGCACCTCCTGCGTGCTGGAGGTGGCGGAGGACCCGTCCTTCGGCTCGCTGCTGTCCTTCGGCATCTCGGGCATGGCCACCCAGCTGCTCGACGACCGTGCCTTCCGGGTGGTGCCGCTGTCGACCGAGGACGCGGCCGCGCTGATCCGGGCGCCGCGGGCCGCGCCGCTGCTCACCGGGTACCGGGGCTCCGAGCCGGCCGACCTGGCGGCGTTGGAGGATCTGGCGCTGCGGGTCGGGGCGATGGCCGAGGCGCTGCCGGAGGTGCGCTCGCTCGCGCTCGACCCGGTGCTGGCCTCGGCCGAGGGCGCCTACGTGACCGGCGCGCGGGTCGTCCTGGGCCCGCCCCCGACCCGCGACGACCACGGTCCCCGCCGCCTCGGCTGACCCGCCGCACCATGGAACCATGATGCGCGCTTCCGCCCCCGTGGACCGCGTGATGGAGCCATAATGCGCGAGAAGACGGGGATGTCGCGCATCATGGTTCCATGGTGCGGGTCGGTCAGCTGCGGAAGGTGACCTGCAGGGTCGGGGTGCTGGTCTCGGCGAAGAAGTCGTTGCCCTTGTCGTCGACCACGACGAACGCGGGGAAGTCCTCCACCTCGATCTTCCAGACCGCCTCCATGCCCAGCTCGGGGTACTCCAGGACGTCGACCTTGCGGATGCAGTCCTGGGCGAGCCGGGCGGCGGGGCCGCCGATCGAGCCCAGGTAGAACCCGCCGTTGGCCGCGCAGGAGTCGGTGACCTGCGTCGACCGGTTGCCCTTGGCCAGCATCACCAGCGAGCCGCCGGCCTCCTGGAACTGCCGTACGTAGGAGTCCATGCGCCCGGCGGTGGTGGGACCGAAGGAACCCGACGCATAGCCCTCCGGCGTCTTGGCGGGGCCGGCGTAGTACACGGGGTGGTCCTTCAGGTACTGCGGCATCTCCTCGCCGCGGTCGAGCCGCTCGGCGATCTTCGCGTGCGCGATGTCGCGGGCCACGACCAGTGGACCGGTCAGCGAGACGCAGGTCTTCACCGGCAGCTGCGACAGCGTCGCCCGGATCTCGGACATCGGGCGGGTGAGGTCGATCCTGACGACCTCGTCCGCGCCGGACCCGGCGAGCTGCTCCTCGGTGACGTCCGGCAGGTACCTGGCGGGGTCACGCTCGAGCTGCTCGAGATAGACGCCGTTCGCGGTGATCTTCGCCTTGGCCTGCCGGTCCGCGGAGCAGGACACCGCGATCCCGACCGGCAGCGAGGCGCCGTGGCGCGGCAGCCGGATCACCCGCACGTCGTGGCAGAAGTACTTGCCGCCGAACTGGGCGCCGATGCCGAAGTTCCGGGTCAGCTCCAGGACCTGCTGCTCCAGCTCGGGGTCCCGGATGGCGTGCCCGAGCTCCGAGCCGTGCGTGGGCAGCCCGTCGAGGTAGCGCGCCGAGGCCAGCTTCGCGACCTTGAGCGTGTACTCGGCCGACATCCCGCCCACGACGACCGCGAGGTGGTACGGCGGGCAGGCTGCGGTGCCCAGCGAGCGCAGCTTCTCGTCGAGGAAGGCGGCGAGCCGCTTCGGGTTCAACAGCGCCTTGGTCTCCTGGTAGAGGAAGGTCTTGTTGGCCGAGCCGCCGCCCTTCGCCATGACGAGGAACTCGTAGGACGGCTTCTGCCCCGGCTTCGAGTACAGCTCCACCTGCGCCGGCAGGTTCGTCCCGGTGTTCTTCTCGTCCCAGAACGACAGCGGCGCCATCTGCGAGTACCGCAGGTTGAGCTCGTCGTAGGCCTGGAAGACGCCGCGCGAGATCGCCTCCTCGTCGTCCCCGCCGGTCAGGACCGTCTCGGTCTTCTTGCCGATGACGACGGCGGTGCCGGTGTCCTGGCACATCGGCAGCACGCCGCCCGCGGAGACGCAGGCGTTGCGCAGCAGGTCGGTGGCGACGAACCGGTCGTTGCCGGAGGCCTCCGGGTCGTCGATGATCGCGCGGAGCTGGGCGAGGTGGCTCGGGCGCAGGTGGTGCTGGATGTCCTTGACGGCCTCGCGGACCAGGCCGGTGATCGTGGTGGGGGCGACCTCGAGGAACGTCCGGCCGGCCGCGTCGACGAGCTTCCCGGCGGGAAGGTCCAGCTCGCGGTACTCGGTCTGGTCGTCCCCGAGCGGGAGCACGTCGGTGTGGTGGAACTCGGGCATGGGGGGACGCTACCTCCGTGGCGCCGCGCGACCGGCACGGCGCGGGCGTGATGCTCGACCGCCCGGCCCGGATCACACCGTCCGGTTCGTCGGGTGTGACCGGGAACTCCCACCGCCGGGCGAGTGGCCGGCACCGCCCGCCTCCCGTCCCGCGCCGCACGGCGTTCGAGCGGCGTTCACCTCGGATCCATCCGGCCGCCACCCGATCGTGTTGCTAGCGTGCCGCCGGTGGAGAGCCGGGGCGCACGGCCGCCTGATGACCCGCCGAAACCCGCGTCCCGCGGCCGTCCCGGGGCCCGGGCGCACGTCCGGGTCCCGCGACCCCGGATCGGCGGGGACGCGACCCGCAGCGCCGCCCACCGCGACGGGCTCGCCCTCGTCCTCGGCTCCGGCCTCACGGCGGCCGTCGGGCTCGTCTACTGGGTGCTCGCCGCGC
Source organism: Pseudonocardia oceanicola (assembly GCF_047200735.1). Taxonomy (NCBI): domain Bacteria; kingdom Bacillati; phylum Actinomycetota; class Actinomycetes; order Pseudonocardiales; family Pseudonocardiaceae; genus Pseudonocardia; species Pseudonocardia oceanicola. Next base: position 301,194 of record NZ_JBJZON010000004.1, read on the forward strand.
GACTGTTCCCGGCCGACGTCGTCGGCCTGAACCAGGCGGCACTGTCCGCGGTGATGTTGCTGGGCGGCGTCGCGCACCTGAACATGACCTACGCGTTGTTGCGGTTCGTCCCCGTCGCGGGCCGGGCGGCGCGGCGCATGGTGATCGGCGGGTACCTGGCCGCCGGCGGGATCGCCGCGCTCGCCGGGCTGGCCTTCGCGTCCGGCGCACGGTGGTGGGCGCCGGACCTGGTGGCGGCGGTGGGTCAGGACCGGCTGACGGTGTTCTTCGTGCTCGCCACGCCGGTCTGGGCGCTGTTCACCGTGCAGGACCACGTGCTGACCGGGATCCGCCGCGCGCGCGTCGTGCCGCTGGAGAACGGCGTGTTCGCCCTGCTCAAGGTCGGGTTGCTGGTGGCCGCGCTGCTCGCCGCCGTGACCGGGGCCATCGCCGTCTCCTGGATGGTCGCGACGGCGCTGCTGGTCCTGGTCGTGAACGTGTGGCTGCTCGCCCGCGCGTTGCCGCGCTTCGCCGGCGAGCAGGAGGCGACCGGGGGCACCGTCGAGCGGGTCACCGTGCGCGACCTCGCGGGCTTCGTGCGCGCCGACTACGCGGGCGCGATCTTCCAGCAGGCCGCGATGTTCGGCATGCCCGTCCTGGTGCTCGGCCGGCTCGGACCGGAGGCCAACGGGGCCTACGGCATCGTCTGGCAGGTGGCGCAGGCGCTGTTCGTGGTGTCGTCCGGGATGAACCAGTCGATGGTCGCCCACTCCGCGGCCGACGCCGCCGCGCCCGACGCGGTCGAGTCGGCACGCCGCGCGACGATCCGCCGCTCCCTGACCCTCGTGCTGCCGGGGGCACTGGTCGTCGCCGCGGGCGCTCCGCTGATCCTGTCCGTGTTCGGCGTCGGGTACGCCCGCGAGGGGGCCGCCGCGCTGGCCCTCACCGCGCTGGCGGCCGTGCCGTACGCCGTGACCTCGGCGACCGTCAGCGCCGCACGGGTCCGGCGCCGCGGGGCCGTGCAGTTCGCGGTGCCCGCGACGGCCGCCGTGCTGGTGATCGGCGGCTCCTGGCTGCTGCTGCCGGTGCTCGGCATCCTCGGGGCCGGTCTGGCGTGGCTGCTCGGGCAGTCGCTGGTGGCGCTCGTGATCGTGGTCGTGACCGCGCGGTGGCTGCCGCCGGTCCTGGCCCGCCGGGTCGACGCGCTGCGGTCGGCCGGGCTGCTCCGCCGGATCGGCGGTGCCGGTTCGCTGCTGCGGCGCGTTCCCGGCAGCGCGGGCTGGACGGTCGGCGAGCGCCTGAAGGGCGGCTCCGAGTCGGTGATCGTCCGGGTCGGCCCCGAGGGCGGGACGCGCCGGCACGGCACGCCCGATCAGGACGCACCCGAGCCGGGCCCGGCCCGGCAGGGACTGCGCGAGCCGGGACCACCCGAGCAGGACGCCGTCGGCCGGCGCGACCAGGGCGCCCTCGTGCAGGGCGCGCTCGAGCAGGACGCGCTCGAGCAGGGCACGGCCCCCCGGGGCGCCCGCGACCAGGCCCGGGACGAGGGCGCACTGCTCAAGGCCTGCGACACCCCGCGCAGCCGCGCCGGACTCGTCTGGCAGACCGAGGTCCTCGACCGGCTGCACGCCGATCCCCGGATCAGCCACCTGCACCCGCTGATGCCACGCGTGCTCGGGGCGGGGGACATCGGCCACTGCTACTGCGTGATCGAGTCGCTGCTCCCGGGGCAGAGCGGGCTCACGATGCTGCGCGATCCCGCGCGCGGCCGCACCCTCGTCGACCACGCCGGGGAGGTGATCGGGGAGTTGCACCGGCACACCGGCCGGGTCCGCCTGATCGGCCCCGAGGACCTGGCCGAGTGGGTGCACGAGCCGCTGGCCCGGGTGCGCACCCTGGTCCCGCGCGCGCTGCACGACGACGTCCGCAGCCTCGCCGCCCGGCTCGATGCCGCCCTCCTCGGGCGCAGCGTGTCCGTCGGCTGGGCGCACGGGGACTTCAGCCCGGTGAACCTGCTCGCCGACGCCGACGGCCGGGTCAGCGGGATCGTCGACTGGTGCGAGGCGCGCCCGGCGGGGCTGCAGGTGCTCGACGTCGTCGCCCTGCACCAGTTCGCCGCGATGCACGGCGGCGGGCGGGAGCTCGGGTCGCTGGTGCTCGACACCCTGGCCGCGCCGCCCGCGACGGCCGGGCAGCGGTGGGCCGGTGTGCAGCGCCGGCTGGGCGGCGACCCGCTCGACGGCCGGGTGCTGACCGTGCTGGGCTGGCTGGCGCACGTCTCCGAGGTCGCCCGCAAGTCGGCGCGCGCCTCCGCGAACCCGGTGTGGGTGCGGCGCAACGTCCGCGCCCCGCTGCGCGGCGCGAGCGCCGCCCTCGAGGCCGCCTGAGGTGCACCAGTGAGCGACCGGGAGCTGGTCGGGTGACCGGACCGGCCCCCGTCCGGTCCGGCCACCCGGGCGACACCGACGGCGTGCCGGGCGGACCGGCGGCCGCGGTGCGGGTGGGAGGGGGCACGGGCGAGCCTCCCCGAGCCGGGCGGCCCGCGTCACAGATCGGGCTCGCTTCTCCACCCGCACGTCGTAATGTGAGTCACATGCCTCATTCCATTCTCGGGACCGCCGTGCGGCGGATCGAGGACCCAGACCTGATCACCGGAGCCACCACCTACGTCGGCAACGTCGTCGCCGGTCGCACGGACGTGCTGCACGCCGCGTTCGTCCGCTCCCCGCTGGCGCACGCGCTCGTCACCGGGATCGACACCTCCGGGGCCGCGGCGGCCGAGGGCGTCGTGGCCGTCTACACCGCCGCGGACCTCGGGCTCCCCGCGCACCACGGGCTGATGGTGCTCAACCCCGACATGCCCCGCCCCCCGCTGGCCACGGACCGGGTCCGGTTCGTCGGGGAGGCCGTGGCGCTCGTCGTCGCCGAGACCAAGGCCGCGGCGGTCGACGCCGCCGAGCTGGTCGAGGTCGACTACGACCCGCTGCCCGCCGTCGTCGACCCCGAGGCGGCACTCGCCGCCGACGCGCCGCTGCAGTTCCCCGACGCCGGGTCCAACGTGGCGGGCGGCCTCCGCTCGGCCGAGGGCGCCGCGGTGCTCGACGGCGCCGAGGTCGTGGTCCGCGCGCGCATGGTCAACCAGCGCGTCGCGGTCGTGCCGCTCGAGGGCAACGCGATTCTCGTCGACCCGACGGACTCCGACCACGCGCTCGTCGTGCACGTCTCCACCCAGATGCCGCACGGCTTCCGCGCGCAGCTCGCCGGGCTGTTCGGACTGGAGGCCGACACGGTGCGGGTGATCGCGCCCAACGTCGGCGGCGGGTTCGGCGGCAAGGCCGGGATGATCGCCGAGCACACCGCCACGGTGGGCGCCGCGCGGGCGCTGGGCCGCCCGGTCGCGTGGGTCGAGACGCGCTCGGAGAACCTCGTCTCGATGCCGCACGGCCGCGGCCAGGTCGCCTACTACGAGCTCGGGCTCACCCGCGAGGGCCGGATGACCGGGCTGCGCTGCCGGGTCGTCGGCGACGCGGGCGCCTACGCCGGGTTCGGCGGCGCGTTGCCGTTGCACATGACCTACGTGATGGCGCCGGGCGTCTACGCCATCCCGAAGGTGGGGTACGACGCCGTCGCCGCGCTGACCAACACCACGCCGATGGGCGCGTTCCGCGGGGCGGGCCGGCCGGAGGCGGCGGCGCACCTGGAGCGCCTGGTCGACATCGCCGCGGCCGAGCTCGACCTCGACCCGGCCGAGCTGCGCCGGCGCAACTTCCTCGACCCCGCCGCGTTCCCGCTGACCACGCCGGTCGGCGCGAACTACGACGTCGGGGACTACGACCTGCCGCTGCGCGAGGCGCTGCGGCTGGCCGACTACGAGAAGCTCCGCGAGGAGCAGGCCTCCCGCCGGGAGTCCGACGACCCGGTGCAGCTCGGCATCGGCATGTCGGTCTACGTGGAGATCACCGCGGGCGGCGGGGGCAGCGAGTACGGATCGGTGCGGGTGCACCCGGACGGCACGGCCACGGTGCAGGCGGGGACCTCGGCGCACGGGCAGGGGCACGCGACGTCGTTCGCGATGCTCGTGTCGGACCGGCTCGGGATCCCGATGGAGAAGATCACCTACGAGCAGTCCGACACCGCCAGCGTGCCGCGGGGCGGCGGGACCGGCGGTTCGCGCTCGCTGCAGATGGGCGGGTCGGCGGTCCGGGTCGCGGCGGACGACGTGCTCGAGGAGGCCACCCGTCGGGCCGCGGCGCTGCTCGAGGCGAACCCCGACGACGTCACGCTGACCGACGACGGGGAGTTCGGCGTCGCCGGCGTGCCGTCGGCCACCGTGACCTGGGAGCAGGTCGCGGCCGAGGGCGAGATCTTCGCCGGCGTCGACGAGCAGCAGTCCGACGCGACCTACCCCTTCGGCGCGCACCTGTCCGTGGTCGAGGTGGACACCCTGACCGGGCGGGTCCGGCCGCGGGCGCACATCGCGGTCGACGACTGCGGGCGGGTGCTCAACCCGCTGCTCGTGGAGGGGCAGCAGCACGGCGGGCTCGCCCAGGGCATCGCCCAGGCCCTCTACGAGGAGGTGCTGTACGACGAGGACGGCAACCCGACCACCGCGACCCTGGCCGACTACCACGTCCCCACCGCGGCGGACCTGTTCCCGTTCCAGGCCGTCACGACCGAGACGCCCACCCCGCGCAACGTCCTCGGTGCGAAGGGGATCGGGGAGTCCGCGACGATCGGGTCCACCCCGGCCGTGCAGAACGCGATCGTCGACGCGCTGCGGCCCTACGGGGTGCGGCACGTCGACCTGCCGTGCACGCCGGAGCGCATCTGGCGGGCGATCCGAGCGGGTGGCGCAGACCCCTGGCGGGAGCCCGCGGACGTCTTCGGCGGGCTGCCCCTGCGGGGCGGTGACTCGCCGGACGAGTCCGGCGCGATCTGACCGGAACCCGGATCGGCGGCCGGACGGCCGCGTGATCGGCGGGCCGGTTCGGCCGTCCGGGGGTGGGTGCGCCGGGCACCCACCCCCGGGGCTGAAAAGCGGCCGGCGGTGGCGCAGACTCTTGCCCGTGACGCGAGGAGCGAGCGTGGAGCGCACGCGATGAGGCTGGCCACCATCCGGACGGCCGCGGGGACCCGTGCCGTCCGGGTCGACGCGACCACCGCGACCGAGACCGGCGACGCGGACCTGCGGGCCCTGCTGTCCCGCCCGGACTGGGCCGAGCACGCGGCCGCCGCGGCCGGCCCGTCGCACCCCGTCGAGGGGCTCGACCACGCGCCCCTGGTGCCCTCGCCGGAGAAGATCATCTGCGTCGGGCTGAACTACCGCGACCACGTCCTCGAGATGGGCAACGAGCTGCCCGAGTACCCGACGGTGTTCGCGAAGTTCGCGCCCGCGCTCGTCGGGGCCCACGACGAGATCGAGCTGCCCGCGGTCTCCGAGCAGGTCGACTACGAGGCCGAGCTGGCCGTGGTGATCGGGCGGCCGGTGCGGCACGCCGACGAGGCCTCCGCCGCGGCCGCGATCGCCGGCTACACCATCCTCAACGACGTCAGCGTGCGGGACTACCAGAACCGCACCACGCAGTTCCTGCAGGGCAAGACGTTCGAGCACACCACGCCGCTGGGCCCCGAGCTCGTCACGCCGGACGAGCTGCCCGAGGGCGGCTGGGCGATCTCCTCGACGCTCGACGGCGAGGTCATGCAGGACTCGACCACCGACCAGCTCGTCTTCGGTGCCGTCGACCTGGTCGTCTACCTGTCCTCGATCCTCACGCTGAACCCGGGCGACGTCATCGCCACCGGCACACCGGGCGGCGTCGGCCACGCCCGCCGCCCCCCGCGCTACCTGACCGACGGTGCCGAGCTCGTCACCGCGATCGCCGGCATCGGCGAGTGTCGCAACGTCTGCAGGCCGGCGAAATGACCCGCACGCTCGAGCTGTCGCTGGCGTGGGCCGGCGACGGTGCCGCGCACCTACGCGGGTTGATGGACCGCATGGGCGACGATGCCTTCCGCGCCCCGTCGGCGCTTCCCGGCTGGACCCGCGCGCACGTGCTCAGCCACGTCGCCCGCAACGCCGACGCGATGATCAACCTGCTGCACTGGGCCCGCACGGGGGAGGAGACCCCGGCGTACGCCGACGACGCCCGGCGGGACGCCGACATCGCCGAGGGGGCCGAGCGGGAACCCGCCGCGATCCGGGAGGACGTGGTCGCGACCTCGGACAAGCTCGCCCAGGTCGTGAAGGCGATGCCCGAGGATGCCTGGTCGCGCACCATCCGCGGCCGGCAGGGTCAGGAGGTGCCGGCGACCGAGATCGCGTGGATGCGCGCACGGGAGATGTGGATCCACTCCGTGGACCTCGACGTCGGCGCCTCCTTCGAGGACTTTCCGCAGCCGATGCTGTGCGAGCTCGTGGCCGACGTCGCGGCGAACCTCGCGGCCCGGCCCGGGGTGCCGGCCGTGCGGCTGGTCGCGAGCGATCGGAACACGGTGTGGTCGACGGCGGCCGGCGACGCCTCGCCCGCCGTCTCGGTCGGGGCGCCCGTCGCCGACCTGGCGGCGTGGGTGTCGGGGCGCGGCCGCTCGCGCCGCCTCCGGGCGGTCACGCCGGACGGCGAGCCCACCCAGGTCCCGGAGCTGCCCGCCTGGCTGTGACGCTCCGAGCGCCGGCGCGAGGCGGCTCGCGGGTGGCCCCGGTCCGCGGGGGCGTGCCTCCCGGCGGTCAGGGCCGGTCGCGGCGGGTGAGCTCGTCGAGCCGCGTCTGCACCTCCTCCAGCCGGGAGAGGGTCTCGTCGAGGCGGGCGTGCAGCACCGCGACCTCCGCGGAGAGGACGGCGACCGTGCCCGGGTCGTCGGCGGGTGCCGCGGGCGCGGCGACCGCGAGGCCGGGGGCCGGTTCGGCGTCGGCGCCGAGGCCGGTCGGGTGGCCCTCGAGCAGCACCTGCACGCCGCCCGCGAGCTCGGCGAACCGATCCGGGACGAGCACGGGGCGGTCGGCGGCGCAGTTGCGGCACACCGGGAGGAGCCGCCGCCACCCCACGCTGCCCGCCCCGGAGTCGGCCAGCAGCTCGGCCGGGCGGCCACAGTCGCAGCGCCCGATGCGGACGGTCTTGACACGCTGGCGCGCGTACCGCAGGCCGCGCTCGTAGCGCCGGTACCGGCCGGACGCGGCGATCTCCAGCAGCACCGCGCTGCGATGGTCCGGCTCGCAGGCCAGATCGCGTGCCGCACCCAGTTCGTGGAAGCAGTAGAACCCGCAGTCGCACCAGCGCGACGGGCAGGCGTGCCGCGAGCCGTGCGCGCAGATGGCGTCGTCCACCGCGCGGTAGACGTGCGCCCTGCCGAGGGTCACACCGCTGAACCCGCAGCTCGCGCCATCGGCGGCGAGCATCGGGTACGCGAGCTTGAACCCCGGCAGGGGCTCGTCGGAGTGTTCGCGCGGACTGCGGGCGAAGGGACCGCCCACCGATCCGGCCCGGTGTCAGACCCGGGCGGGACGCTCGGCAGGGGCGTCCTCCGCCAGGGCGGCGGTGACGATCGGAACCGTCTCGTGGTCCTGCGGTGCGGGTTCCCGCGTCTCGGCGAGGCGCTCGGCCTCTCGGTCGATCGCGACACCCTCCGCCAGCTTCCTGCCCAACCTCATGACGCCTCCCGGTGGTAGCGGTGAACGCTTGCGTACCAGGCTGATCCTTCGCCGCGAAGTTGTCCAGTGGGGGGAGTGACGACCGTGTTTCGCCTCGCCCGGACGGCGGCACCGGTGCCTGCGCGGGGTTGCGCGGCGGGCCGGCCACTTCGCCCGTTCGAGGTGAGGTGCGCGGGGTCAGCAGGGGTCGGGGCGGGCGGCGCTCCCGCGGGCGCGGTCGCGGAGCGCAGGGAGGCGCCGCTGACCGCGGCGTAGAGCCCGAACACCAGCCCGACGACCACGAGGACCGCCGTCGCGGCGCGCAGCCCGGGGGCAGGCGGCCGTGGGCCCCCGGCCGAGCCGGTCCGTCCGCGAAGTGGCCCGGGCACCGCAGGGCCGGTGGACCCGGAGGGCCTGGAGTGCGCAGTGCGCACGGGCGGCTCCGTCCGGGCCGGGGCCCCGAACGCTACGGCACCGGCCCACGCCGTGCCGCGCACGTCGGCCCCGGCCGACCGTAGGGTGCGCGCGTGAGCCCCACCGTCCACCCGGGCCCGGACTTCGCCGCCGTCCGCGCCGAGTTCGGCCTGCCCGCCGACGGCACGGGCTTCCCGGCGGCGGTGCTGGCGGAGGCCGAGCGGGCCGCCGTCGTCGGTCCGGAGGGTCCGCGGGTGGACGCGACGGACGTCCCGCTGGTCACGATCGATCCGCCCGGGTCGAGGGACCTGGACCAGGCGGTCGGCATCACCCGCACGTCCCGTGGCTTCACCGTGCACTACGCCATCGCCGATCTCGGCGCCGTCGTCGCACCCGGCGGCCCGCTCGACTCCGAGGTCCGCCGCCGCGGCCAGACCCTGTACCTGCCGGACGGCGTCGTGCCGCTGCACCCGCCGGTCCTCTCCGAGGACGCCGCGAGCCTGCTCCCCGACGGGCCCCGCGCGGCCGTGCTGTGGCGGATCGAGCTCGACGCCGACGGCGCGGTGCGCTCCGGCGACGTCCGGCGCGCCCTCGTGCGCTCGGCGGCCCGGCTGGACTACGCCGGCGTGCAGGCCGCGGTCGACGCCGGCCGGCCGCACCCGGCGATCGCCGCCCTGGCCGAGCTCGGCCCGCTGCGCCGGGCCCGGGCCGTCGCGCGCGGGGCGATCGAGCTGGAGCTGCCGGAGCAGGAGGTCGTGCCGAACGGCGCGGGATGGACCGTGCGGGTCCGCCGGCGGACGCCGGTCGAGGACTGGAACGCGGAGATCTCGCTGCTCACCGGGCAGGTCGCGGCGCGGATGATGCTCGACGCCGGGATCGGTCTGCTGCGCACGCTCCCGGCACCCGATCCCGGGGCGGTCACCGCGCTGCGCGCGACCGCGCTCGAGCTCGGTCTGCACTGGCCGGAGGGGGACTCGCCCGCCCGGGTGCTCGCCGCGCTGCCGCGTCCCGCCGGCGCGACCGAGGCGGCCGACCCGCGGGTGCTGGCCGTGCGGCGGGCCGCCACGACCATGCTGCGCGGTGCCGCCTACGAGGCCTTCGGCCCGGGGAGGCCTCCGCCGGAGGACCCGGGCCACGGCGGGATCGGCGCGCCGTACACGCACGTCACGGCGCCCCTGCGGCGGCTGGTCGACCGGTTCGGCAGCGAGGTCTGCCTGGCCCTCGCCGCCGGGCGCGAGGTGCCGGGTTGGCTGGCCGAGGCGCTCCCGGCCCTGCCCGGACTGATGAGCGCGTCGGACACGCTGGCGGCGCGGGTGGACCGGGCCTGTACGGATCGGACCGAGGCGGCGGTGCTCGCCGGTCGGGTGGGGGAGGAGTTCGAGGTCGTCGCGCTGCGCCGGGAGCCGGGCGAGGTGTTTCTCGCCGACCCGCCCGTCCTCGCGCGGTGCGCCGGCGCGCTCCGGCCCGGTGCGGTCGTCCGCGCCCGGCTCGTCGAGGCCGACCCCGCGACCGGCCGGGTCAGGTTCGCCTTACCCGACTGACCGCGACCGCTCAACCCCGATCGAGTGTCCGCACCGACACGCACCGCGACGGCCGCCGCGGGACTAGCGTCGTCCGGCGGCACGAACGCCGGGGTGGAGGTCGACGGTGGCGCAGGTCAGGTACGGGATCGAGCACGAGGTGGCGTTCCGCCGCCCGGACGGCGCGTTCGCCGACTTCACGAACACGGCCTTCGACGAGCTGCAGGGGATCGTCGACGCTCTGCCCGAGGACCCCGCCGACTACCCCGACCTCCGGATCGGGGACCAGGGCATCAAACGCAAGCGGTGGTACGTCGAGGGCTTCGAGCGCTTCGACGAGGCGGGCGCGCTGGTCCGGTGCGACCCCAAGGGCGTCGAGATCCGCACCCGGATCCACGGCTCGGTCGAGGCGGCCGTGCGCGCGCTCGCCGACGACCTCGCGGCGCTGGAGCGGGAGGCCCGGTCGCGCGGCCTGGAGCCGTGCCCGATCGCGTTCAACCCGGACCGGTCCAGCTACCCGATCGTCCCGGAGCTCAACGCCTGGGAGCGGGCCCATCGCACCGGCTCGCCCGAGGAGCGGACCGCGCACCTGCACATGGTCACGCACGGACCGGACCTCAACCTGTCGGTCGCGGGGCTCGGCGGCGCGGCGCTGGTCGACGCCGGGGCGAAGCTCACCCACTACAGCCCGTGGCTCGTGCCGCTGTCCTTCTCCTCGCCGTTCCGCGACGGCGCTCCCTGGGGCGGGCTGTCGGCCCGGACCGCCGTCCGCACGGGGCTGCGCCCGGCGGCGATGGTGTTCCTCGAGCCGGGCTCGCCGCACGCGTTCGCCTCCGATCCCTCCCTCACCCAGCCCGCGCGGTTGGCGGCGGAGGTCGGGCGGATCGAGTTCAAGGCGTTCGACGCCTGCCCGGACCCGACGCTCTACGGCGAGCTGCTCAGCCTGCTCACCGGCCTGGTCCTCGACGACTCGCTGCCCGGCCGCCGCCGCACGCCCGACGCGGCCCTGCACCGGCACGTCGCCGTGGAGGGGCTGGCGGACCCGGAGACGCACGCGGGCACCGGGGCCCTGCTCGACGCGGCCGAGCGTGCGCTGGCCGACCGGCCGGCGGACCTGGCCCGGCTCGGATCACTGCGGGAGCGGTGGCGGGCGCGCGAGTGCCCGGCCGCCGCGATGCTCGCCCGGCACGCCCTCCTGAGCTGATCCGCCCGCACTGCGCGGCGGCCCGGGGTGAGCTCCGCGGCGTCGGGCCGGACCGGGACGGGCTCCGGGAACCTGCCTGCCGGCGGGGTCGTGCCGATCTCGGCCATGTACCCCTCCGGGCGCCGATCTGCGTCGCCCCGGGACGGTACGCACACCGAGGCCCGGAGGCGTGCCGAGGTGGACCTCAGTGGTAGGTGTGCGCCTCGTCGGGGTAGGCCCCGCCCCGGACGTCGTCGGCGTAGGCGCGGGCCGCCTCGAGCAGCATCCCGCCGAGATCGGCGTAGGGCTTGACGAAGCGCGGCTTGCGGCCCCGGTTCATCCCCGCCATGTCCGACCAGACGAGCACCTGCGCGTCGCAGTCCGGACCCGCGCCGATCCCGACGGTCGGGATCGTGAGTTCCGCGGTGACCCGCTTCGCGACCTCGCCGGGCACCATCTCCAGCACCACGGCGAACGCGCCCGCCTCCTGCAGGGCCAGAGCGTCGTCGACCAGGCGCTGCTCGGCGGACTGGCCCCGGCCCTGGATCCGGAACCCGCCGAGGGCGTGCTCGCTCTGCGGGGTGAAGCCGAGGTGCGCCATGACCGGGATGCCGGCGGCGGTGAGCGCCTCGACCTGCGGCGCGTAGCGGGCGCCGCCCTCGAGCTTCACGGCGTGCGCGCCGCCCTCCTTCATGAAGCGGAAGGAGGTCTCCAGGGCCTGCGCCGGGGAGATCTGGTAGCTGCCGAAGGGCAGGTCGGCCACCACGAGGGCGTGCGGCGCGCCCCGGACCACCGCCTTGACCAGCGGCATCAGCTCGTCGACGGTGACGGGCAGGGTGTTGTCGTAGCCGAGGACGTTGTTCCCGGCGGAGTCGCCGACGAGCAGGACCGGGATACCGGCCTCGTCGAAGATCTCCGCGGAGTAGACGTCGTAGGCGGTCAGCATCGGCCAGCGCTCGCCGCGGCGCTTCATCTCGGCGAGATGGTGCACGCGGGTGCGCTTCGGCGGGGCGGCGCTGCGGTAGGGCGCCTGCACCTCGCCCTGCGCCGCGGGGGCGGAACCGGTGGGGCTCGTCGGGCCGGAACCCGCGGGGGCCTGCGCAGGCGTGTCGGTGGTGTCGCGGGACATCGTCGTCCGTCCTCCCTCGAGGCCTGCGTGGCAGGTCCCCGGGTCGTCTGGGTCTGGCGTGGAGAGCGTGTCACCCGGCGAGCGCTGCGCGCACGGCCCGGCGACGCACCTCACACGGTGGGGCGCGGCACGGCCCGGGTCCCGCTCGCCGCACCCCCGGTGGCGCCGGGCGGCGCCGGTGTCATGCTGAGCCGGTGTCTGGCTCCGTGTCGTCGCGCCGTCGCTCTCCGTTCCCGTCGGCAGGGCGGCCCGGCCGCGCGCTGGGCGCGCTGCTCGCGGTTCCGGTCGCGGTCGCCCTCGTCGCCTGCTCGGCCCCGGCCACGACGACGCCGACCGCCGCCACGACCACCCCGGCGGGGGATCCCGCGCAGGATCCGGCCCTGGCCCGGTTCTACGACCAACGCCTGCAGTGGGGTTCCTGCGACGGCTACGCGGCCTCGCCCGACGTCGCCCCGAGCTACGCCGACCCGCGGTACGAGTGCGCCACGCTCGAGGTCCCGCTCGACTACGCGCAGCCCGACGGCGGGACGGTCAGGGTCGCCGTCATGCGGTCGAGGGCGACGGACCAGGCGAACCGGATCGGCTCGCTGGTGCTCAACCCCGGCGGCCCCGGGGTCTCCGGCACCCAGCTCGTGCCGGCCACCGTCACCTCCACGGAGAACTCCCCGGTCCAGGCCCGCTTCGACATCGTCGGCTTCGACCCGCGCGGGGTCGGGGTGAGCGAGCCCGCGATCGACTGCCTGACCGACGCCGAGCAGGACCAGTACCGGGCCACCGTCTACGCCGACCCCTCACCGGCCGGGGTGGCCGCGCTGGAGGCGCACAACAAGGAGTACGCGGACCGCTGCACCGCCCGCATGGGTGCGGACGTGCTCGCCCACTTGGGCACCCGCGAGGTGGTGCGGGACCTCGACGTGCTGCGCGCCGCCCTCGGCGACGACGAGCTGACCTACTACGGCTACTCGTACGGGACGTCGATCGGCTCGACCTACGCCGAGACCTTCCCCGCCCGCGTCCGGGCGATGGTGCTCGACGGCGCGGTCGACCCGACCCAGGACACGGTCGAGAGCAACATCGAGCAGAGCGCGGGCTTCCAGCAGGCCTTCGACGCCTACGGCGCCTGGTGCACCACCCAGCCGAACTGCCCGCTCGGGACGGACCCGAGCGCCGTCACCGCGACCTGGCAGAAGATCGTGCAGCCGTTGATCGACGACCCCGTCCCCACCGCGGACCCGACCCGCACGCTGTCCTTCTCCGACGCGATCACCGGGGTGCAGCAGGCCCTGTACCTGCGCACGCTGTGGCCGGCGCTGTCGCTGGGCATCTCCCGGCTGGCCACCGGGGACGGCTCGGTGCTGCTGACGCTGGCGGACTTCTACTACAAGCGCGTCGACGGCTCCTACGACAACTCGCTCGAGGCGTTCCAGGCCATCACCTGCATGGACAACGTGCGGATCACGGACCCGGCGCAGGTCGCGAAGCTCAACGAGGGCGTGGTCGGCGCGGCCCCGTTCACCGCGACCGGCCGCGGCGCGGTCAACGCCAAGGACACCTGCGCGTTCTGGCCCGTCCCGCCCACGATGGAGCCGCACCGGCCGCAGGTCGACGGCCTGGCGCCGGTCGTCGTCGTCTCGGTGACGGGCGACCCGGCCACGCCGTACCAGGCCGGCGTCGACCTGGCCGAGGACCTGAACGGGCGGCTGCTGAAGGTCGAGGGCAACCAGCACACGGCCGGCTACCAGGGCAACGCGTGCATCGACGACAAGCTCACGGCGTACCTGGTCGACGGCACGCTGCCGGAGGAGGGCGCGGAGTGCACGCTGCCGGCCCAGTGAGGCCAGGGGCGGTGGGGAGTGACGTCACCCGTTCGCGGTGGGGTGTCGCACACCATGAGCAGCCACGAAACATCCGCGTAACACGCTGTTCCTAGCCTGACCGCCATGGACCGCCAGCAGGAATTCGTGCTGCGCACGCTCGAGGAACGCGACATCCGCTTCGTGCGGCTGTGGTTCACCGACGTGCTCGGCTATCTCAAGTCGGTGGCGGTGGCCCCCGCCGAGCTCGAGGGGGCGTTCGCGGAGGGCATCGGGTTCGACGGCTCGGCGATCGAGGGCTTCGCGCGGGTCTACGAGTCGGACATGGTCGCCCGCCCCGACCCCTCCACCTTCCAGGTGCTGCCCTGGGAGACCGCCAACGGCGAGCACTACTCGGCGCGCATGTTCTGCGACATCGCGATGCCGGACGGCTCGCCCTCGTGGGCCGACCCGCGGCACGTCCTGCGGCGTGCCCTGTCCCGCGCCGGCGAGGCCGGCTTCACCTGCTACGTCCACCCCGAGATCGAGTTCTACCTGCTGCGCGACCTGCCGGCGGACGGCTCGCCGCCGGTCGCCGCGGACTCCGGCGGCTACTTCGACCAGGCCAGCCACGACGTGGCCCCGCACTTCCGGCGCAACGCGATCGAGACGCTGGAGTCGATGGGCATCTCGGTGGAGTTCAGCCACCACGAGGGCGGGCCCGGCCAGCAGGAGATCGACCTGCGCTACGCCGACGCGCTGACCATGGCCGACAACATCATGACCTTCCGGTACGTGGTGAAGGAGGTGGCGCTGACCCAGGGCGTGCGGGCGTCGTTCATGCCCAAGCCCTTCACCGACCACCCCGGGTCGGCCATGCACACCCACTTCTCGCTCTTCGAGGGCGACCGCAACGCCTTCCACGACCCGGACGACCCCTACGAGCTGTCCGAGACGGGCAAGGCGTTCGTCGCCGGGGTGCTGCGGCATGCGCGCGAGATGAGCGCCGTCACCAACCAGTGGGTCAACTCCTACAAGCGGCTGATCACCGGCGGCGAGGCGCCCACGGCCGTGTCCTGGGGACACGCGAACCGGTCCGCGCTGGTCCGGGTGCCGATGTACTCGCCGGGCAAGTCGTCGACCCGGCGGGTGGAGATCCGCACGCTCGACAGCGCCTGCAACCCGTACCTGGCGTTCGCGGTGATCCTCGGCGCCGGCCTGCAGGGCGTGCAGAAGGGCTACGAGCTGCCCGCGGCCACCGAGGACGACGTCTGGTCGCTGACCGACACCGAGCGCCGGGCCCTCGGCTACGAGGCCCTGCCGCAGAACCTCACCGAGGCCCTCGGCGCCATGGAGCACTCCGAGCTCGTCGCCGAGATCCTCGGCGAGCACGTGTTCGACTTCTTCCTGCGCAACAAGCGGGCGGAGTGGGACAACTACCGGCGCAACGTCACCCCGTACGAGCTGGCGACCTACCTGCCCGTCCTCTGACCGGCGATGACGCCTCAGGGAACCATGACGACGACGTCGAGGGTCGATCTCGACGTCATGGTTCCCTGATGCGATCGGACTGGGTCCGGCTCGATCGCTACGACGGGCCCTGGGAACCGGACGACCCGGATGCCAACTTCAAGGCCGAGGTGGCCGACTACGGCCGCCTCGACCCGCTGCGCACGCTCCAGGGGCTCAGCACGCACACGGGGATCCCGATCGGCGCGCTGGCCCGGTATGTCCTCGCCCGCTTCGCGACGACGGGGTCGGGCGGGCTGCTCGAACTCGGCCCGGCGATGGTCCAGCGGCTGCGCGAGCCCGTCCGCCGCGCCGAGGCGGAGGGGACGGACGAGGCGCGCCTCGCGGCCTACCGGGAGATCGCGGCCCTGCTCGGCTGGCTCGGCGCGCCGCTCGACGATCCCGATCTCTACCCCGACGCCTGACCGACGGGCACGGTGCCCGGAACCGGGCCGCGATAGGGCAGGATCGGTGGCCGTGGCGGAACGCACCCGGACCTCGCTCGCCCGCCTCGGTCTGACCGAGCCGTGGGCGGAACTGACCCTCGCCGAACTCGGCTGGTGGGCCGAGGACCGGCCGGTGGAGGGCGCCGAGCCGATCATGTGGGCGCTGGCCCGCTCGCCCGACCCCGATCTGGCGTTGCGCCAGGTCGAGCGGTTCGCCAAGGCCGCGGGGGACTGGAAGACCGTCGACGCCGAGCTGCGCACCGACCTCGGGCTGCGCGGCCGGATGCTGGCGCTGCTCGGCGCCTCGACGGCGCTCGGCGACCACCTCGTCACCCACCCCGACCGCTGGCAGCTGCTCGCCGACGGTCCGGACCGCGGGAACCCGCCGCCGGATCTCGCCCGCCGCACCGCCAACCTGCTCCGCGCCGTCGGCGCCGATCCCGACGCGCCCGCGTCGGGCGGCCCGGGCGGGGCCCGCGCCCAGATCACCGGGGCGGCCGCGGTCACCGCGCTGCGCACGGCGTACCGCGACGAGCTGCTCGGGCTCGCCGGCGCCGATCTCGCCGCCGTCGGGGAGACCTCCCTGCCCGTGATGGAGGTCGACGAGGTCGCCGCCCAGCTCGCCGACCTGGCCGCCGCCGCCCTCCGCGCCGCGCTGGCCGTCGCGCTGGAGGAGGTGGACCCGCCCGACGACGTCCGGCTCGCCGTGATCGGCATGGGCAAGTGCGGCGGGCACGAGCTCAACTACGTCAGCGACGTCGACGTGATCTTCGTGGCCGAGGGGGACACGCAGGCCGCGTCCCGGCTGGCGAGCCGGCTGATGCGGATCGCGGGGGAGGCCTGCTTCCAGGTCGACGCCAACCTGCGGCCGGAGGGGCGGCAGGGCGCGCTGGTCCGCACGCTCGACGGGCACGTCACCTACTACAAGCGCTGGGCCAAGACCTGGGAGTTCCAGGCGCTGCTCAAGGCGCGGCCGATCGCCGGCGACGAGCAGCTGGGCGCCGCGTACGCCGAGGCCGTCGCGCCGATGGTGTGGAACGCGGCCAGCCGGGACGACTTCGTGCAGGACGTGCAGGCGATGCGCCGCCGCGTCGAGGAGCACGTGCGGCCGGACCACGCCGAGCGGGAGCTCAAGCTGGGCCGCGGCGGGCTGAGGGACGTGGAGTTCGCGGTGCAGCTGTTGCAGCTGGTGCACGGCCGGACGGACGAGTCGCTGCGCTCGCCGTCGACGCTCGAGGCGCTGGCCGCGCTCGCCGACGGCGGGTACGTCGGGCGGGACGACGGCGCCAACCTCGCCGCCTCCTACCGCTTCCTGCGGCTGCTGGAGCACCGCCTGCAGCTGCAGCGGATGCGCCGCACCCACCTGCTCCCGGCGAAGGACGACACGGATGCGCTGCGCCGGCTCGCCCGGGCCGCGCGGCTACGGCCGGACGGCCGGCACGACGTCGTCGGGGTGCTGCTGGCGGAGTGGTCGCGCAACGCCCGGCGGGTTCGCCGGCTGCACGAGAAGCTGTTCTACCGGCCGCTGCTGGAGACCGTGTCGCGGCTGCCGGCCGAGGCCACCCGGCTGTCGGAGAAGGCCGCGGCGGCCCGGCTCAAGGCGCTGGGCTGGGCGTCGCCGGAGGGTGCGCTCGGGCACCTGCGCGCGTTGACCGGCGGGGTGTCCCGGGCGGCGTCGATCCAGCAGACGCTGCTCCCGGTGCTGCTGGAGGTGCTGGCGGCCACGCCGGACCCGGACCGCGGCCTGCTGGCCTACCGGCAGGTGTCCGAGGCGCTCGCGAACACGCCGTGGTACCTGCGGCTGCTGCGCGACGAGGGCCTCGTCGCCGACCGGCTCATGCGCCTGCTGGGGACGTCCGCGCTGGTGCCGGACCTGCTCGTGCGCGCGCCGGAGATCCTGCGCGTGCTCGCCGCACCCAATCCCGGTCAACGCGACGAGCTGCAGCGCGACCCGGCCGCCGTCGGGCAGTGGCTGCTCGCCGCCGTCGCCCGCCAGCCGGACCTGACCTCCGCGGTGGCCTCCGCGCGCTCGATGCGCCGGCACGAGATGTTGCGGGTGGCGTGCGCCGACCTGCTCGGCGCGCTCACCGTCGCCGAGGTGTGCGAGGCGCTGTCCACGGTGTGGGTCGCGGTGCTGCGCGCGACGCTCGACGCCACGGTCAGGGAGATCGCCGCGGGCGAGCCGCCGAAGGCCCGGATCGCGGTGATCGGGATGGGCCGGCTCGGCGGCGCCGAGCTCGCCTACTCCTCGGACGCGGACGTGCTGTTCGTGTGCGAGCCGGCCGACGAGTCGATCCCGGACGCCGAGGCGGTCAGGTTCGCGACGACCGTCGTCGAGGTCGTGCGGCGTCGGCTCGGCGCCCCGAGCCCGGACCCGGCGCTGCAGGTCGACGCGGACCTGCGGCCCGAGGGGCGCTCCGGCCCGCTGGTGCGGACCCTGCACTCCTACCGGGAGTACTACGCCCGCTGGGCCGAGGTGTGGGAGGCGCAGGCGCTGCTGCGGGCCCGGCCGGTCGCCGGCGATCCCGAGCTGGGCCGGCGGTTCACGGAGCTGATCGAGCCGATCCGCTACCCGGCCGACGGACTGACCCCGGCGCAGGTGACCGAGATCCGGCGGATCAAGGCCCGGGTCGACGACGAGCGGCTCCCGCGCGGGGCCGACCGCTCCACCCACACCAAGCTCGGCCACGGCGGGCTCGCCGACGTCGAGTGGACCGTCCAGCTGCTGCAGCTGCAGCACGCCGGCGACCTCCCGGAGCTGCGCACCACCTCCACGCTCGAGGGGCTGCGCGAGGCCACCGAGGCGGGCCTGATCACCGGGGAGGACGCCGCGGAGCTGAAGGCCGGCTGGGAGACCGCGACCCGGGCGCGGAACGCGATCATGCTGGTCAAGGGCAAACCGGGGGACCAGCTGCCCCGCTCGGGCCGGGAGCTGGCGGCCGTCGCCGCGGCCCTCGGTTACCCGGCCGGCGGCGATCCCGGGCAGTTCCTCGACGACTACCGCCGCACCACCCGCCGCGCCCGCGCCGTGGTCGAGCGCGTCTTCTACGGCTGGGACACCTGACCCACCCGCGAGTCGCGCTGTGGGCTTCCGCGAGTCGCGCTGTGGGCTTCCGCGAGTCGCGCTG